>NZ_JAGSOG010000232.1 GCF_018139695.1 Actinospica durhamensis | reverse complement strand
AAGAGACAGGGGTGGGCAAGACCCAGCTGGCGCTGCGGGTGGCACACGAGCTGGTGCGCTCCGGGCGGTTCGCCGACCTGCAGCTGTACGCGAACCTGCGCGGGTTCGACCCCGAACATCCCCCGGCCGACCCGGCCGCGGTGCTCGACGCGTTCCTGCGCCAGCTCGAGGTGCCGGCCCAGCACATACCGCCGTCGCGGGAGGAGCGCGCGGCGATGCTGCGCGACCAGCTGCACGGCAAGCGGGCGCTGATCCTGCTGGACAACGCGGCGGACGAGAACCAGGTACGGGATCTGATACCGGCCGCGGCGCACTGTCTGGTGCTGCTGACCAGCCGCCGGACCCTGGCCGGCCTGGACGGCACCGACGTGCACCTGCTGGACGTGTTCGACGAGGCCGAGGCGGTGGAGCTGCTCGGCCGGGTTGCCGGGCGCGAGCGGGTGCGGGCCGAGCCGGAGGCCGCCGCGGCGATCGCCCGGGCCTGCGGGTATCTGCCGCTGGCGGTCTCACTCGCGGCCGCGCGGCTGCGCACCCGGCCGGCCTGGACGCTGGCCGATCTGGCCGGGCGCCTGCACGCGGGCGACCTCGACACGGTGAAGGTGGGCGGGCGCAGCCTGGCCGCGGTGTTCGAGCTCTCCTATCAGGGCCTGGCCGAGCCCCTGCGCCGCGTCTTCCGGCTGCTCGCCCTGCATCCCGGGCGCGACTTCACCGCGCCGGGGGTCGCCGCCCTGACCGGGACGGGCGAGGCCGCGGCGAGGGCGCTGCTCGAGGAGTTGCAGGACGAGCACCTGTTGGAGCAGCAGGTCGCGGGCCGCTACTCCTTCCACGACCTGGTCGCCGTGTACGCGCACGAGTGCGTGCTGCGCGACGAGCCGGCGGCGGAGCGCACCGCGGCCGTGGCCCGGCTGATCCACTGGTACATCCACTCGGCGGCCAACGCGGCGGACCTGCTGCATCCGAGCCGGCTGCGCTGGCGGATGGAGCTGATACCGCCGCCGCCGAACGCGGTGGAGTTCGCGGACATGGACAGTGCCCTGGCCTGGCTGCTGGCCGAGCGGCCCAACCTGTCCGCGGCCATCGCGTACGCGCAGCAGGAGCTGCCCGGGCCGGAGGCCTGGATCCTGGCGACGCAGACCCTTTACTTCTACTTCCACCGCGGGCTGTGGTCGGAGATGCACGACACGCACCGGGTGGGCCTGCGCAGCGCCGAGCGGGCCGAGGACGCGGTGGGGCGCACCATGATGCTCTCCGGCATCGCCTGGGGGCTCAGCCGCGCCGGCCGCTTCGAAGAGTCCTTCGAGGTGGCGCGGCAGTACGTGGCGGCGGCCGAGGAGTCGGGGGAGGCGCGGCTGATCGCCACCGCGACGGCGTCGTACGCGGACGCGCTGAGCAACGCGGGCCGGCCCGAGGAGTCGGCCGCGAACTACCGCGTCGCGCTGGAGGCCATGCGCGATCTGGACGCACCGCAGCAGCTCGCGGCCGTGAAGATCAACTACGCGATGCTGCTGCTCGACCGGTTCGACCGGCCCGCGGAGGCCGAGGGGCAGCTGGTCGAGGCGCTGCGGCTGATCCGGGCGGTGGACTCGCCGCTGACCGAGGTCTACGCCCTGACTCAGCTGGCCCGCGCGCGGCAACAGCAGGGCGACCTGGCCGGCGCGGTCCGCCACCACCGGCAGGCCGGAGCGGTGAGCGCGCTCATCGGCGACGTCGCCCGGCAGGCTCGGTGTCTGGCCTCCTGCGCGGAGGTGCTGCTCGAGGACGACCGCCGGGACGAGGCCGTGGAGGCCTGGACCCGCGCGGCCGAGTTGCAGGTCGAGAGTCCGGAGCCGGGCGTGGCGGAGCTCATCGCCCGGCTGGGCAGGGAGTTGGGCGCGCCACCGGCCGCCGAGGACGACGTCGAGAACTGAGACGCCTACTCCGCGTCGCCCTCCAGCTCGCCCTCGAGCTCCAGGTAGACGGCCCTGAGCCGGTCCAGCGTGTCCGCCTCCGGCCGCTCCCACAGGCCGCGGTCGGCCGCCTCGAGCAGGCGTTCGGCGATGCCGCGCATGGCCCAGGGGTTCGAGCGGCGCAGGAACGCGGCGTTGGTCTCGTCGAACACGTAGGAGGCGGCGAGGCGCTCGTACATCCAGTCGTCCACGACCCCGGCGGTGGCGTCGTAGCCGAACAGGTAGTCCACCGTGGCGGCCTGCTCGAAGGCGCCCTTGTAGCCGTGGCGCTGCATCGCCGCGATCCACTTGGGGTTGACCACCCGGGAGCGGAAGACGCGGTGGGTCTCCTCGGCCAGGGTCCTGGTCTTGACCGTGTCCGGCACGGCGCTGTCGCCCACGTACGCGGCCGGGGAGGAGCCGGTCAGGGCCCTGACGTAGGCGATCATGCCGCCGTGGTACTGGAAGTAGTCGTCGGAGTCGACGATGTCGTGCTCGCGGGTGTCCTGGTTCTTGGCCGCGGCCTCGATCCGGCGGAAGGCCGCGTCCATCTCGGGGCGCGCCGCCCGGCCGTCGAGGCCGGCGCCGTAGGCGTAGCCGCCCCAGACCGCGAAGACCTCGGCGAGGTCGGCGTCGGTCTTCCAGTTGCCCGCGTCGATCAGCGGGAGCAGGCCGGCGCCGTAGGCCCCGGGCTTGGAGCCGAAGATGCGGGTGGTGGCGCGGCGGCGGTCGCCGTGGGCCTGCTCGTCGGCGCGGGCGTGGGCGCGCACGTAGTTGTCCTCGTCGCCCTCCTCGAGCTGCGCGACGGCCTGGATCGCCTCGTCGATCATCGTGATGACGTGCGGGAACGCGTCGCGGAAGAAGCCTGAGATACGAATCGTGACGTCGATCCGGGGGCGGCCGAGCTCTTCGAGCGCGATGACCTCGAACCCGGTCACCCGCCGGGAGGCCGCGTCCCAGACCGGCCGCACGCCGAGCAGGGCGAGGATCTCGGCGAGGTCGTCGCCCTGGGTGCGCATCGCGCTGGTGCCCCAGACGGTGATGCCGACCGAGCGCGGGTAGCCGCCGGTGTCCAGCTTGTGCCGTTCCAGCAGGGACTCGGCCAGCGCCAGCCCGACGTCCCAGGCGGTGCGCGAGGGGATGGCCTTGGGGTCCACCGAGTAGAAGTTGCGGCCGGTCGGCAGCACGCCGACCAGGCCGCGGGTGGGCGAGCCGGACGGGCCCGCGGGCACGTAGCCGCCGTCGAGGGCGCGCAGCACGTTGTCGATCTCGTCGGTGGTGCGCCGCAGGCGCGGGACGACCTCCTCGGCGGCGAACGCGAGCACGGCGCGGATCTCGGGCACCCGGGCCGATTCCAGCGCGTCGAGGGCCGGCGCGGCGGCGTCCCAGTCGGCCGCGGCGAGGGCCTCGACCAGTTCTCTGGCGCGGGCCTCGAGGGCGTCCACGTGCGCGGGGTCGGTCTCGGCGTCCTCGGGCAGCCCCTCGGCCGCCGCGATGGCCCGGCGCAGGCCCGGCAGGGCGCCGTGCACGCCGCCGAACACCTGCCTGGCCCGCACGATCGCGAGCACGTCGTTGACCAGTTCGCCCCCCTCGGGGGCGCGGCCGAGCACGTGCAGGCCGTCGCGGATCTGCACGTCCTTGATCTCGCACAGGTAGCCGTCGATGTGCAGGACGAAGTCGTCGAACTCCTCCGCGCCCGGCATGGCCTCCTGGTGCAGGTCGCGGTGCAGCTCGGCGGAGGTGACGAGCTCCCAGATCTGCGCGCGCAGGGTCGGGGCCTTGGCCGGGTCGAGCGCCTGCACGGTGGTGTACTCGTCGAGCAGCTGCTCGAGCCGGGCGAGTTCGCCGTAGCTGTCGGCGCGGGCCATCGGCGGGATCAGGTGGTCCACCACGGTGGCGTGGGCGCGGCGCTTGGCCTGGGTGCCCTCGCCCGGGTCGTTGACGATGAACGGGTAGACCAGGGGCAGCTCGCCGAGCACCGCGTCCGGGCCGCAGGAGGCCGAGAGGCCGAGTCCCTTGCCCGGCAGCCACTCCAGCGTGCCGTGCTTGCCGAGGTGGACCAGCGCGTCGGCGCCGAAGTCGTGGGTGAGCCAGCGGTAGGCGGCCAGGTAGTGGTGGCTGGGCGGCAGATCCGGGTCGTGGTAGATCGCCACCGGGTTCTCGCCGAAGCCGCGCGGCGGCTGGATCATCAGCACCACGTGGCCGAAGGTGAGCGTGGCGAGCACGATCTCGTCGCCGTCCACGTAGAGGCCGCCGGGCGGCTCGCCCCAGTGCCGGCGGATGCCCTCGCGCAGGTCCTCGGGCAGCGCGGCGAACCAGGCCTCGTACTCGGCCAGCGGGACCCGCGCGCTCGCGGCGGCGAGCTGCTCCTCGGTGAGCCACTCCACGTCGTGGCCGCCCGCGGCGATCAGGCTGTGGATGAGGGTGTCGCCGTCCTCGGGGAACTCCGAGACCTGATACCCGGCCGCGCGCATCGCGGCGAGCAGGCGGACCGCGGAGGCCGGGGTGTCCAGGCCCACCGCGTTGCCGATGCGGGCGTGCTTGGTCGGGTAGGAGGAGAGCAGGATGCCGATCCGCTTGTCCCCGTTGGCCTTCCGGGACAGCGCCGCGTGCCGCACCGCGATCCCGGCGACCCGCGCGGCGCGCTCGGGGTCGGCCCGGTAGACCGGGATGCCGTCGGCGTCGGGCTCCTTGAAGGAGAACGGGACCGCGATCAGCCGCCCGTCGAACTCGGGGATGGCCACCTGCATCGCGGCGTCCATGGGCGAGAGCGCGGCGTTCGAGTCCTGCCACGCGGCGCGCGAGCCGGTGGTGGCGATGCCCTGGATCACCGGCACGTCCAGCGCGCGCAGCACGCCGACGTCCCAGGCCTCTTCGTCGCCCCCGGCGCTCGCCTGCGCGGCCACCGCGCCGCCGCCGGCCAGCACGGTCGTGATCAGGGCGTCGCAGCCGCGCAGCAGGGCGACCAGCCCGTCCCCGCCCGCCGGCCCGGACGAGGCCCGCAGCGAGGCGCAGTAGACCGGCCTTGCGTTGGCCCCGGCCGCCTCCACGGCGTCGCAGAGCGCGTCGACGAACGCGGTGTTCCCGGACAGCTCGTGCGCGCGGTAGTAGACCACGCCGACGGTCGGGCGGGCCGGATCCGCGGCGCGTCCCGGCCGCACCGCGCAGGCCGGGGCCTCGAGCACCGGCTCGGGCACCACCTCGGGCTCGCCGCCGCGCACGGCCGCGTCGAGGTAGCGGGCGAGCCGGGCCAGGTTCTCCGGGCCGCCCGCGGCCAGGAAACCCGACGCGGCGGCCACCACCGGCACCGGTACGGAGGAGTGGGCCATCAGATCGGCGTCCGGGACCGCCTCGCCGCCGAGCGCGATCGTGGGCACGCCGGCCCGGGCCAGTGCGGCAAGGCCCGCCTCCCACACCCGGGCCCCGCCGAGCAGGCGCACCACGGCCACCTCCACGCCGTCGAGCAGCGCGGGCAACTCGGCGGCCGCGACCCGGGCCGGATTGGCCACCCGGTAGCCCGCGTCCGCGGCCCGGGCGGCGAGCAGATCGGTGTCCGCGGTGGAGACGAAAAGCAGAGGATTGATCGACACGGCGGTACCTGAGGCTTCCGTCGACGGCACTGGGCTGCCGCGAAGTCTACGCATCGGGGCCGGGTTTATCGGATTGTCACCGTGTAGCCGTGCGCAAGCCACCGTTCAATACGCTCAAATCATGATCGGTGATGCTAGGTTCGACACCGTGGCCATCCACCACGCCGCGCAAGCCGGCTATCACCTCGCCGCCGAGGCCTACGAGCGCGTCCGGCCCTCGTACCCGACGCGTGCCCTCGCGGTGCTCGCGGACGCCCTCGACCTCAAGCCGGGCCAGCGGGTGGCCGACCTCGGCGCGGGCACCGGCAAGTTCACCCGGCTGCTCGCCCTGACCGGGGCCCAGGTGGTGGCGGTGGAGCCGGTCGCGGCCATGCGCTCCCGGCTGACCGAGCTGTTGCCGCAGGTCACCGCGGTGGACGGGGTGGCCGAGGCGACCGGTCTCGCGGACGGTGCGGTGGACGCGGTGGTGGCCGCGCAGGCCTGGCACTGGTTCGACGGCCCGGCCGCGCTGAGCGAGATCGAGCGGGTCACCGGCCCGGACGGGCGGCTCGGCCTGGTCTGGAACACCCTCGACGTCACGGTGCCCTGGGTCGCCGCGTACTCCCGGGTCTACCAGGAGTGGCGCACCTCGGAGCTGCCGGTGCACACCGACGGATCCTGGCGCACGGCCTTCGAGGGCCGGTCCGGCTGGTCGAAGCTGGCCTCGGCGCACGTGCCCAATCCGTATCTGACCGACCGGGACGGGGTGCTCGGCCAGGCGCTGACCTCGAGCCGGATCAGCACCCTGGACGAGGACTCGCGCGAGCAGGTGCGGGCCGAGCTGGTCGCGGTGCTCGACCGCTTCCCGGACACCCGGGGCGAGCGGATCGAGATCCCCTACGTCACCGACGTCTACTGGACCGCCAAGCGCTGAGGCGCCCGCCGCGAACCGCAGACCGACGGCCGCGAACCCGTGCGCTTCCGTACGCGCAGGGCCTAGGATGGGCCTCGCCATGGCGTCGTATCAGAATCCGAACCAGCCGGGCGGTTCGCTTCCGCCGTCCTCGCTGAACTGGGGCGACTCGCTGCTCGATCCGCAGGACGAGTCGCCGTACGGCCCTGGGCCGGTCAATCCGCCCGTGCCGCCGCCGATCCCGCCGGCCGCGTCCGCCTCGGGACAGGTCCAGCACGCGGTCCAGCCGCACCCTTTCGTCGCGCCGCAGCCGTACGTGCTCGGCGCCCCGCCGGTGTACGACAGCGTCCCGCAGGAGCCCGCGCAGGCACTGAGCTACGGCTACGGCGCCGCCGTCTACACCGGGCCGCCGGAGCCGGGCGAGAGCGGCAAGGCCAGGGCGGCGCTGTGGATCGGCATCCTCGGCGGCTGGCTGCCGGTCAACCTCTTCGTCGCGGGCGCCGCGATCGCCGAGACCGGTCCCGGGCGCAAGCGCGGCCGGGACAAGGCCGTCATCGGGCTCTGCTGCAGTCTGGTGTGGGTGGTGCTGCTCGGCGGCGTCGCCTTCGCCCTGCGCCACCACACGGTCGACCCGGTGCCCGCGATCCCGCGCGAGAAAACCGCGTCCGCCGCCTCCGACCCCGGCTGCTACGCGGGCGCGAACGCCGTCTACGCCTACCAGGGCAGCCCGTCCGGCCTTGCCGCGCAGAAGACCCTCGGCAGTGCCCTGATCAACGCCGCGGGCAAGAGCCACGTCGCCGACGCCCCGCTGCGCAAGCTGGGCCTCGACTACCTCTCCCTGGCCGCCGGCGCCGCCGTACCCACTCTGGCCGCCGACACCGACGCCGTCAGCACCGCCTGCGGCCTGTCCTTCCGGGTGAACTGAGTAAGGGCGCTAAGGGCCCCTTCTAGCATGCCGCGGCGGCGGTGCGCAGTGCGCGCCGGGTGTAGAGCTCGCGGCCGGTCGGCTGGGCGGCCGAGCGGTAGTCGGCGCCGTCTACGGGCATCCCCAGCCGGAGGGCGAGGTCGCCGAGCAGGTCGTCGAGGTGGCCGAGGTAGTAGAGGGCGTGCCGCAGGGCGGAGTCGGCCGCGGCGGTGGACAGCGCGTCTTGCAGGCTTCTGACATCGTCGCCGCAGCGCACCCAGACGTCCTGGCCGCCCCGCGGCCGGTCGCCCTGCGCGTCGTCGGAGACGGCGTCGGCCAGAGCGTCGAGCGAGTCGGCCATGGTGCCGGTGATGTGCAGCAGCAGCCGGCGCTCCTGCGGGGCCAGGTCGGCGGCGCCGGTGACCGACATGTCGCGGGCGAAGTGGCCGGCCTGCTGCATGGTGGCGCGCACGTCCCGGGCGTGTGCGCGGTCGGCCACGGAGCCGACGGGCAGCAGTGAGCGGGTGAAGGTGTGCAGTTCGTGCGTGGCCTGGTCGATCGCCCTGGCCTGTCCGCGGGTGCCGTCGGCGCCGGACTCGCCGCTCCACACCAGTCCGCAGTCGCGTACGAAGGCCGCGAGGGCGCGGATGTCGGTGGCGTGGGCGCGGCGCCACAGGTTCCGCGACGCGACCGGCAGGACCACGAGGCCCACCAGGGTGGCGATCACACCGCCGAGGCCGTTCTCGCCGGCCCGCACCAGGATGACCGAGTCCTGGAATCCGGTGCTCCAGCCGTAGAGCTGGATGAGGACGAAGGCCAGGGCGCCGCCCCAGACGTAGTAGTAGCTGCTGATCGCGTAGCCGCCGATGGCCATGGCCGCGCAGACCAGGATCAGGCTGGCCCAGGGGTGGTTGGTCTTGAGCAGGTCGCCGACCACGACGCCCGCGGCGCATCCGACGGCGGTGCCCAGGACGCGGGCGATCGTCTTGCGCACGCGTTCGTGCGGCGAGTTGGTGCCCACCAGCATGATCATCACGCCGATCATCGCCCAGTAGTATCGACGACCACTGATGAGGTCGCCCAGCGGAACGGCGATCGCCAGCGAGACGGCGGCCTGTACGACGATGCGGCTCTGCGGGCCGATCTTGCCGAACAGGCCCCAGGAGCCGCGTACGGTCCGGGAGTCCATGGTGCGCGTGGTCAGCAGGTGGGTGCCCGGGAGCCTGCCCCGCACCAGCGTGATCGAGGTCGTGAACGGGTCCGCGGGCGCCGCGGCGATGCCCCGGTCCGCTCGCTGCGCGCCGCCCTCGGCGGTCCACGCGTGCGCGGTGCGGTGCAGGTCGCCGAGCACCGCGACGAACCGGTACAGCCGCGTGACGAGCAGCTGGAACTCGGGATCCTGCGTGTCGTCTTCGTGCCGGGCCAGCCAGGCGAGCAGGGCACCGGTCCGGTCCGCCGTCGCTGCCTCGGGCCGGCTCCGGACGCCGTCCAGGCCCGCCAGGGCCGCGAGCAGCAGCGGGCGCACCTCGTCCGGCAGCGGCGCGCCGCCGAGCCGGGCGGCGACGCGGCCGACGCCGTGCGCGGCACGTTCGGTGTCGAAGACCAGCGTGTGCCGACGGGCGGCCTGCGGACCGGACAGCCCGGAGGCGGGCAGGTAGCCGTCCACCAGCATGGCCGACTCGTTCAGGCGGACCATCGCCCGCTCCAGCCGGCGGCTCGCGCGCCGGGCGCCCGCACCCGAGCCCGAATCCGCGGCGAGCAGCTTGGTGGAGAGCCGCAGGACCTCGCGCACGCGGGAGAGATAGCCGCGTTCCACGCTCGCGAAGCCGCTCTCCGGGCGCGTCCGGCAGCCGAGCGCCTGCACGCATCCGGCCGCGAGCCCGGCCGCCGCGGTGATCGCGGCGATGTACTTGAGCTCCGCCACCGGCACCGGTGCCAGGACGCCGCCGAGGAAGCCGGTGAAGAACATCGTGCCCGAGTCGCGCCAGAACTCCCCGAGCGTCGGGCCGGTCAGCGCGAGTTGTACGCACAGGGCCGCCGCCGACGCGATCAGCGCGGGAATCCGGTAGGGCTGGATCTCGACCGCGCAGAGCATGGCGAGCAGCATCGCCGGAACGCACCAGACGCAGCGCAGCACGACCTTGCCCGGCTTGGGCCCGAAGATGCTCAGGCCGCAGATCAGTCCGACCATGCCGCCGAAGGTCAGTCCGAACAAGGCCGGCTGGCCCAGCGCCCTGGCCATCGCGTAGCCGGCCGCCAGCGCGGCCGGGAAGACCAGCAGCATGCGCCAGCCCGAGCGCAGCCGGGCCAGGGCGGGATCCCCGGCCTGCACCCGGTCGCGGACGCGGACGAACCACGCCGGTCGGCAGGTCGGACACCTGGCTCCACTGCTGAGCACCTTCGACAAGACGTATTTCTCCCGTGGTTTGTGCATACGCCGTGGACCCCGGCCGGGCTCCGCGCCCGGTGACTGTCACGTGCGCCGAGATCCAGAGTAGATCGGATCTTGCACTGGTGCAAAATTACTCCAGTGCAAACTTGCCCTCGGTGTAACCTTGGGCCATGAGCAGCGGGAGCGCCGGCGGCATCCGGGAGCGCAAGAAGCACGAGACCCGCGAGGCCCTGCACCGCGCGGCGCTGAGCCTGTATCTCGCCCAGGGGCCCGACGCCGTCACGATCAGCGACATCTGCGAGGCCGCCGGCGTGTCCCGGCGTACCTTCTTCAACTACTTCGAGTCCAAGGACGACGCGGTCATGGACTGGAACGAGGAACGGGCCGGCGGGTCGGTGGCCGAGCGGATCGCGGCCCGCCCCGACCAGGAGGAGCCGCTGGAGGCCGTGCACCAGGCGGTGCGCACCGGGATCGTGCGCCTGCTGGAACACGAGACCTGGCGGCAACGCCAGCTGCTGGTCAGCCGGCACCCCCGGTTGGTGCCGCTCGCCTTCGCCGGCAACCGGCGCACCCGCGGCCTGATGGCGGAGGCCGTCGCGCGGCGCATCGGCGCGGAGCCGGGCGACCGCTATCCGCGCGTGCTGGCCGCGGCCGCCAACGCGGTGGCCCAGGCGGCGCTGGCCCAGTGGGACCCGGAGGACTCAGGTGCCGCACTGCTGGAGATCCTGGACGCGTCCTTCGCCATGGCGGCAGCCGGGTTCAGCCCGCCGTCCTGACGACCCGTCCGACGCCGGAGATCTCAGCACCGTGTGACGTCGCGGCCGCGGCGCCGGGGACGCTCAGGCCAGCAGCTTGACGATCGCCGCGATGCCCACGCACACGATCACGCCGCGCAGCACGGTGGGCGGGAGCTTACGCCCGACCTTCGCGCCGATCTGGCCGCCGATGATGGAACCTGCGGCGATGAGCCCGGCCGCGCTCCAGGAGACGTGGCTCAGGGCGATGAACAGCACCGCGGCCACGCCGTTGACCAGACCGGCCAGGATGTTCTTGACTCCGTTGACGCGCTGGAGCGAGTCGGTGAAGGCGATGCCGAGCAGGGCGAGCAGCAGCACGCCCTGGGCCGCGCCGAAGTAGCCGCCGTAGACGCCGGTGGCGAACACCCCGGCCCACAGCAGCGGGCCGCCGGCCTCGCGGTGCGCGGTGCCCCGTTCGGCCCGGCGGCGGGCCGCCCAGGCGCCGACGCGGGGCTGGACGATCACCAGCACCAGGGCCAGCGCGATCAGCACCGGCACGATGCTCTGGAACGCCGAGGCGGGCAGGTGCAGCAGCAGCACGGCGCCCAGGACGCCGCCGAGCACCGAGGCCGAGCCGAGGATGAGGATCCTGCGACGCTGCCCGGTCAGCTCGGCCCGGTATCCGTAGGCGCCGGAGAAGGAGCCGGGGACCAGGCCGATGGTGTTGGACACGTTGGCCAGCACCGGGCTGTAGCCGAAGGCCAGCAGGGTCGGGAAGGTCAGCAGGGTGCCGGAGCCGACGACGGTGTTCATCACGCCGGCGGCCATCCCGGCGCCGAAGATCGCGGTGTACTCCGCGAGGTCATGGGCAGCGCTCACCCGGCCGAGTCTACGGGCCCGGCCGGGGCACGCTCCTTACCGGTCCACTGACCGGTCCACTGACCGGTCCACTGACCGGTCCACTGACCGGTCCACCGGGCCTACTCGTCCCGGCGAAAGAGCACGTCGCTCGGGGCGCCGCGGCGGGTGGCGCCGCTCGGGCGGTCGGCCGGGGCCGGTGCCGGGGCGGGCGCGGCCCGCTGGGCCGGAGGCAGCGCCGCGGTCTGCTCGCCCTCCTCCACCTCGGGCGCGGTGCCCAGCGGCGAGGCGGGCAGGCCGCCGGTGACGCTGGTGAACGCGCTGCCGATCCCCTCCACCGCCTTGCCCAGCTCGCTCGGCACGATCCAGAGCTTGCTGGCCTGTCCGTCGGCGAGCTTCGGCAGCATCTGCAGGTACTGGTAGCTCAGCAGCTTCTGGTCGGCGTTGCCGTCGTGGATCGCCTTGAAGGTCTTGGAGATCGCGCTCGCCTCGCCGTCCGCGCGCAGGGCCGCGGCCTTCGCCTCGCCCTCCGCCTTGAGGATCAGCGACTGCCGGTCGCCCTCGGCGCGCAGGATCTCGGCCTGCTTGACGCCCTCGGCCTGCAGGATCGTCGCGCGCCGCTCGCGCTCGGCCCGCACCTGCTTCTCCATCGCCTCGGTGATGTCCCGGTTCGGCTGGATGGTGCGCAGCTCCACCCGGCTCACCCGGATCCCCCAGCGGCCGGTCTCGCTGTCGAGCACGTCGCGCAGCTGCCGGTTGACCTCGTCGCGGCTGGTCAAGGTGGCCTCGAGGTCCATCCCGCCGATGATGTTGCGCAGCGTGGTGGACACCAGGTACTCGATGGCCTGGACGAAGTTCTGGATCTCGTAGGTGGCCCGGCGCGGGTCGATCACCTGGAAGTAGACGACCCAGTCGATGTAGACGAGCAGGTTGTCCTCGGTGATGACCTCCTGCGGCGGGAACGGCATCACCTGCTCGCGCAGGTCCACCGTGGCCCGGACCCGGTCCGCGCCGGGGACCAGGAAGCGCAGCCCCGGTTCCAGCGTCCGCTTGTACCGGCCGAACCGCTCGATCACGGCTGCGGTGGCCTGCGGCACCACGCGGATGGCGCGGTAGACGTAGAAGACCACGGCGGCCACGACGACCACCACGAACACGATCGCCTCGAAGGTGCTCATCAGGGCCTCGTTCCTCCCCACTCCTGCGTGCCGCCGCACGGTGCGGATACGGGCACGATTACACCACCACCGCGGTGGCGCCGTCGATGGCCGCGACGTGCACGGCTTCTCCGGCCTCGAAGACGCCCTCCGAGTCCAGGGCGCGGGCGCTCCAGATCTGTCCGTCCAGGCGTATCCGGCCGCGGTGGCCGTCCACCCGCTCGGTCACCAGCGCCTCCTGGCCCACCAGCGCGGCCGCGCCGGTGCGCAGTCCGGGACCGGACTGGCGGCGCACGGCGAGCGGGCGGACGAAGGCGAGCAGGCCGATGGTGACCACGACGAACGCGGGCAGCTGCAGGTACCAGGGCACGCCGAACGCGGCGAGGGCCGCGGCGACCACGGCGCCGCCGAAGGGCATCAGGAAGACCAGCGCGTTGGTCGCGGCCTCGCCGAGCAGCAGCAGGACGGCGGCCAGCAGCCACCATTCCCAGCTGTGCAGCGTGGCCACCGACCCCATGCCGCCATGGTAGCCGGTGGTTGACGCGCCGTCAGCAGGCTTGACCGAACCGCCCCCTGACCCGCATGCGGGTCAGGGGGCGTATTCGTCGGTGTCAGGGTGCGGAGAAGGAGGTGCCGGGGTCACAGGCCGCGGGCGTAGTACCGGCCCTCGTAGGTCTGCACGTGCAGCGGGACGCCGTAGGTGGCGCTGAGGTTCTCCGAGGTCAAGGTGAGCTCGGAGGGTCCGGAGGCGACCACAGCGCCCTGGCGCAGCAGCATGGCGTGGGTGAAGCCCGGCGGGATCTCCTCGACGTGGTGGGTCACCAGCACGGTCACCGGCGAGGCCGGGTCGGCGGCGTGGTTGGACAGCCGGCGCACCAGGTCCTCGCGCCCGCCCAGGTCAAGGCCAGAGGCCGGCTCGTCGAGCAGCAGCAGCTCCGGGTCGGTCATCAGGGCCCTGGCGACCATGGCCCGCTTGCGCTCGCCGCTGGAGAGGGTGCCGAAGGTGCGCTCGGCGAAGCCCTCGAGGCCCCACCAGGACAGCAGGTCCTCGGCCCGGCCGGTGTCGGCCTCCTCGTAGTCCTCGCGGAAGCGCGCCATCTTGCCGTAGGCCGCGGTGAGCACCACGTCGCGCACCCGCTCCCGGTTCGGGATACGGCCGTCCAGGGAGGCCGAGCTCAGCCCGATACGGGTGCGCAGCTCGAACACGTCCACCTTGCCGAGCGTGCTGCCGAGCACGGTCGCGCTGCCGGCGGTGGGGTGCATCTGCGCGGCGACGATCTGCAGCAGGGTCGTCTTTCCGGCGCCGTTCGGCCCGAGCAACACCCACCGTTCCCCGTCGGCGATTCGCCAATCGATTCCGGCGAGCAGCTTCTTGCCGTCCCGCACCACCGTCACGTCGACCAGATCAAGCACGTCCGTCATGTGGCCAAACTTACCTGGCCCCGGCCCCGCTTCGGTACCTTGGCCGGGTGGAACAAGAGGTGACGCGCCAGGGGCGCACGCTGCGGGTGCTGGTGTTCGGCGGAGATCGCCCGGGAGTGACGGCGTCGTTGTTCGCCGTGATCGAGGCGCACGGCGTGAACGGCACGGCCCTCGAGGTCAGCGACGTCGAGCAGATCGTGCTGCGCGGGCGGCTGGTGCTCGGCGTGCTGCTGACCGCCCCGCCGGCCTGGGACGACACCGAGCTGCGGATAGCGCTGCACCGCTGGGGAGCCGAGTGGCGGCTGGACGTGGAGGTCAAGGAGGGGGTCGGGGACAACCAGCCGCG
>NZ_JAGSOG010000231.1 GCF_018139695.1 Actinospica durhamensis | reverse complement strand
AGGGCCCGAAAGGCGGGCGGCCCCCCGCATTCGACGCCGAACTGTACAAGCGCCGCAACCTGATCGAACGATGCAACAACCGGATCAAGCAGTGGCGCGGCATCGCGACCCGCTACGACAAGCTCCCCGACCGCTACCAAGGCGGAATCGAGCTGGTCAGTGCACTGATCTGGCTACGGTCTCTGTGCCCGGAATGACCCGGACACAGAGACCGTACATAGAGATTAATAGATGGTCAGATTCACCAACACCGCCTAGGCGGGCGACGGTGACAGCCTCGTCAGCTGTGGCGTCGCGACGCCGGGTCAGGCAGCAAAAGAACTCGGATCGGAACCAGGTCAACACGGCGAACTCTTCCCACGGTCGCGCGGGAACGGAGGACACTGGACACGGCGGTCTCCGGGAGGGTGGACGGTCTTTGTGGTTAGAGCCATCGTGACCCGGAGGTCGCCGCCCTGTCCCGGAAACCGAGAAACTCGCACCCGTCTGACCTGTATGGCAGCCAGTGGCTCAGCAGTGATTATCCTGAGCGCGTCGACTTTTTCGCCGGTAGTATGAACGCAGGCTGTCGCGCGCCTTCGAAGTCCCGGACGAGCCGGGGCATCTTCAGCCCCCAGCTTCATCCCATCGAGTCCCGTGAAGGCGAGGACGTCGGCCGACGTGGAAGCGTAGGTGAATCCATATCAGGTGTTCATCGACGTGCTCGACCACCCCCATACCGGCGCGCGCAGACAGGCGCTGACCGGAGAGATGATTGCCGTATACACGGAAGTGAATCACCTTTTGGCGCGGACCAAGGGGAAGCTCGCGGGCGGCGTGTGGCGCGACTGCGCCGTCGAGCTTGATCGGCGCATGGGTCACTACCGATCCGCATGGCAGCAGTTCTCTACAGGTATCGACGCGATTTTGTCGAGCGGCATTGCGGATACCGTGGCGCAGCGATCGCTGGGGCCAGAGACTGAGCAGGCATTCCAAGAGGCACTCGACGGGCTCTGCGCAGCGCTCGACGTCGTGAGGAGTGAAGCCCGCCGAATCGGCATTGAGAGCTGGAAGTATTAGGGCACGCGTACGCCCTGTCCAAGACGGGCGCGGCTTCGTACCCCAGAAGGTTAAAAAGCAAGCTCAGCCGTCGCCGCCGAGCGCGATTATTTCGGCGACTCGGCGGGCGACGTCGGTCGGAGTCAGGCCGTCGGTGTCGATGACGTGATCGGCCGGGGTTGTCTGAGCGGAGGCGTATCGCTCCTGGTAGTACTCATTGATACCGCGCCGTTCGGGATCGCCCTCGAAGCGGCGCTGCCACGTTTCGCGGCCGGCGTGCAGTTGGATCGAGGTGATGGTCGCGGTCGGCGGTAGGAGTCCGACGACGAGGCGATGCATCTCGGCGGACTGGAACACCCACGTGATCACCAGGATGTCGACGCCGGCTTGCGCTGCGTGGTCTGCCACGGCGCGGATGTTCGCGTGCACCATCGCTTTCGTGCGGTCATCGACGCGCCAGGGCTGGTGCAGCCAGAGGCAGTCGACGTCGACCCACTGGACAAGCTTCGGGCCGCCTTCCGCGAGTTCCAGCAGGCGCCGAGCCGCGCTCGACTTGCCAACACCTGGAGCCCCGCCCACCATCACGACAAGCACCGGCACACATTATGGGCTGCCTGGCACCTGAGGCCAACGATTTCCCACCCGTGGCCCGTGGCCCGTCGCCCGTCGCCCGTGACCGCAGACGCGGCGTCGGCTCCCGTTCGGCCGCGCTCGCGATGATGTTCAAGCTCATTGAATCCGGTGGTCGTAGCTCGCTGCGAGGGCGTGGAACGCTTCCTTGGGTTCCCAGCCGAGTTCGGGGTAGGTGGTGCCTGAGATGCCTGAGGGCAGCTTCTTGACCACGGCGTACGAAGCCACATCGAGATCGGTGAGTGCTTCGCCTGGACGGTGGACGGCTTGTTCGTTGACGAAGGTGAACCAGAAGGCGCTGTCCACGCCTTCGTGCTCGAAGATGCCGAGGAGGTCGTTCAGGTAGCTGACCTGCTCGGTCTCGCTGCGCTGGTATTGCCCGGTCAGGTGCGGTGGTTCGGTCGTGTGGTCCACGATGGCCCACCCCATGCCGCCACGATCCGCGGCTCCGGTGTACGTGCAGCAGCCGAACTCGGTGACCGCGACCGGCTTGCCGTGCTTGAAGTGGCGGCGCAGTTGCTTGGCGAAGGCGCCGGCGTTGTTCGCATCGCGGTAGGCATCCACGCCGACGAAGTCGAAGGGTTTCCAGTCGACCTGCTCCCAGGTGCCCGAGGCGTAGCTGATCTTGCCTCCGAAGCGGGTCCGCGCGTCGGCCGCCGTCTCGGCGAGCAGCGTGCTGAGCTGTTTGCCGATCTTTCCGAGCTTCATCCATACTCTTGGGCCGCCGGTGCTCAGGGCCTTGATGCGTTCGTAGCTCGTGTCGCCGGGGATGAAGCCCTGGCAAAGGAGGGTCAGCTCGCACCCCAGAACCAGGACGACCGGTGCCCCCTCCGCGCGGATCTGCTCGGCGCGGTTCGCGCAGTCGGCGAAGTACGGCAGGAGCTGCTGCCTGTCCAGCTCGCAGGGCGTGGGGGAGAACCAGACCTCCAGGCCTGCCTCGGCGGCGTGGCGGGCCGCGATGCTCAGCCGCTCCGGATCACCGCCGGAGATGCGTACCGCGGTGCAGTGCAGGTCCTCGGCGATGATCCGTAGCTCGCGCCGGGCGGTTTCGGGGTCGAAGCCGGGGCGGGAGTCCTTGCCGCCGGGAAGAAGCCGGTGTCGTAGTTGATGCCCTTGCCGCGCATGGCGCGTCGCTCCCTCGGTTGTGGCGGACGCTCGTGAGATCGGGCTTGCCGGCGGACCTCTTTTTGAGCTGGGCATAATATTAGGACGGACCCATTATATGGGTCAAACCTAGAACTAGGCTCGACCTATCGTTTCCTCTATCCTGGCTGCGTGACACCTGCATCCCGCCCGGCCGGGCCCGGTCTGCGCGAGCGTAAGAAGCAGCAGACGCGCGAGGAGATCGCGGCGGTGGCCACCGGGCTGTTCATCGAGCGCGGCTTCGACAAGGTCACGATCGCGCAGGTGGCCGAGGCCGCCAACGTCGCGAAGATGACCGTGACGAACTACTTCCCGGCCAAGGAGGACCTCGTCTTCGACCGGGCGCAGGAGATGATCGCGGGCCTGACCGACGTCGTCGCGGCCCGCCACGTCGGGGAGTCCGTGCTCGACGCGGCCCGCCGCTTCTACAGCGAAGCGCTCGATCGAGGGGACCCCACACTCGGGCACCGGGGCATTCCCTTCGCCCGCATGGTCCAGTCCAGCCCGGTTCTGGCTGCCCGTGAACGGCAGCTGCACGACCAGCGTGAACTCGCACTCGCCGACGAGTTGATCCGCGACCTGGACGCCGCCGACGACGATCTGGCGCCGCGCATCGCCGCAGCCCAGATCATCGGCGTGGTCCGGGTGCTCTTCTACGAAGCGCGCAGACGCCTCTTGGCCGGCGAGCAGGAGCACGAACTGAGAACGTCGCTCGCGCAGGCCGCGCAATTCGCGTTCGATCGGCTCGGTGCCGAGCTCGGCGAGTACGGGATCCGTCGGCCGTCTGCCGTGTGAGCGCTACGGCGAGGGCGTGGGGGCGAGTACGTTCTGGAATCAGCAGGCTGAAATCGGCTGGGCCTGCGGGCGTTCGCTCGTGCCCGGCACGGTGCGTGCGTGCGCCATGAGGCGGCGCAGGGAAATGAGGTGTAGCGCCACGAGGAGGGGCACGGCGGTCGTCGGAATCAGTGCGAGCGGGAGCAGGGTCAGGTCCTGTGTCGAGGGCGAGACCGGCAGAATCTGGTGCGGGGCGATTCCGCAGAGAACTGCGATCGTCACGGCCACCACGATGTCGAATAGCCCCAGGGCGTTGAACCAGAGCGCGACGCGACGCCCGTCACCACGCTCGAGTCGGCGCGCGACGAACGGTGCCTCGAGGCCGATGGCGATATCGCCGAGCCCCGCGGGCAGCGCGAAGAGGAAAGGCAGGCGGCCCAGTGCGGCCGCGATCAGGAAGGATGCGCCGGCCACGCGCAGCGTGTGTGGCAGGGTCAGGCGGGCGAGCGCGGCAGGGGTGGCCAGAGTCCGGGAGACCGCCGGGATGCGGGTCGCCGTGAGCGCGACGGTCAGCGCCCCGACGAACGCCAGCACGAACCACGGTGCGGCCGCGGGCTTCGGCCGGTAGAGGTCGAGATCGGCGAGGCGGGCGCTGAGCGCGATCCAGCCGATCCACACCGCGCCGCACAGCGCAGCGAGCGTGAACGCCGTACGTGGGGGGCGTTCTGCGGCACGGCCGCCGCGGTAGAGCGCCACGCACGTCGCCAACGGTATTCCGACCGCCGCCAAGAACACCAGCGCCCAGATGTAGACCGGCATTCGCGCCATGACAGGTCCCTTCCATAGTTGCCCGAGTCGGACAGTGAATCTGTTTTCGAACATCCTGTTCGAGTATGATGCGGGGAGGTCGGTGCACGTCAACACACAATCAGCGCTCGATGCGCGGTACCGGACAGAACCCGGTGATTGTCCGTAAACCAGGAGGCCGGGATGGACGAGGGCGATCGCCGGGTGCGGCGTACCCGGCGTGCTCTGCGCGACGCGCTGATCGGGCTCACCCTGGAGAAGGGCTACGCGCACATCACCGTCCAGGAGATCCTCGACCGGGCCGACGTCGTGCGCTCCACCTTCTACGCCCACCACAGGGACAAGGACTCACTGCTGTTCAGCTGCTTCGACGACGTGTTCGCCGAACTGGCCCGGACGCTCGAAGCAGCGGTACCGGGCGCGCCGCTGGGCGATCCGGCCCGCCTGGCGGAGATCCTCTATCAGCACGCCGGCACGAACCGCCGCGTCTACCGGGCACTGTGCGGCAGGCAGGGCGGCCCACACGTCTTCCGCCACCTGCAGCGGCGACTGGGCGACCTGCTTCGCGAGCACCTGCGCCCGTATCTTGCCGCCGCGGACTGTGAACTGCCCGCCGACCTCGTGGCCGACTACTACGCCAACGCCGCCCTCGGCCTGCTGAGCTGGTGGGTGGACCACGACTTCCCGCATGATCCCGCCTGGCTGGCCCAGAGCTGCCGGACCCTGGTGGTACCGGGAGTGCTCACCGCGCTCGGGCAGGCGAGCCCGGCCAGCTGACCGACCCTGCGGCGGAGTGGATGCGGGCGTAGGCGTCGGCGTCGGCGTGGGAGTTGGCGTAGACGAGGGTGAATCAGCCCTGCACACGGCCGAGCACCGCGTCCGCGGCGCGGTCGGCGTCGAGCGCGGTGTTGTTGACGTGGAATGCGAGGCGGAGGCGGCCGGCGCGGATGCTGCCGACGACCCGCGCGCGATCCAGCCGACGGGCTGCGTCGGGGTCGGTTGCCATACTCACGATCGCCGAGTTCCCGGGTGGGAGGCCGACGGACGTGCGGAACCGGTTCGCCAGGCCGAGCGCGTGCGCGTGCAGGGTGGCCGGCCCGATCGCGGTGAGCAGGTCGAGGGCCGGCGCCTGGGCGACCCAGGAGTGCCAGGCCGGCGACGTGTCGAACCGGCGGGCACCGTCGGCCAGCCGCAGCGGGCCGCCGTAGAGGCTGTCCCACCGCTCGGCGCCGGCGTACCAGCCGGCCGTGTGCGGGATGAGCGCGTCGACGAGTTCGGGCTGCACAGTCAGGAAACAGGTCCCGCGCGGCGCAAGCAGCCACTTGTAGCCGCCGCCCATGGTGTAGGCGAAGCGGCTCGCGTCCACGGGCAGCCAGCCGACCGCCTGGGTGGTGTCCAGCAGGATTCTGGTACCCGATCCGGCGCACGCGTCGGTGAGCGCGTCGAGGTCGGCGAGGCGCCCGTCCGAGGACTGCACCGCGGACACGGCCACCAGTGCGGTCCGCGCTGACACCGCGTCGGCCAGGTGCTCCAGCGGTACTTCTCTGACCAGGACGCCACGGCTCGCCTGGGCCAGGAACGGGAAGACGATGCTGGTGAACTCGCCTGCAGCGGTGAGAACCTCGCTTCCGGCGGGCAGGGCCGCCGCGATCAGTCCGGCGAAGATGCTCACCTGGCTGCCCACCGCCACGTCGGAGGGGTCCACGCCGACCAAGCCGGCGTAGGCAGCGCGGGCGGCCTCGACCGGAGCGTCGAACGCGGGTGGGCTGGTGTTTCCAGCGCGCCACTGGTCCAGGACCTGCTGCAACTCTTGGAGGGAGCGGCGCGGGGGCAGCCCCAAAGAGGCCGTGTTCAGATAGACGACTTCGGGGTCGAACTCTGTCTGGGCAAGGGCGAGCGCGGACCATCCTGCGGCATCCGACACGCCTTGCACGGTTGCGTTCTTCGGCATCTGCCCAGCTTGGGCCACCGCTCGACGGTGCGGAAGTACGACCTCGTAGCGAGCGGGCCCAAGCTGTGCTTTGATGCCGAGCATGGCGGGTGAACGGGAATCGCACGACAGCGTGCGTGACCTGCTCGACCCGCGCCGGATGCTGGTCTTCGCCGAAGTCGCGCGCTTCGGATCGTTGGCCGGCGCCGCGCAGGCACTCGGCTGGACGCAGCCGGCCGTCGCCCAGCACGTCAGGCGACTCGAACGCGACACCGGCTGCACGCTGGTCGTGCGCACCTCACGCGGTGTCACCCTCACCGAGGCCGGGCATTCGCTCGCGGCGCACGCCGAGGCCATCACCGCCCGCCTGCGCGCCGCGCGGGCAGACCTGAGTGCGTTGACTGATCTACGCGCTGGACGGGTCCGCCTGTCCGCGTTCCCCTCCGCATGCGCGACCTTCGTCCCCGCCGCCATCGCCTTGTTGTGGGAACGCGCACCCGGCCTGGACGTCCGGCTCACCGAGGCCGAGCCGGATGAGGCGCGCCGTCTCCTGGCCGCCGGAGACGCCGATCTCGCCGTCACCTTCGATTACGACAACGTCCCCGACGCTTCCACGCAAACGGCGCGTATCAAGTTGTTCGATGACACGATGCTGCTGGTCGTGCCCCCCGCGCACCGGCTCGCAGCCCGGTCCGACATCGACCTCGCCGCCGCCACCGACCAACGGTGGATCGCCGGTTGTCCGCGCTGCCGTGCGCACCTGACGGCCGCGGCCGCCGGCTGCGGATTCCTTCCCGACATCCGCCACAGCACCGACGATTACGTCGTCACACAGACCCTCGTCGCCGCCGGGCTCGGCATCGCGCTGCTCCCCGCCCTCGCTCTCGAGGCCGCCCGCGACCCTCGCGTCGAGACGGTCGAGCTCCACCGGCACACCCCTCGGCGCGTCAGCCTCACCAGCCCGCCCGACATTCCGCCGAGTCCCGCCACCAGAGCGCTCACCAGCGCTCTCGTCGAGATCACCGCACCTCGGCGAATGAGGACTCTGCCGGGCTGAGTCAGCCGTGTTCCTCGGTGGACCGGGAGTCGGTCAGGCTGAGCGCACCGGCCGTCGCGATCACGCCGACGACGGCCGCCAGCACGGCATAGGTGATCCGCTCGCCGTGGAAGAAGGAGGCCACCAGCGCGTCGCTCCAGGCGCCCGCCGGAAGGCGCGTCGTGACCAGCGCGGCGATCATGGTGCCCACCACGGCGGTGCCGACGCTGGTGCCGACCTCCTGGGCGGCGTCGTTGAGCGCGGTGCCGATCGAGGTGCGGTTTTCCGGCATCGCGTCGACGAGCGCGATGGCGCAGATCGTCATGACCGTACGCAGTCCGATGGTCATCACGACCATGCAGGCCGCGATGGCGAGGTAGCCGTGCTCCACGCTCCAGGCGAGTCCGGCCAGCGAGCCGGCCAGGCAGGCGGCGCCGACCAGGCAGGCGACGCGGTGGCCGAACCTCTGCGCGAGCCACTCGGACAGCGGGGTCCCGGCGATCATGGTCACGATGATCGGCAGGTTGGCCAGGCCGGCGCGCACCGGGCTCCAGCCGTAGGCGTACTGGAAGTGCAGGATCAGCCCGAACATCACGGCGGCCATCGCGATGGCGGTGCCGATCTGCGCGATGGCGGCGCCGCGGACGGTACCGCGGGAGAACAGGCGCAGATCCAGCATGGGCGCGGCGGCGCGGCGCTCGCGCCACACGAAGGCGATGCCCGCGACCACGGCGCCCAGGACGGACCCGAGGGTGACCGCGGAGAGCCAGCCGTGCTCGACACCGCTGGTCAGCGCGTAGCAGGAGAGACCGATGGCGGCGACGCTCAGCGCGGCGGCCGGCAGATCGAGTTTGTCGTCGGTCAGGTCCCGCGACTGGTCGGCCGGGACGCCGAGACGGACGCCGACGGCCGCGATCAGCGCGATCGGGGCGTTGACGAGCAGGAGCCACTGCCAGCGCACGTGAGCCAGGGCGGTACCGCCCAGAAGCGGGCCGAGGATGAAGCCGGACATGCCGACGACGATCATCACGGTCATCGCGCGCATGCGCAGGGCCTGGTCGTCGAAGAGCCGGAAGACGAGGGAGTTGGTGATCGGCGCCATCGCCGCGGCGGCGATGCCCAGGCCGGCCCGCAGCGTGATGAGCTGGCCCGTGGTCCCGACCGCGACGACGCACAGGCTCAGCAGCCCGAACACGGCGAGGCCGACCAGCAGCACGCGCCGTCGCCCGAAGCGGTCGGCCACCGATCCCGCCGTCAGCAGCAGGCCGCCGAAGGTCAGCGAATAGGCGCCGGTCACCCACTGGAGCGAGGTCGTGCTGCTGCCGAGGTTTCGCCCGATGGTGGGCAGCGCGATCGAGAGGAGGGTGTTGTCGACCATCTCGACGAAGAAGGCCAGGCAGAGCGCGGCCAGCGGGATCCAGGCCGCGCGCAGGGACGGGTAGGCGCCGCGTGGCGCGATGACGGGTGGTGCGGTGACGGCCATCGTGGCTCCCTCTCGGTGTGTCGCCGGTTATCGAACTGCGTTCCATGATAGAACGAGGTTCGATAAAGCTGCAAACGCGTGATTGGATGGATGCCATGACACGCCCGCGTCCCGAAGCGCCCGACCGCCCCGCCCGGGGACGCCGGCGCGCCTCGCACTCGCTCGACGCCGTCCTGAACGCCACTGTGGAACTGCTCGACGAGGCGGGCGAGCCGGCGTTGACCCTCCGTGCCCTCGCCACCCGGCTCGGCACCGGCGTCGGCAGCATCTACTGGTACGTCTCCGGCAAGGACGAGCTCATCGACCGTGCGATCGAGCACGTGCTCGGAGGAGTGCTCAACGAGGTCGAGGGCCAGACGGGCACCGGCGACCCGATCGACGACCTGCGCGTGATGGCCGTGACGCTCTTCGACGCGATCGCGGACCGGCCGTGGCTCGGCGCGCGCTTCATGCGCAACATCGACGTGCAGGGCAACTCGCTGCGCCTCTACGAGAAGCTGGGCCAGGTGGCCCTGCGGCTCGAGCTCACCCCGCTCCAGCGGTTCCACGCCGTCTCGGCGGTCGTGGGCGTCGTGGCCAGCAACGGCGCCGACATGGGACAGGAGCCGCCCCAGGCAGTGGTCGACGGCAGCGTCACTCGCGAAGAGTTCTTCGGCCATCACGCCGCCGCGTGGCGGGCGCTGGACCCCGAGGAGTACCCGTTCGTGCACGACATCGTCGACGAGTTCGAAGGTCACGACGACCGGGAGCAGTTCCTCGCCGCGCTCGAGCTGACCCTCGCGGGGCTCCGCCTCGAAGCAGGGATCTAATCCGCCGGACGGGTCGGTCATCTCTAGCGTGGCGAGGCGACCGGACTGTCGATTGTCGTGACCCGGACGCCGGGCGGGTCAAGGCACTGCGCAAACTCGCGCGCGAAGGCTGCCTGCCGCCGGTACTTCTCTGGTGGATCAGTGGGCTGAACTGCCTCGTGGTTCTCGACGGCAACGAACGCATTGTCGCCGAGCTCGCAGGGACCACGGCGAACCGCGCCGTCCGGGCCGCGACGGCACACCTACGCTGAGCGCAGGCCCCGGCGGCTCAGGCCGATGTCGCGCCGACGGCAGAGCCACGGACCTTCCTTCATCATCTACCGCCTTCATCATCTTCCGGATTTGATCCGAAGCCCGCCGGGTTGTCGGCATAAGTCGCCGAGTGGACCTTGACTTCATCCGGGAGTGGCCAGAATATGTGTGCTGCGCTCCGGTGGTAGATGTCGTTCATGAGGCTGACACACCGGGCGCGTCTGCCCGGATGGGATGGGTGTGTGCGCACTCGTTGTGTCCGTACGGACGGGCGTGCGGCCGCGTGACTCGGCCGCGTGGCCCGTGCGTGCACGGTGCGTCCCTTGCCTTCGATCCTTCGAGGCGCGCCGCGATGCTGCGAACGCCGACCGGAGCCCTCTACCGCGTCGTCGTGATCTTCCTTGGCTTGGTGTGCGACCCCGTCCCTGGAGGTACTGCGTCATGCTCTCGTCACCCACACTTCTCCGCAGGCTGCGCGCGGCCGTGATGCTCGCGGTGGTGCTCGCGCTCGCGCTCGTCGTGCCCGCGGTCGGCCCCGGTGCCTCGCGGGCCGCGGCGGCCGTATCCGCGCCCTGCGACATCTACGCCGCGGGCGGCACGCCGTGCGAGGCGGCCTACAGCACCACCCGCGCCATGTTCGGCGCGTACGACGGTCCCCTGTACCAGGTCCAGCGCGCCTCGGACTCCGGCTACTTGAACGTCGGACTCGCCTCGAGCGGCGGAGTCGTCAACGTGGCGCCGGAGAACTCCTTCTGTTCCGGAACGACCTGCACCATCACCGAGCTCTACGATCAGACCTCGAACGGGAACAACATGCCGATCTCCGCGGGCACCTCCTGCTCCGGGTGCTCCCACGGCATCTCGGGGCCCGGCCCGAACGGCTCGGACATCGGCTCCCCGGCGCTCGCCCTGCCGGTGACCGTCGGCGGCCAGCCCGCCTACGGCGCGGTCTTCAACGCCCAGGGGATCGGATACCGGATCGACGCCGCGAAGAACGTGCCCACCGGCTCCCAGCCCGAGGGCGTGTACATGCTCACCTCCTCCAACCTGACCAGCAACGGCTGCTGCTTCGACTTCGGCTCGGGCGAGGCCGACAACACCGACGACGGCAACGCCACCATGAACGCGATCTACTACGGCACCGACTGCTGGACCCAGAACTGCACCGGCCCGGGCCCCTGGGTCGGCGGCGACCTGGAGAACGGCATGTACTTCAGCGACACCGGCGCCAACTCCAGCTCGATCCAGAGCGAGAGGGGCTCGTTCCTGACCGCGTGGGAGAAGAACAACGGCACCACCAACTTCACCCTCAAGTACGGCAACGGACAGTCCGGCGGGCTGAACACGAGCTACTCCGGCGCCCTGCCGAACGGCTACGACCCGATGAAGGTGCAGCCCTCCATCGAGTTGGGCACGGGCGGGGACAACAGCATCTGGGGTGACGGAGAGTTCTTCGAGGGCGCCGTGACCGCCGGCTATCCCTCGGACGTGACCGAGAACTCCATCCAGGCCAACGTCGTCGCGGCCGGGTATGCGAACAACACCACCTACGTCCCGTCCACCGAGCAGGTGGTGAGCCTCAAGGCCCACGCCGACGGCGACTACGTGGACGCCGCGAACAGCACCACCTCGCTGATCGCGAACGCCACCTCCATCGGCACGGCGGAGACCTTCGACCTGATCACCAACCCGGACGGCACCGTGAGCCTGAGGGCGCACGCCGACGGCGACTACGTCACCGCCGAGAGCGCCGGCGCGTCGCCGCTGATCGCCAACCGCACCGCGATCGGGCCATGGGAGACCTTCGACCTGATCGACAACGCGGACGGCAGTGTGAGCTTCCGGGCCCACGCGAACAGCGACATCGTCACCGCCGACAACGCCGGAGCCAGCCCTCTGATCGCCAACCGCACCGCGATCGGGCCGTGGGAGGAGTTCGACCTCGTCCGCGACACCGTGGCCGTCAGCTTCCGGGCCCACGCGAACAGCGACATCGTCACCGCGGACAACGCCGGAGCCAGCCCTCTGATCGCCAACCGCACCGCGGTCGGACCGTGGGAGACCTTCGACCTGATCGGCAACGCGGACGGCAGTGTGAGCCTGCGTGCCCACGCGAACAACGACTACGTCGACGCGGCGAACAGCAGCACCTCGCTGATCGCGAACGCCACCTCCATCGGCGCGGCCGAGACCTTCGACCTGGTGACGAACGCGGACGGGAGCGTGAGTCTAAGAGCCCTGTCGGACTACGAGTACGTCACCGCCGAGAGCGCCGGAGCCTCGCCGCTGATCGCGAACCGCGGCACGGTCGGGCAGTGGGAGTCCTTCGACCTGATCTACGACTGAACCGTCTACGACTGAACCGACCCGCCGGGACACCGCCGGTTTACGCCGGCGCAGCGCGATCGGCGAGACTGGCGGGGTGAACCCCGCCTGGCTCGACCTCCCCGTCCGCAGCGCCGTCCCGGAACTCCGGCGTGCCCTGGGCCGGTGCGGGACCGCCGTCCTGGCCGCGCCGCCCGGGACCGGGAAGACCACGCTGGTGCCGCTGGCCTTGGCCGGCCTGGTGCCGCAGGCCGATCTCGACGCGGAGGCGGCCAGGCCCCGTCGGGTGCTGGTCGCCGAGCCCCGTCGGCTCGCGGCCCGGGCCGCGGCCCGGCGGATGGCCTGGCTGCTGGGCGAGCCGGTGGGGGAGCGGGTCGGCTTCACGGTGCGCGGCGAGCGCAAGGCCGGGCCGCGCACCGTGGTCGAGGTGGTCACCACCGGCGTGTTGCTGCAACGGCTGCAACGCGACCAGGAACTGGCCGGCGTCGAGACCGTCGTACTGGACGAATGCCATGAACGGCACCTGGACGCCGACACCGCGCTGGCCTTCCTGCTCGATGTCCGGGCCACCCTGCGTCCCGAACTGCAGGTGCTCTGCGCGTCGGCGACCTCCGACACCGACGCGTGGGCCCGGCTGCTCGGCGGGGCGGACCAGGTCCCCGCGCCCGTCGTGGAAGCCCAGGGCATCCAGCACCCGGTGGAGGTGGTCTGGTCGCCGCCGCCCCGGCCGGTGCGTGCGCCGCAAGGGCTGCGCGTTGACCCCGCGCTGCTCGAGCATGTCGCCGCGACCGTGCAGCGCGCACTGCGCGAACGCGAAGGGGACGTGCTGTGCTTCCTGCCCGGCGCGGGTGAGATCGCCCGGGTGGCCGGGATGCTGGCCGGGCTGCGTGACAGCGTGGACGTGCTGCAGTTGCACGGGCGGGCCGAGTCCGCTGTCCAGGAGGCGGCGCTGAGCGGTGCTTCGCGTCGGCGGGTGGTGCTGTCCACCTCCGTCGCCGAGTCCTCGCTGACCGTGCCGGGGGTACGCAGCGTCGTGGACTGCGGCCTGGCCAGGGAACCGCGCACCGACCACTCCCGCGGCCTGGCCACACTGGTCACGGTCCGGGCGTCGCTGGCCACCGGACGCCAGCGCGCCGGACGCGCCGGACGCGAGGCCCCCGGAGCGGTCTACCGCTGTTGGGCGGAGTTCGAGGACGCCAGGGCCAGGGCCATGCCGACCCCCGAGATCATGCAGGCCGACCTCACCTCTTTCGCGCTCCAGGTCGCCTGCTGGGGCGCCCCCGGTGCCCGCGGACTCGCACTGCCCGACCTCCCCCCGGACGGCGCGATGGCCGCCGCCCGAGACGTGCTGACCGCCCTGGGCGCCGTCGACGCAGAGGGCCGCGCCACCAAACGGGGCGTGAGCATCACCCGCACCGGCCTGCACCCCCGGCTCGGCCGGGCCCTGATGGACGGTGCCGCGTTGGTCGGAGCTCGCCAGGCGGCGGAACTGGTGGCGCTGCTGTCCGAGGAGCCGCCGCGCGCACTGGGCGACGACCTGGCAGCCGTCCACCGCGCTGCCGCCGCCGGCCGCGACCCCTATGCCGCTCGCTGGCGCGACGAGGTCCGCCGTCTGCTGGGCCACATCGAGTCCGCCGGCGACCCCCGGTCGACGGTCAGCCAGGCCGCGGCGGGCGGTCTGATCGCCGGGCTCGCCTTCCCCGAACGCATCGCCCGGGCCCGTGCGGGTGCGAGTGCGGCGAAGCCCGAACCGGGCGCGCGCGTCTCCTACTTGATGGCCTCGGGCACCGCCGCCGACACGGCGCCCGGCTCCGCCCTGTCCGGCGCGGAGTGGATCGCCGTCGCGGTCGCCGACCGTCCGGCCGGATCGCCCGCCGCCCGGGTCCAGTTGGCCGCCCTGCTGGACGAGGCCACCGCACAGCGCTGCGCCCCATCCCTGCTCACCGACCGTGAGGAAGTCCGCTGGGCCGTTCCCGCCGGTTCGCGCCGAGGCGAGGTCGCGGCCAGGAGAGTCCAATCCCTGGGCGCGATCGAACTCGCGGCCAAACCCCTCGCCGCCCCGGCC
>NZ_JAGSOG010000230.1 GCF_018139695.1 Actinospica durhamensis | reverse complement strand
GGTGTCGAGGGGGATCAGGCGGGGCTCGGTGGAGAGGTTCGCGGCGACGCGTAGGGTGCCGCGGCGGATCAGGAGCCAGCGGTCCTCTTCGTCGCAGGACACGTCGATGCTGGCGAAGCTCGGGTCGGCGAGGTCGGGGCGGGCGCGGCGCAGGGCGATGAGGTCGCGGTACCAGTCGAGCAGGGCGCGGTGTTCGGGTCGGGCGGGCTCGTCCCAGTTCAGCTTGCTGCGCTGAAATGTCTCAGGGTCCTGGGGGTCCGGCACGCTCTCGGCGGACCAGCCGTAGTGGGCGAACTCGGCGCGGCGGCCGTTGCGGACGGCTTCGGCGAGGTCGGGTTCGGGGTGGTCGGTGAAGTACTGCCACGGCGTGTCCGCGCCCCACTCCTCCCCCATGAACAGCTGCGGCGTGAACGGCGCGGTCAGCAGGAGCGCGGCGCCGACGCGGCGCAGGCCTTCGGAGAGCGTGAAGCCGATGCGGTCGCCCGCGGCGCGGTTGCCGACCTGGTCGTGAGTCTGGAGCGAGACGATGAACCGGTCCGCGTCCAGCGCCGCGGTGTCGACGGGGCGGCCGTGGCAGCGTCCGCGGAAGGTCGAGTAAACACCGTCGTGGAAATAGGCGGACGTCATCGTCTTCTCGATGGCGGCCAGGGCGCCGAAGTCGCAGTAGTAGCCCTGCTTCTCGCCGGTCAGGGCACTGTGCAGCGCGTGGTGGAAGTCGTCGCTCCACTGCGCGTGCACGCCCTGGCCGCCGGCCGGGCGCGGGGTGACGGTGTGCGGGTCGTTGCGGTCGGTCTCGGCGATCAGGTGCAGGATCCGGCCGCTGCTCGCGGCCAGGCCGTCCACCGCCGCGGCGAGTTCCTCCAGGACGTGCAGCGCCCGGTTGTCCACGAGCGCGTGCACGGCGTCGAGGCGCAGGCCGTCGAGGTGGTTCTCGCGCAGCCAGTACAGGGCGTTGCCGACCAGGAACGCGCGCACCTCGTCCGAGCCCGCGGCGTCCAGGTTCACCGCCGGGCCCCACGGCGTGACGTGGGTGTCGGTGAAGTAGGGCCCGAACTCGCCCAGGTAGTTGCCGCTCGGGCCGAGGTGGTTGTAGACCACGTCGAGCACGACCCCGAGGCCGTGCGCGTGACAGGCGTCGACGAAGCGGCGCAGGCCGTCCGGGCCGCCGTACGGCTCGTGCACGGCCCACAGCCCGACCCCGTCGTAGCCCCAGCCGTGCTCCCCGCCGAAGGCCGCGACCGGCATCAGCTCCACGAAGTCCACGCCGAGCCGGGCGAGGTGGTCGAGCCGGCCGATCGCCGCGTCGAAGGTGCCCTCCGGCGTGAACGTGCCGAGGTGCAGTTCGTAGAGCACGGAACCGCGCAGCGCCCGCCCGTGCCAGTCGGCGTCGGTCCAGCCGAACGCGCCCGGGTCCTCGAGCCGGCTGGCCCCGTGCACGCCGTAGGGCTGGCGGCGCGAGCGCGGATCCGGCCGGGACGGCCCGCCGTCGAGCCGGAAGGCGTAGTCGCCGGTCGCGGACTCGGCTTCGGCCCGCCACCAGCCCGGGCGCCCGGGCCGCTCCGCCTGCTTCATCGGCAGCACCCGGTCGCCGAGGTCGAGATCGACCTGCTCGGCGTACGGAGCCCAGAGTTCGAAGACGCTCACGCGACCACCTCGTCAGAGCTCGGCAGCCACATTCGCACGGGCACTGTGTTCATCGATTCGCTCGCAAGCTCGCTCATTCCTCTGCCTGCTCCTCCCGTACCAGCAACGCGACCGGCAGGTGCTCGGTCAGCCAGGCCAGCGGCAGCCCCACCCCGGACTGCGCGTCCACCCGGAACGCCCGGCCGCTCAGCCGGCAGCGCCAGGTGCCCGGCGGCAGCGGGAGCGCGGTGTCGCGCCAGCCGCCGGCGCGCTCGAGGCCGGCCGGGAGCCGGGTGCCGACGGTGGCCACGTTCTCGCCGCGCAGCAGCGCCACCGCGTGCCCGGCGGCCGGGCCGATCGCGAACAGCGGGGTCTGCGACGCTTCGGGCCCGAACCACTCCGGCCGCTCCCGCCGCAGCCGCAGCGCCCGCGAGGTGACCAGGATCTTGGCCGCGGCGCCGCCGCCGTAGAGCGCGGCGGTGTCGCCCTCCACGTCCGCGTCGGCCTTCTCGAGCAGCTCGCGCAGCCGCCGGAAGTCGACCGGGCGGCGGTTGTCCGGGTCGGTCAGCGCCCAGAACTCGGTTTCCGAACCCTGATACAAGTCGGGCACCCCGGCCATGGTCAGCTGGACCAGCTTCTGCGTCAGGATGTTGCTGGTGGTGCAGGGCTCGATCCGCCGGACGAACGCGTCCACCTCCTCGCGCACCTTCTCGCTGGCCAGCGCCGCGGCCGCGAAGTCCAGCACCCGCGCCTCGTACGTCTCGTCCGGCGCGCCCCAGGAGGTGCGGATCTTCGCCTCGCGCAGGGCCTTGCGCAGGTAGGGCAGCAGCCGCTCGCCGTCGATCGGCCAGGCGCCGAAGACGCTCTGCCACAGCAGGTACTCGTCCGCCGGCTCCGGGGCGTCGGGCGGCGCGGCGGTGGCGCGCACCGCGGTCTGGAACCCGGCCAGTGCCACGGCCCAGTCCTCGGGCATCTCGGTCAGCACCGTGAGCCGGGCCCGCACATCCTCAGAGCGCTTGGAGTCGTGTGTGCTCAGCGCGGTCATCGCGGTCGGCCACTCGGCCTGGCGCAGGGCGCAGAACCCGTGGAAGCGGGCCGGGGCCATGGCCGGCTCGGTCGGCTCGCCGCCCACGTCGGAGGCGCCGGGCAGCGCGGTCCAGCGGTAGAACGCGGTGTCCTCCACGCCCTTGGCCATCACCGCCGCGCAGGTCTGCTGGAACCTGACCTGGAACTCGTCGCGCAGCTGGTCGCGCGGTCCGACCCGGCCCAGCGCGAAGTCGCGCACCAGCCACAGCGTCTCGTGCCGCTCGGCCGGCAGCACGGCCGCGGCCGCCTTGGCCGCGGACTCCACCCGGATCACCGAGTCGGCCGGAGCCGGTTCGCCCGGCACCGTGTACGCCCGGTACACCCGCAGGTTCGCGATCAGCGCGCACACCGCCTCGTGCAGCCCGAGCTGGGTGTGGTCGCGCAGGTCGAGTTCGGCGCGGCAGATCGCCACGAGCACCTCGACCAGCCGGTCCGCCTCCGCGCGCAGCACGGTGTCGAGCACGAACAGCCGCCCGGCCCGGGCCATCGGCGCGAACTCCTGGGCCGAGCCGGTCAGCCCGACGTACAGCGCCACCAGCCGTTCCGCGCCCACGGGGTCGGTCAGCAGCGCGCCGATCGCCCGTTGCGCGTCGTACCCGGTGGTCCCGGCGCACTCCCAGTCGGCCGGCAGCTGCTCGTCGGCGGCCAGGATCTTCTCCACCACCGTCCACACGCCCTCGGTGGACTTACGCAGGAAGCGGAGATACCCGCGCGGATCGGCCAGGCCGTCCGGGTGGTCGATGCGCAGCCCGTCGAGCGTCCCGTCGCGCACGAGGTCGAGCAGCAGCCGGTGCGTGGCGTGCAGCACACCGGAGTCCTCCACCCGGATCGCGATCAGGCTGCTGATGTCGAAGAAGCGCCGGTAGCCAGGCTCCTCGGTGGCCACCCGCCAGTACGCCAGCCGGTAGTGCTGGGCGCGTACGAGCGTGTGCAGCGGCAGGTGTTCGGTGCCCGGGCGGACGGGGAAGACGTGCGAGAAATAGCGCAGCACCGGCCCGCCGAACTCGGCGACCGCCTCGTCGGACTCGTCCACGGCGAGTTCCTCGGTGCGCAGGCACTCGGCGATGCGCCGTCCGAGCACCGGCAGCAGCAGCGCGCCGTCCTGCGCCGACCAGTCCACGTCGAACCAGGACGCGTAGGGCGACTCAGGGCCCTCACGCAGCACCGACCACAGCGCGCGGTTGCGCTTCTCCGGCACCGGCACGGCCATGTGGTTCGGCACCACGTCGGCGATGGCCCCCATGCCGCGCGCGTGCAGCCGCTCGACCAGCCGCCGCAGCCCCTCCTCGCCGCCGAGCCCGGCGGCGATCTGGTTGTGGTCGATCACGTCGTAGCCGTGCGTGGAGCCCTCCGCGGCCTGCAGGATCGGGGAGAGGTAGACGTGGCTGACGCCGAGCCGGTGCAGGTAGTCGACCTGGGTGCAGACGTCGTCGAAGGTCATCGCCTCGGTCAGCTGGATCCGGTAGGTGGCCGAGGGCACGATCGCGCGCGGCGGCGCGGGGGGCTCGGACGGCTCAGGCGAGGGCTGGGGCGCGCGGGGCGCGGGCTTGGGCGCGGACTCGGCCGGGCCCTTGGACGACGCGGACGAGGGCTTGCGGGACCGTCCGGGCGACGGCTCAGGCGACGACAAGGCACTCTCCCCGATCTCGCCCCGCCGCCGACGAGGCTGCTGCGAATTATGGTCCAACGTCCGTTGTGCGCATTAAACAGCATTCCGGGGCGATCGTCGATGACCGCCACGCGGCGTGCGGCCGAGGGCTGAGCGGCCGTCAGAACTCCGGCGGGCGCCAGAAGTCGGCCGGCTCGGGAGCCCGGCGCAGCCGGTCCACGGTCGTGATCGTCTGCGCGAATCCCTCCGCGTCCTCGTCCGGGCCGCCCGCCTCGCCGTCCCCGACCCCGCTCTGGCCGCCCTGGCTGCCGAGCGCGTCGTCCGCGGTGAACGCGAACTCGCGCCCGCTGGCGAGCAGTTCGAGCCCTTCCACCAGCACGACCTCCTCGCCCGGCTTGACCCGCGCCGACTCGCCGTTGACCAGGACCCGGTCGGGCCCCTGGCCGTGCGGCGGGCGCACCCGGGTGCCGTTGCGGCTGGTGTCGAGCACGGTCAGCTTCCACCCGGTCCACTTGAGCACTACGTGGCTGCGGCTGAGTTCGTGCGCCGTCACGGTGCTGAGCGAGCCCAGGTGCTCGGCCAGCGCGATGCCGTCCTCGCCCGGCGCCCGCCCGACCGGGATCTGCTGGCCCGCGCGCATCAGGAACCTGCGTCGCACCACGCCGCCGACCCGCACCTTTATCTGTACCCGGCGCGGCACCCCGCCGACGTCCTCGAGCGCGAGCCGGTGCGTCGGGCAGTGCGCCGCGTCGTTGTAGAAGCGCGGCAGCGGCTGGAACTCGGGCTCCTGCGGCCCGAACAGCGGGCAGTCCTGCTCGGGGCAGCGCCACAGCCGGGAGAGCAGGTCGCGCCGCGGGCCCTTGCCGCCGCGCCGGTCGTACAGGCCCATGGCCAGCAGTTCGTGCTCTTCGAGCTTGCGCGAGATCTCGGACTCGAACGGGATCGGCATCACCCGCGGCTCGACCGTCACGCCGGTCCCGCTCGGGTCGGGCACGTGCAGCAGGAACCGGTCGCGGTTGCCGGCGATCCAGGGGAAGCGCGGGACGTAGTCGCGGAAGCTGTCCGCGCTCACCACCAGCTGCCCGCTGCCCTCGGCGAGCTCGAGCAGCCGGTCGTCGGCCGGGTCGAGCAGCTCGATCCGGCCGCGCCGGTGCCAGCGCAGCAGGGTGGAGCGCTCCTTGTCGGTCAGCCGCCGGTCGCGCACCAGCGACCAGTCCGCCACCGCGTAGATGCGCAGGTCGTCGTTCTTCGCGTACGCCACGAGCCCGGCGATCAGCGCGTAGAACCGCGCGAGCTCCACCGGCCGCTCGCCGCCGAGCTTGGTGTCGTGCACCACGCTCGAGACATCGACCGCATACTCCGCCGTATCGGCGTCCGGATAAAGATGGGACTCCAACGCCATACGGGTGAAAGTAGCAGCCTGCGAAGCGCGGGTGCACACGGCGCGCGTGCGCTCCCGCGCTCCCTTCGCCCGGGTTCGTCAGCTCAGGCGCTCGGGCCGGGCGCGTTCGTACTGCTCCGGCCAGGCGAGCTCGTCGCCGAGTTCGAAGGCCGCGCGCTGCGGCCAGGACGGCTCGCGCAGCAGGACGCGGGCGAGCAGGACCGCGTCGGCGGACTGCTCGGCCAGGATCTTCTCGGCCTGCCCCGGCTCGGTGATCAGCCCGACCGCCGCGGTCGGCAGCCCGCTCGCCTCGCGCACCGCGCGGGCCAGGTGGACCTGGTAGCCCGGGCCGAGGGTGATCTGCTGGGCCGGGCTGTTGCCGCCGCTGGAGACGTCGATCAGGTCCACCCCGCGCGCGGCGAGCAGCGTGGCCACCTCGCCGACCTCCTCGATCGTGAGCCCGCCGGGCACCCAGTCGGTGCCGCTGAGCCGGACGAACAGCACGATGCGCTCGGGGACCGCGGCACGGATCGCGTCCACGATCTCCAGCAGCAGACGGGCACGTCCGGCCAGGTCACCGCCGTATTCGTCGGTGCGCAGGTTCGAGAGCGGGGAGAGGAACTGGTGCACCAGGTAGCCGTGCGCGCCGTGGATCTCGAGCACCTCGAAGCCCGCGGCCACCGCCCGCACCGCCGCGTCCGCCCACGCCTGGACCAGTCCGGGGATCTCCGCGCCGGCCAGCTCACGCGGCTCGGTGTAGTCGCCGAACGCCACCGCCGACGGCGCGACCGTGCCCCAGCCGCCCTCCGCCTCGGGCACGCTGCGCCGGCCACGCCACGGTGCGTACGTGGAGGCCTTGCGCCCGGCATGCCCGAGCTGGATGCCGGGGACGGAGCCCTGCGAACGGATGAACGCGGTGATCCGCGCGTAGTCCTCGGCCTGCTCGTCGTTCCAGATTCCGGCGTCCTGCGGGGAGATGCGCCCCTCCGGCACCACCGCCGTCGCCTCGGTCAGCACCAGCCCGGCACCCCCGCGCGCGAGCGCGCCGAGATGCACCAGGTGCCAGTCCGTCGGCCGCCCGTCGACCGAAGAGTACTGACACATGGGGGAGACCCAGGCACGGTTGGGAATGGTAAGGCCGCGCAGTGTGATCGGGCTGAAGAGATGGCTCATGTCACCGAGCAACAGCGGCGGACGGTGATGTTGTTCCGGCCGCCGCTCACGGCGTCGGGCGCGCCCGCGTGGCAGACTCTCCCCATGCCCGAATTGCCGGAAGTCGAAGCCCTCGCGGCGTTCCTCGACGACAGGCTGGCCGGCCGCGTCGTGGCCGGCGCGATCCCGGTGTCCATCCAGGCGCTCAAGACCTACGACCCGCCGCTGACCGCTCTCACCGGGCGCGCCTTCGACGGCGCCACCCGCCACGGCAAGTTCCTCGATCTGCGCCTGGGCGAGCTGCACCTCGTCGTCCACCTCGCCCGGGCCGGCTGGATCCGTTGGCGCGACGAGGTCGCCACCACCCCGCCGCGCCCCGGCCGCGGCCCGCTCGCGCTGCGGGTGCGGCTCGAGGGCGACGCGAACGGATTCGAGATCACCGAGGCGGGCACGCAGAAACGCCTGGCCGTCTACGTCGTACGCGATCCGGCCGAGGTCCCCGGCATCGCGCGCCTCGGCGTCGACCCGCTCGCCCCGGAGTTCACCGCGGAGAGGCTGCGGGAGCTGCTCGAGGACGAGCGCCGGCTGATCAAGGGGGTGCTGCGCGACCAGACCGTCATCGCGGGCATCGGCAACGCGTACTCGGACGAGATCCTGCACGCCGCGCGCATGTCCCCGTTCAAGACCGCCGCGAAGCTGACGCCCGAGGAGGTCGCCGACCTGCGCGAGGTCGCCGTCAAGACCCTGACGGACGCGGTCGAGCGCTCCCGCGGCCTGCCGATGACCGACCTCAAGAGCGAGAAGAAGTCCGGCCTGCGCGTACACGGACGCACCGGCGAGAGCTGCCCGGTGTGCGGCGACACCGTGCGCGAGGTGTCCTTCAGCGACTCCTCGCTGCAGTACTGCCCCACCTGCCAGACCGGCGGCAAGATCCTCGCCGACCGGCGGATGTCGCGGCTGCTGAAGTGAAACGCGGCCGTGGCCTCACACGGATGCCGCCGGAGGGCTCCGGCGGCATCGGGCGTCGTCGGCCGCGGCCGAGGGCGGACTACAGCGGAAGAATGTTCGAGGCCTGCGGGCCCTTGGCGCTCTCCGTCACATCGAAGGTGACCTGCTGTCCCTCCCGCAGTTCGCGGTAGCCCTGGGTGGCGATGGCGGAGTAGTGGGCGAAGACGTCAGGTCCGCCCTCGTCCTGCTCGATGAAGCCGAAGCCCTTCTCCGAGTTGAACCACTTCACAGTGCCCGTTGCCATACTCGTGACTCTCCTCCACGGAACGCCCGCCCCGGACCTGAGCGTCCAGGCCCGCGCTGCGACTTTCGTCCCAATTCGACCCGAGCCTACCCGAACTGACCCCCCGTCATGCCGCTCGGCACGGGGTGGCGCGGGGGCATCGCACAGATGGCGGACGCGCGGGCGCAGGTGTGCGCAGGGGCTCGCGCGGGCGCGCGGCTAGGCAGCGTCGGCGAAGGTGCGCACCACGGCCCGCAGAGTGGCGGAGATGGTGCGGGTGAGGGTGTCAAGCGACGCGGGGGCGAGCGGGTCGAGGCCGCGCGCCCAGTCCTCGACCGCGATCCGCATGGCGAGGTTGAACACTGCGACGTGCACGCGCAGATCGAGTTCGTGCGGGGAGCGTCCGGTGGCCTCGGCGACGATCTCGGCGAACAGGCCCTCGGCCTCGGCGTGCGTCTCGAGCCAGACGGCCCGCAGCCCCGGCTCCTGCTCGGTCAGCCGGACGAGCCGGTGCAGCGCGTCGGCGTGTCGGGGCTCCATCTCGAGTTCCCCGCCGCGGCGTACCGCCTCGAACAGGGAGCCGGTGCCGTCCCACGTGCGCACCCGCTCGGCCATCGCGTCGAGGCCGGTGGTCAGCAGCGGGCGGACGCACTCCTCTTTAGTGCGGAAGTAGCGCCACAGTGTGCGCGTGGACACCCCGGCGGCCGCGGCGATCTCGTCGGCCGAGGTCGCGGCCACGCCCTTCTCGGCGAACAGGCGCACCGCCTCCTCGGCGATCTCCCGACGGGTCTCGGCCCGGCGCCGCTCGCTCAGCGGGGGACGTCCGGTGCGCCGCGCCGCCGGGCCCTGGGCGTCAGCCTGCTCCGTCATGTGTCCATGATGTCACACGACGCCTTCTTGTCATTGAGCGACAGAAAGTCGTACAGTCGAGGCGGCGCCAAGATCCACCGCGCCCAGGACACGCGCGGTAGCGCACGAATGCAAGGGAAACCGCCATGAGCAACACGGGCAGCACGGGCAGCACGGGCCTTTCCGGCCGCAGCGTCATCGTCACCGGAGCGGCCTCCGGCATCGGCCGGGCCACCGCCCTGCGCTTCGCCGCCGAGGGCGCGAAGGTGGTCGTCGCGGACCTGAACGCCGAGGCCGCGAAGGACACCGTGGCCGCGATCGAGGCCGCCGGCGGCACCGGCCTCGCCGTGGCCGGCGACCTGAGCGACCCGGCCGTCGTCGCCGACGTGGTCGCCCAGACGGTGGCGAGCTTCGGCGGGATCGACGTACTGGTGAACAACGCCGGGATCATGGACACGATGACCGCGGCGGCCGACGTCACCGACGCCGAGTGGGAGCGGGTGCTGCGGATCAACCTGACCGCCCCGTTCGCGCTGACCCGCGCGGTGCTCCCGCACATGCTCGAGGCCGGGCGCGGCGCGATCGTGAACACCGCCTCCGAGGCCTCGCTGCGCGGCAGCGCGGCCGGCACCGCCTACACCGTCTCCAAGCACGGCGTGCTCGGCCTGACCCGGTCGCTCGCGGTCATGTACCGGGACAAGGGCATCCGCACCAACGCGATCGCGCCCGGCGGCACGATCACCAACATCCAGCACTCGATGGCGGGCCTGGACACCGAGGGCCACGGCCCGCGCACGGTCGGGGCCTACATGGGCAACGTGGGCCGCGCCGCCGAGGCCGACGAGCAGGCCGCCGCGATCGTCTTCCTCGCCTCCGACGCGGCGAGCAACATCAACGGCGTGATCCTGCCGGTGGACAACGGGTGGTCCGCGGTCTGATCTCTGCTCTGACGCACGTGGTCTGACTCACCGCGGCCCGGACGCGTCGTGCGTCCGGGCCGCGGCTGCCGTGTTGCCTGCCGCTCAGGCCTGCGACGGCGCGCCCGCGCTCTGCGGCTGCGCCTGTCCGGGCAGCTGCGCCGCGCCGCCGCGGGTCGGGTTGAACGGGATGGCGGTGGCCACCAGCGCGGCGCCCACCGCGACCGCGCAGCCGATCAGCATGCCGACGCGGAAGCCGGTCATCGACGGCAGCGGGAAGCCGCCGAAGTTCGTGGTGAGCTGGGCGAGCACCACGCCGACCACGGCGGAGCAGATCGAGGTGCCCAGCGAGCGCATCAGAGTATTGAAGCTGTTCGCCGAGGCCGTCTCCGAGTGCGGCACCGAGCTCATGATCAGCGCGGGCATCGAGCCGTACGCGTAGCCGGTGCCGACGTTGGTGACGCAGGCCGCGAGCATCAGGGCCCAGGGCGCGCCCATGCAGGCCTGGGAAAGGCCGTATCCGCAGGCGATGATCGTGGCCCCGACGATGAGGGTGAGCTTCGGGCCGCGGCGCGCGGACAGGCGTCCGCCGAAGGGCGAGGCGACCATCATCATCAGGCCGGACGGCGCCATCCAGCAGCCCATCGCGAGCATGGACTGGCCGAGCCCGTACCCGGTGGCCTTGGGCAGTTCCATCAGCTCCGGCAGGATCAGCATCTGGGCGTACATGCCGAAGCCGACCAGGATCGAGGCGAGGTTCGTCAGCAGAACGGTGGGCCGGGCGGTGACGCGCAGGTCGACCAGCGGGTGGTGCTGGCGCAGCTCCCACCAGCCCCAGCCGAGCAACAGCACCACCCCGCCGATCAGCGTGCCGAGCGTCTTGCCGCTCGCCCAGCCCCAGTCGGCCCCGTCGGAGACGGCCAGCAGCACGCAGACCAGCCCCGCGCCGAGCACGAGCGCGCCGGGCAGGTCGAAGCCGCCCTCGTCCGAATCCACGGCGGTCGACGGCACGATCACGAAGATGAGCACCAGGATCAGCGCGACCAGCACGGCGGAGCCCCAGAACAGCACCCGCCAGCTGAAGTACTGCGCGACCGCGGCCGAGATCGGCAGACCGAGCCCGCCGCCGATGCCCATGGACGCGCTGACCAGCGCGATCGCCGAGGAGAGCTTCTCCCGCGGCAGCACGTCACGCAGCAGGCTGATACCGAGCGGGACCACGCCCATGCCCATGCCCTGCAGCGACCGGCCGACCACCATGGGCAGCACCGAGGAACTCAGGGCACAGATGACCGAGCCGATCAGCAGCGGCGTGCAGCACACCAGCAGCATCGGCTTCTTGCCGTGCAGGTCGCCGAGCCGGCCGGTGACCGGGGTGCAGACCGCGGCGGCGAGCAGGGTGGAGGTGACCACCCAGGTCGCGGCGGAGGACGAGGTGTGCAGCAGCGTGGTCAGCTGGTCGAGCAGCGGCATGACCACGGTCTGCATGATCGCGGCCACGGTGCCGGTGAACGCCAGGACGGCGACGATGGGACCGGAGCGCGAGGAGGCCAGAGGGCCGTCCATGGGGTTCTCCTGGGGTGGATGCGGGAGGCGGAAAGGATCTTGATATGTATTGTACACGCCATATGTATCGTACATATAGGCTCCGCGCGAGGGTGGCCGATCCTGCCGCGGTCGCGCCGGATGGCGCGCGGGGCGCCCGGCGGTGAGCGGTGGGGCACCCGTCAGGCGTGATACTGCTGAGGTCGAGGAAGGAGGCGACGGGACGCATGAGTAAGGGCACGGATACGAACGCGGACACCGGCGCGGGCGTCGGCGCAGGTGCCGGCGGGCGGGACGACGCGGAGCCCGGGAAGCGCACGGACCTGGTCGAGTACGAACACATGGTGCTCGGGCGGCACAACCTGCGCGCGATCCCGATCACGCCGGAGACCGAGCAGCTGCTCGAGCGCAGCAGCTACATCATGCTCAGCCGGATCCAACGGCAGGGCCCGATGTCGATCGGGCAGCTGAGCGAGGCGTTCGGGCTCGACGCCTCCACCCTCAACCGGCAGACCGCGGCGGCCATGCGGGCCGGGCTGCTCAGGCGGATCCCGGACCCCGAGGGCGGCATCGCCCGCAAGTTCCAGCTCACCGACGAGGGCGCGCGGCGGCTGACGGTGACCAGGGACTGGCACGTGGACGGCCTCGACCGCGTGATGGCCGAGTGGAGCCCGCAGGACGTGCTGGACTTCGCGGCGTTCCTGCGCCGCTTCAACACCGACATCGAACGCATCGACAAGCGGCCGTGGCCCCGGCCGGAGGAAGAGATCGACGGAGCCGGAGGTGGCTGACCGACCTCCGCGTGCACCTCGGCGCACCATCCCTACCGCTCGTGCCGAGCCCGAACGCCCGGGCCGATCTTGGAATCCGGCGACGTGTTAGTGTCGCGACATGGCAGCAGTATCCACACCGGAGCAGCAGAGCCCGCACATGCCCGGTGAGGCCTTCGTGCGGCGCTACCGGGACGAGGACGCGAAGGCGGTCGCGGACATCTGCGTGCGCACGGCGGACGCGGGGCAGGACGCGACCGGGATCTACGCGGATCCCGCGATCCTCGACCACCTCTTCGCCGCCCCCTACGCCGCGCTCGATCCGCAGCTCGCGTTCGTGCTCGACGACGGCTCCGGCCGTGCGGTCGGGTACGTCCTCGGCACGGACGACACGCACCGCTTCGCCGACCGGTTCCGGGACGAGTGGCTGCCGCGCGTCGCCGGCCGGCACGCGGCCGCGCCGGAGGGCGATCCGGTCGGCCCGGACGAGCTGATGGCCTGGCTGCTGCACAACCCGGACCGGCTCAAGGTGGCGGGCCTCGAGGGCTACCCGGGCCACCTGCACATCGAATCGATCTGCTGCCCAGCCACCAGCGCCGGGGGCACGGCTCCCGGCTGCTCGAGCGGCTGGTGCGCGAGCTGGCCGGGCGCGGCACGCCGGCGCTGCACGTCGGGATGCTCACCTCGAACACCCCGGCCCGCGCGTTCTACGACCGCCTCGGCTTCCACCGGATCCCGATCGAGGACTCGGCCCTGACCTATCTCGGTTTGGAGGTTGGCCGGTGACCTGGCTGCCCGTGGACTTCGTCCACCCCGTCCACGTACCCGTCCCCGGAACCGGCCTGCACCTGCGGCCGATCCGCGAGGCGGACACACCCCTCGACTTCCCGGCGGTGATGGGAGCCCAGGCCCGGCTGTGGGAGATCTTCGGCCCGGCGTGGGACTGGCCGAAGCCGACGATGACCTACGAGGAGGACCGCGTCGACCTGCTGCGCCACGAACGCGAGATCGCCGCGCACCAGTCGTTCAACTACGCGCTGCTCGACGAGCTCGAGACTGGCATCTTCGGCTGCGTCTACATCGACCCGCCCGAGCGCGTCGGCTCGGACGGCGAGGTGTCCTGGTGGGTGGTGGACAAGCTCGTCGGCAGCGAGGCCGAGCAGGCGCTCGACGCGCTGGTCCCGCAGTGGATCGCGGCCGACTGGCCGTTCCAGCGGCCGCGGTACCTGGGCCGCGGGATCTCCTGGCAGGACTGGCTGGCGCTGCCCCGCGTCTGAGGTAGACCACTACCCCCCGGTGGGAGCGGGCAGAACGCAGGCCTCGGCCACCAGGTCCCCCAGACCGATGTGGTAGGTCTGGAAGTAGGCCGGCCGTCCGCCGTCGTCGAGGAACACCACGAACTGCAGCGAATCGATGTCCGACGCGGGGACCTGCGACGGGCAGGACGCGACGCGCACGGTGAACGTGGCACTGATGCCCGCGTTCGGATCGAGCGTTCCTCCGGTGGAACCGGACACGGCGATATCGGTGAGCCGTGCGCCGGGAATCTGAAGCCCGAGGATGTCGGCCGGGAGCGCGTCGAGTACGGGCACCCCGTCAATCAGCGTGAGCGTCCACGCGCTCGACATTTCGCCTGGCGTCGTCTCCCCCCCGATGACATATCCGGCGAGAAGGTCGTAGGAGAACGACTGCGCGGAGCGCGAGCGGACCGAGACCGTGACGGTGACCGAATGGCGCGACAGGTCCACGAACTCCGGGAACGCGGCGGTCACCGCGTTGCCCTGCTGTTGGCAGACCCGCTCACGGACGGCCTCGCCCGTGGCGCCGATCGCCACTGACGCCGCGACCACCGTCCCGCTCTCGGTGCGCGCGTGCACCAGCAGGCGCAGGGGCGTCGTCTGCGCCGAGTTGGAAGCGACCGCACTCCCCTGAGCCGCCACGCCCACCCCGCAATCCACGGTGATCGCCCCGGTGAGCCGCCCGCTCGCGCCAGGCCGCAGCAGCGCCGAACCCGACGGCCGGAGCGCTGCGGGACGGATCAGTCCCTGCCCCGTCATCGTCGCCCCGGACAACAGCGTGATCGCGTCAGGCCCCTTATTGATGACGGAGATCGACACCGTCGCGGTCGGCTGAACCCGCCAGGCCCCGGCGTCGCCGGCCGCCACGGGCACCGTCGTCGCC
>NZ_JAGSOG010000022.1 GCF_018139695.1 Actinospica durhamensis | reverse complement strand
CGCCACGCCACCACCGACACCGACACCTACTGCACTGGTCCGCCTGGCGAAGACGCCACCAAGCCACCGCCCGCCGATGCCACTACCAGCGACGATGCAACTCAGGGCAAGAATTGCAACTGTAGTACTAGAATCCCTCGCCGATCGCCCTCAGCAGAGTCCTCATGCCCACCGTCGTCCGACGCTCTCACGCCCTTGACAGGACTGAGCCGTGCCGCAGAGACTCTGCGGCTATGAAGACCCCCCTACAGGCAAGGATCGCACTGGGGTTCTTCGCCAGTCTCGGCCCGCTCATTCTCGCAGCGGTCGTCGGCAGCGCCTACGGAATCGGGTGGGCCGCAGCCGAAGCCCTGTGACTGTATCTCACCATCTATCAGATCTACGCCATGCGCCTCGCCGACTGGCCAAAGCGTCATCTGGCGCAGGCGTTCGTACTCAATCTCCTGTCCATGTCATCGGTGCTGCTCTGCGCCGTGACCTTCGTCGTCATCCAGTTCGGCGGCCCACCCGCAAAACTCCCCGCATGGGGAAGCTTGAGCATCGCCGTGGCTCTCGGGACCGCCGGCACCGCAGCCCTATGGCCTGCTCAACGTCGCTACTACGGCGTCGGTCCCGAGCCGCTCACTGAGAACAGCGACTGACACCAAGGCTCATCGTGCCCGATGTGGGCACTCGCAGGACTTCCGGGGGATCAACTCGACGATGGGCTCGGACCTGGGCTCAGGTCAGTCCGCGTGCGGATACGCCAAGTGAGGGTTCGCATAGCATGGCCCGTATGGCAGTAGGACGCGCAGAGCGACAGGCCGAGCGAAGGCCACGGTTTCAAGAGGTGTTCGGTCGCGACGCCGGGGCAGCCCTTGAGCTGATCGAGCTCGTGGAACTCGCGTGGCACGATTGCTACGACGAGATCACGCCTCCAGCGAACGTGATCGAAGACATCGTGGTCAGCTCCGAAGGCAGCCTGGCAAAGCTGATCAGCGCCGCCCGGCTCGCTGTGACCGACGCGCGAGACCTACAGCTCCTCGCCGAGGACATCCGCAGCGGACGTGGGCGCCGTCGCAACTGAGACCCGTCGCATTCGTGCAGGTCGACAGCGAAGTAGTCGAAGCGGAAGGTCACGTGCGCGGTCGGCGCTGGCAGGACTCACTCTTACCCCTCAACGAAGCCCGAACGCCGGTTGGGCCCTGGAACAAGTCCAATGCCACCCCCGCGCATATCCGGGGAGGCTGGTGCATTCTCGAGCTGGATTCCTCGGTGCCGACCGCGCAGCCACGAGCCTACGGCCGACCTCTGACAGGGCACCGCCGGTAGCCACGGCAGTCCGCCGGGTGTCTGGCGAAAGCCCCCAGTTACAGCCGGCCTGAGACGACAATATGCGAGCGCAGCTGAAGATTCGAACAGCACCACTCGCAGTCGATGATGGGGCTCTCTGACCTGGGCGAAGGTCGGCCCGGGCACGGATGCTGCCGCAAGGCCCTTTCGGCCTTGCGATTCGGTAAGGTGCGGTGATGACAGTCTCGACCGGGCAGCAGGGTGCGAGTGGTGCCGCCGTCGGGCGGCTGCCGATTCTGTTTCTCGACGTGGACGGGCCGCTCAATCCGTTCGCGGCCAAGCCGACACGTCGGCCGGCCGGGTATGTCACGCACCGGTTGCGGCCTGCTGGATGGACCGAGCACTCCTTCTACGGGCGGCCGCGGGCGTTGCGGGTCTGGCTCAATCCCGACCACGGTGCGGCATTGGCTGGTCTGCCGGTGGAGCTGGTGTGGGCCACGACGTGGGAGCATGACGCGAATCGGCTGATCGGGCCTCAGATCGGCTTGCCGCGGTTGCCGGTGGTCGAATGGCCCTCGAAGGAGAGAGCGGACGCGGACGGGTTGTTCTGGAAGACCCGCCATCTCGCGGAGTATGCGGCGGGGCGGCCGTTCGCCTGGGTTGACGATCAGATCTCGCCGGCTGACTGGCGTTGGTGTGCCGAGCGGTATCCCGCGCCCTCGCTTCTGCAGCCCATCGACCCCAGGTTCGGCTTGCGCGAGAAGGACTTCGCCGCGATCGCACGCTGGGCGGCTTTGATCGGATGAGCCCTTGCGGCGTCCGGCGGCTGCGGGAGCAGGGTGAGGCCGCGGATACGGACGGATGCGGAGGACGTGGGCGGGGACGGATTGACCACGCGCGCGGGGGAAATCTAGCTGCGTTGCGGCCGGGTGCCGTGCAGGATGGGCGCATGGTTGATCTGCGCTGGGAGGAAGTCAGGTGCTTCTTCGACCCAGAGTTGATGGGTGGCCTGCCTGACGTGCATGTCCCGGGGGCCTCGGTCACGGACTGGCAGTCGCTCTTCGAACTGATCCGGTCCAGTGGTTGGAGTGTGGAGTGCTTCGAGGGCGCGGATGCCATCGAGCTGCCGTCGGCGGCGGCGCTGTTCCAGCGCTCAGCGGAGGCTGACCAGATGAATATCTGGGTGCGGCCGATCCCGGAGATTCTCGCGATCTTTCGCCCTTGGGCCGGTGGAGGCGAGACCATCGATTTCGACGTCGACTTGTCGGAGTTGCAGGGTCAGAGGAGGCTCGACGACTTCTGCCGGTTTCTGGCAGCGATCGGTCGTCGGTTGGGCAAGCCCGTGTTGATGTCTGCCGAGAGTTCCTGGCAGCATCCCGTCCTCGGCTTCGATCCCGACCTCGATCGAGTCCTACTCCTTGCCGAACCGTGGGTCGCGCTTGCGGCTGAATCTGCCTGAGAAGTCAGGGTATTCATCGCGGACGGCGGGATCGGATGCGCGGCGGCTCCGGTAGACGACGCCGCCCCTGTAGCGAAGACTGGGGAGGAACGGCGCGTCGAGAGTCTCGCTGACCAGGGCGATGAGGAAATCGACCATGCCCATGGGGTAGTCGACCGACGGTTGGCCACGCTGAGGGCTACGCGTGAGTACCGATCATGACAGGGCCCTGTATCCGTGGGGAGCCGGGCGCGGTCGGCCGGCTCCCCACGGACGGGTGGGCGCCCTGGAACTCGGGCGCGGGCTCAGGCACTCTTGACGGCGGAGATGTCCAGGGTGAGCTTGATCTTCTCGCCGATCAGCACGCCACCGGTCTCGAGGGCGGCGTTGTAGGTCAGGCCCCAGTCGGTGCGGTCGACGGTGGTGCCGCCTTCGAAGCCGGCCCGGTTCAGGCCGTAGGGGTCGGTCGCCGCGCCGGTGAACTCGAGGTCGAGGGTGATCGGGCGGGTGACGTCCTTGATGGAGAGCTCGCCGTGCAGGCGGTAGGTGTCGTCCCCGACCTCCTCGGCCGAGGTCGAGCGGAAGGTGATCTCCGGGTACTTCTCGGCGGCGAAGAAGTCGCCGGTGCGCAGGTGCTCGTCGCGCTGGGCCTGCTTCGTGTCGATGCTGGCGACCTTGATGACCAGCTCGGCCGTGGACTTGGCCGGGTCGGCGCCGTCGAGGTGGAGCTTGCCCTCGTACTCGGTGAACTCGCCGCGCACGTTGGTGACCATGGCGTGCCGGACCGCGAAGCCGATGCGGCTGTGCGCAGGGTCGATGGTGTAGTCGCCGGTCAGGTGGGACAGGTCGGTGTCGACCTTGCCCTGGGCGGGCGCGACGGCGACGGCGGACTCGTCCTTGCGGCTGAAGATACCCATGATCTGCTCCTGGAACTCGAAGGCTGGCTTGCGCCAATGGCTAATGGCTTTGGTTGAAACTTCAACTAACTTCTGCCTTCAGCGTAGCGGCATCTTGTTCAAGTTTCAACTAAGTGGCGGGCGGCGCCGGGTGCGGAGGGGAGGCTTGCCGCATCATGGCTGGTCAGGCGGCAGGGGATGGTCGGAGTTCGGGACAGACGCGGGACAGTCGAGGCGGACGCGGGGTAGTCGGGTCGGCTGCCGGCCTCGCTGGTCCCGCGGCTGCAGCGCAGGGCGGCGCGCTGCAGCGGCGGGTGCCCTGCTCAGTGGTACGCGCAGGCGGTGGCCGGGTTGCAGCCGTTCGCGTCGTGTGAGGAGACGTTGCCCGAGGCCAGGGTGTCGGGCGCGCCGGGGACGAGGAAGATGCCCCAGCCGCCGTCGTCGGCCGTGTGATCGTCCTGGACGGTCACTCCGCCGTCCGGCGCGTAGATGAAGAACGCGCCCACGACGGCGTCACCTTCGGGATCGGTCCAGGTGCCGGGCTGGTGGCCGTCGTGGACGGCGACGTCGTCGCTGACGGTGAGTCCGATCGGTGAGCCGCCGCCGGGGTACTGCTCCCACGCGTAGAGGCCGTACATGGCGTCGTTCACGAACCGGTCGCGGGTGATCGTGTCGGAGCTCGGGTACTCCATGTACACGCCGAGGCCGTCGTCGGTGAAGGAGTCGTCGGAGACGGTGTCGCCGGCGATGCTGTACATCCCGAGGCCGCCGCTGTCGTGGGTGAACGTGTCGCTGGTGAACACGTCGCCGCCGCCGGCGCCGGTGTTCTCGTTCGACGAGTCGGCCGCGCCCTCGCCGTCGTCGCTGAAGACGCTGTCCGTGACGGTGGCGCCGTAGTCGCCGTCGAGTTCGAGGCCGACGCCGTCCGCGCTGAACACGTCGTGCGTGAACGTCTCGTTCTGCATGCTCCAGACGTCGACCGCGGTGCCCGCGCCGCTGAAGGTGTCGTAGGAGAAGTCGTCGTCGGCGTAGTCGGGCCCGTCGTAGATCGGGCTGTCCAGGAAGGAACTGTCACTGGCCCGGATGCCGCCCTCGTTATCGAAGGTCATCGGGACGTCGGTGAAGGTGTCGCGTTCGAAGAGCGGTCCGGCGGTCTGGGACAGGTAGTACTGTCCGCCGTCGACCGTGGAGTTCTCCAGCGTGAAGCCGGGGGTGTCCTCGATGCTCGCGTAGGTGAGGTATTCGCCGACCGGCGTGGTGATCGAGGAGTCGAGGATCGTGTAGCCGCCGACCTCGCCGTCGCGGGTGCGGAAGACCGGCCCGCCGGACGCGGCGTCGGTGATCCTCAGGTGCGAGAAGACGGTCCCGCCGACGTCGCCGAAGTTCACCGCGTCGCCCAGGTTCTCCAGGCTGCCGTTCTCCACCTCGTCGCCGGTCTGCTGGACCGGCTGGTCGAACCCGATGGCGATGCCGACGCCCTGGCCGCCGCCGGAGACGGTGTGCCCGGCGGCTCCCCGCCGCAACGCGCGTCGCCCGAACCGCCGGTCCGGGTACCCGCGTTCGGGCCCTTTCGCTGCTCTGTTGGCGTGAGCGGCCGCGCCCTGGGCGGGCCGGACGTGTGATCAGATGATTTGATCGTTTTCAGGAGTTCTGCACCCGATCGGTCCGGCCGCGGCGCGGGCGGGCCGAAGCCCTGGAGAGGACCGATGACGAACGGCTCAGGCTCAGCGCGCGTACCCGCGACCACGACGAACGCCGGCGCGCAGGTGGAGAGCGACGCGCACTCGCTGACCGTCGGGCCCGACGGGCCGGTGCTGCTGCACGACAATCACCTGATCGAGAAGATGGCCCAGTTCAACCGGGAGCGGGTGCCCGAGCGGGTCGTGCACGCCAAGGGCGGCGGAGCCTACGGGCACTTCCGGGTGACACAGGACGTCTCCCAGTTCACCTGCGCGGACGTGTTCCAGCCCAAGCGCAGGACGCGGATGCTCGCGCGCTTCTCCTCGGTGGCGGGCGAGCACGGCTCCCCGGACACCTGGCGCGACCCGCGCGGCTTCGCGCTGAAGTTCTATACGCAGCACGGCAACTACGACATGGTCGGCAACAACACGCCGGTGTTCTTCATGCGCGACCCGATGAAGTTCCAGGACTTCATCCGCTCGCAGAAGCGCGACCCGCACACCAACCTGCGCAGCAACGACATGCAGTGGGACTACTGGACCCTCTCGCCCGAGTCGGCGCACCAGGTCACCTGGCTGATGGGCGACCGGGGGCTGCCGCGCACCTGGCGCAACATGGACGGGTTCAGCTCGCACACGTACATGTGGGTCAACGCGGCCGGCGAGAAGGTCTGGGTCAAATACCACTTCCGCACCGACCAGGGCAACGAGCACCTGACCGACGCGGAGGCCGAGCGGCTCGCGGGCAGCGACGCGGACCACTACCTGCGGGACCTGCACGACGCGATCGAGCGCCGCGACGCGCCGTCGTGGACGCTGTCGGTGCAGGTCATGCCGTTCGCGGACGCGGCCGGGTACCGGTTCAACCCGTTCGACCTGACGAAGGTGTGGCCGCACTCGGACTACCCGCTGATCGAAGTCGGCCGGATGACCTTGGACGAGAACCCGGAGAACTACCACATCCATATCGAGCAGGCCGCGTTCGAGCCGTCGAACCTGGTGCCCGGGGTCGGCCCGTCGCCGGACAAGATGCTGCTGGGCCGGATGTTCTCCTACCCGGACGCGCACCGCTACCGGATCGGGACCAACTACCACGAACTGCCGCCGAACCGCGCAGTCGTGGACCTGCACTCGTACGCCAAGGACGGCTCGATGCGCCAGAGCCCGGCCCGGACCGGCGCCGTCTACGCGCCGAACTCGTACGGCGGGCCCGCGGCGGACCGGCCGCAGGGTCCTGATCCGGCGAGCTGGTGGGCGGAGGCGGGCGAGCTGGTGCACGCCGCCGCCACCCTGCACGCCGAGGACGACGACTACGGCCAGGCCGGCTCGCTGGTGCGCAACGTGCTCGACGACGCGGGCCGCGAGCGGCTCGTCGGCAACATCACCGGCCACCTGCGCAAGGGCGTGAGCGGCCCGGTCCTCGCCCGCGCCTTCGCCTACTGGCGCAGCGTGGACCAGGCGCTCGGCGACGCGGTGGCCGCCCAGTTCGGCACGCAGAAGTAGCGAAGTAGCGAAGTAGCGAAGGCGAAGAAACGAAGTGTCGCGCCGGACCGGGCGGTAGTGGTCGGAGGACTATGACGCGGTGTCGGTCCGTAGCGCCAGCAGTTGGCGCGCGTGTCCGGGGACTTCCATGGCGGCGAGGCCGGTGACGATTTCGCCGAGCGGCACGGGCTGATCCAGCATCAGCTTGCCGTGCGACACGAGCAGCGTCGGCACCGGCGTGGCCAGTTCGGTCTCGCCGAGGGCCGCGCCGTCGACGAGTGCGCGCAGCGCCTGCGCCTGGAGGCGAATGCGCTCGCGCAGGCCCGCGCCGCCGCCGGCGCGTTCGACGAGGCGGTCGAGGGTCCAGGTGTCCTGGGCGACGCGGTTGTCGTACGTGGCGTTGACTCCGGCGGCGACGGCCGAGACCGCGCCGAGGGTGGCCGCGGTCACGAGGCTCACGTGCGCGAGGATCTGCTCGGCGTCCCACTCCCCCGCCGCCGGGGCGACGCGTTCGGCCTCGGCGGCCGAGGAGACCGTCTGCGCCGCGTCCTCGAACGCGCGGTAGGCCTCGAGCAGGGCGTTCGCGGTGCTGTTCATGGAATCCTCCTTCTCTGGCACACGGCTTAGAGCATCCGGCTCACGCGTGTGCGTTCGCGTTCATCTCCCACGGCGCCTGCGGCAGCGCGTCGCCGGTTTCCAGCAGCGACTTGAGGTTGGCCAGCACGGCCGGCCAGCCCTTCGAGATTCCGCCGAGCATCTCCCGGTTGGGCAGCTTCTCGTGGGTCACGGTCAGCCGGACGATGTCCTGGTGCGGCTCTACCGTGAAGGTCACCACCGACGCCTCCCGCTCGGAGTCGGGGGCGTCCTCGAACGTGATCACCAGCCGGGTCGGCGGCTCGGCCTCGAGCACCCGGCCGACGACGTCGACCGCGTCGGAGCCGTCGACGCGGCGGTGCTCCCAACGCGATCCCGGCGCCCAGTCGGAGACGTTGGCGTGTCCCCAGTACCGCGCGGTCAGGTCGGCGTCGGTCAGGGCCCGCCAGACCTGCTCGGCCGTGGCGCGGATGTAGGTGACGTAGACGTAGTCCGGAACCGGGTCGGCGGTGCCGGAAGTGTCGTCGGGGGTTTCGGCGGCCATGGCGTACTCCTCTGCCTGGGTCTTGACGGCGCTGAGCGCGCGCAGGCGCGGTCGGTCGAACCCCGAGATCCAGCGCTCTTCGATCTCGTGGATGGGCACGGGGTTGAGGTAGTGCAGCCGCTCCCGCCCCCGCCGCACGACGCTGACCAGCCCGGCGCCCACCAGCAGGTCGAGGTGCTGGGTCGCCGACTGGCGGGCCATCCCGACGTGTTCGCACAACTCACCGAGCGTCTGGCCGTCCTGCCCGCGCAGCCGGTCCAGCATCAGGCGGCGGGTCGGGTCGGCCAGGGCCTTGAAGACCAGGTCCATCGCGTTCGCTTCGCCGCTCACCCCTCCATTATGCAGGTATCTACCTGCATATCGTCAAGCACCGAGCCCACAGGTCTGCGCCGGACGATTTTTCCGCGGCTCAGGGGCAGCTCAGGGGCAGCTCAGGGGCGATTCAGCCCGCGGGCGTGAACCAGGCGGCGTTGTCCTGGATGAGGCGGCGGTGGTTCGGCATGAGGTCTTCGGGCAGGTCGTCGAGTTCGTAGAAGCCGGCGGCGAGGATCTCGCGGGCGTCCAGGCGCGGGTCCCCGCCGGGGACGAGGGTGGCGGCGAAGGCGGTCTCCACCCGCAGGCGGAAACCGCTGCGCACCTGGACCACGTGGGCGACCTCGACGTGCAGCCCGGTCTCCTCGTGCACCTCGCGGGCCACGGCGTCCTCGAGCCGCTCGCCGGAGACGGCGTAGCCGCCGGGCAGCCCCACCTGGCGGCCGACCGGCCAGAAACGGTGGCGCAGCAGCAGCACCCGGCCGCGGTCGTCGCGGACCAGGCCGGTGGTGGTGACCATGAACTTGCTCTGCCGCAGCCAGACCAGCCGCCACTGGTACTTGCGCAGCCGCCGCCAGACGGCCACCACCACGTCACGCCCGTGCGCGTCCCCGGGCGCGTTGCGGCCCGGCCGCTCACCTGCCCGGTCGTCGATGCCGTCGATACCGGTTCGGGCGGCGCGGCTGTCTCGGTTCTGATCTTGGTCCTGCGGCATCGCGCCAACCTAGCACTGTGCGGACCGGTCGCCGCGCCACGCCGGCTCGGAAAGCCGCGGCTCGGCGACCGGTCCGCCGGGATCAGCCGCCGGTGTACTGGACGGTGGCCTCGTCGAGGTTCACGTAGTTCGAGCTTCCCAGGGAGCTGTTGTAGATCACGGAGATCGTGTTCGAGCCCGCGTTCAGCGCCACCCCGCTCACCGTGACCGTGTTCCAGGTACTCCAACTGGCCGTGCCGGGCAGGCTCAGGTTGTCGTTGACCGCGGCGCCGTTCACGTACAGGTAGCGAGAGGCGTTGCCCGCTGCCGCGGCGTATCGCAGTGTCACGCTGTAGGTGCCGGTGCGGCTGACGTTCGCGTTCAGGTCCACCCACTCGCTGTCGGCGTCCCAGCCCGCGACGTACGCCGTGCCGCTGTAACCGCTGTAGGTCGACTCGGTGGACAGGCCGTGCAGGACACCGTTCTGCGCGAGCAACTGGACCGAGGCCTGCATCGTGTCGAGGTTCAGGTAGTTCGTGTCGCCCGCGGCGGCCGAGTAGTTCACCGTGACGGTGTTGTACCCCTGGTTGAGTGCGACGCCGTTGAGCCTGATCGTCGACCAGCTGGTCCAGCTGCCTGTGCTCGGGAAGCTCTCGGTCTGGGCGAGGGTGGTGCCGTTGACCGTGATCTGCCTGGTCGCGGCGCCCGCGCCGGCCGCGTAGAAGAAGTCGAGCTCGTAGTTCGCGGTGGACGGAGCGTTCACCTCGAACGTGACGTACTGGCCGTCGGCGTCCCAGCCGGCCAGGTAGCCGCGACCCTGGAAGCCCGCGTTGGAGCTCTCCGTGCTGATGTTGGTCAGGGCATTGATCGCGTCGTACGTGCCGAACGCGGGTTGCGCGCCGGTGCTGCCGTCGGCCGGCACGACCAGGAGCGCGCTGGCACCCGCGGCCGCCGTCAGTGACTGGATATATGAACTCGAGGTCGGGGCGGACCAGTCGGCGCCGATCAAACCGTCACTGCTGCGGCGCACGTTCCAGGCCTGATTCGCGTTGCGCTGGAGGTAGGGCAGGAACTGGCTCTCGCCCTCGACCGTGACCAGGTGCGCCAGGTTCCTGATGAGGATCATCTTGAACCCGCCGGCGTCGTCGACCCCCTCGTAGTCGACCGTGCCCGCGTTGGTCAGGTACGTCGTCGCCCAGGTGGCCGCGCTCACCGCGTCGGTGAGGTACGAACTCGTATTAGTGGCCTCATACAGGGCGTCGGCGGCGCCGATGTAGCTGCCGAAGTTGTACGTGAAGTCCCACTTGGCCACGCCGGAGCCGTCGATGTGGTCGTAGACGTGGCCGCCGCTCTGCAACGTGCTCTGCACCCAGCTGAAGATCGACTCGGCGTCGGTCAGATAGGACGAGTCGCCGGTGGCCTGGTAGATCTCGGCCGCGGCCTCGGCCACCGGGGCGTTGGCGGCCACGTTCTTCTCGTTCTGGACCGAGCGCTGCCACCAGATCCCGCCGCCGTAGGTCGAGTCCTGATACGCCCAGATCTCGCTGAACAGGTTCTCCGCGGTGGTCAGATAGCGGCTCTCGCCGGTGATCTGGTAGGCCCGGATCGAGGCGACGTCCCACCAGGCCAGGTCGTCGTTGAAGTCCGTGCTGAAGGTCGGGTAGAAGGCGGTGAACCCGTCGTAGACCTCGTCGATCATGCTGCGGTAGGTGGACGCCTGGCTGGAGCTCTGTGCCTCGGCCGCCTGGTAGGCGTCCATGACGGTCTCCCAGTTCTGCGCCTCCCACCAGAAGTCCGCGTACAGGCCGCTGTCCGGGCCGTAGGCGTGCGCGGTCTCTATCTGCTGGTTGCTGTTCGTGTAGAAGTAGTCGGTCGTGGGATCCCAGAACGCCGAGACGAAATCGGACATCGCCGTGAGTCCGTCGGAGCTTGTGGCGGCCTGGGCCGGGACGGCCGCCGCCAGGCTCGTGGCGGCCAACAAGCCGCCCGCGATCAGGAGACTGAGCTTACGCATCGTTCCTCCGAAACTGCGTCGGTGCAGTGCGCGTGACCGTAGTGTCGAAGTTGTCATGCGTCAACATAGGTCAACCTGTCGCAGGTCTTTCGGCAGGCCAGGCGGAGCGGTAGGGTGACGCAATGTCGAAGCCGTTGCTCTACCAGAACATCGTCGACCACCTGCTCGACGCGCTGCGCACCGGTGAACTCGGCCCGGGCGCGCGGGTACCGTCAGAGGCCGAACTCGCGGCCCGCTTCGGCGTCAGCCGGGTCACCGCGCAGAGCGCGCTGGAACTGTTGCGGCGTCAGGGCGTGGTGGAACGGCTGCGCGGCAAGGGGACCTTCGTCGCGCAGCAGCTGCCCGACCTCGACTCGATCAGCCTGGACAAGACCGAGGCCGGCACGCGTCGCGACCGGGTCGCGGCCGGACGCACCTTCGCGCTGCTCATCCCGGACGTCTCGGAGTCCTACGGGCTCGAACTCCTGCTCGCCGTGGACGCCGCGTGCGCCGAGCACGGCGACGACCTGATCGTGCACCGCACGGCCGGGGACCGGGCCGAGGAGGAACGCGCGGTGGACCGGCTGCGCGAGCGCGGGGTGGACGGGTTGGTCGTCTTCCCCGTCCACGGCGAGTACCACAACGCGAGCCTGGTGCGGGCGGTGCTCGACCACTTCCCGCTGGTCATGGTGGACCGGCCGCTCGAGGGCCTGCCCGCGGACGCCGTACGCACCGACAACCTCGCCGCCGCACGCGAACTGACGGCCGCTTTGATCCGGGACGGCCATCGCCACCTCGCCTTCGCCTCGCCCGAGCCCTCGCACACCACGAGCATCGAGCAGCGCCTTGCCGGGTTCCGGCAGGCGGTGGCCGAAGCAGGGCCCGAGGTCACCGGGCACGCCGTGACCGGGTTCGGCGCCACGCTGCCCGGAGCGCTCAACGCCGCGAACGTGCGCCGCGACGCGGAACGGATCGGACGTTTCCTGGACGACACACCGCAGGTGACCGCGATCGTGGCGAGCGAGTACAACCTGGCGCGGGTGGTGGAGACCGGAGTGCGCGAGCGTCCGAACCCGCCGCGCATCGCCTGCTTCGACTCCCCGGTGGACCCCTTCGACCCGCCGCGCTTCCTGCACGTGCGCCAGGACGAGGCCGAGATGGGCCGGCGGGCGGTGGCGGCGCTGCGCGAGCAGCTCGCCGGGCGGACCCGGCCGGCTCTGACGACCGTGGCGTTTCGGCTCGTGGAGGCCGGGACGGGCCCGGTCGAGAGCTGACCCGGCGTCACAGTCGCGGGGTGCCAAGGGTCATCACCGTTGCGCGCGTGTGAAGGAGGGGTTATATTCACGTCACCGCTCGAACCATTGAATATATTTAGTAGAGGTGATCTGTGCACGCCGTGGCCGCCGAGCTCGCCGCACTCCGGGAACGGATCGGCGCGATCCTCGACGAGGAGACCGCCGCACTGGTCGTGCGCTTCGCCGACGAGACCCTGCACCGCGCCGCCCGTACCCTGGCCGACGACACCGTCTTCCTGCTCACCGGCGACATCCCGGCGATGTGGCTGCGCGACTCCGCGGCCCAGGTGCTGCCGCTGATCCGGCTCGGCGACGCGCTTCCGGCGGCCGAGGGCTTCGCGGTGGCGGTGCTGCGCCGCCAACTCGCCTGCATCGCGCTCGACCCGTACGCGAACGCGTTCAACGCCGGGCCCGACGGCGCCGGGCACCAGAGCGACGAGACCGCGATGAGCCCGGACGTCTGGGAACGCAAATACGAGGTCGACTCCCTGTGCTACCCGCTGCACCTGGCCTACCGGATCTGGCGCGGCTACGGCCGCACCGACGTCTTCGACGCCGGGTACTGGGCCGCGGTCGAGCGCGTCGTCGAGCTCTGGGAGACCGAGCAGGACCACGAGAACGCCTCGACCTACCGGTTCCAGCGCCACGACGCGCCCGCCAGCGACTCGCTCGAGCGCGTCGGCCGTGGCCCGCTCGTCGCCGTCACCGGCCTGACCTGGAGCGCCTTCCGCCCCAGCGACGACGCCTGCGCCTACGGCTACAACGTGCCGGACAACCAGTTCGCCGCCGTGGTGCTCGGCCGGCTGGCCGAGATCGGCGAGGCCGCACCGCCCCCCGGGCCGACCGGCGCCGATCTGCTCGCGCGGGCCGCCAAGCTGCGCACCGCGATCGAGGACGGGCTGCGCGCCCACGCCCTGATCGACGATCCGGAGACCGGACCGCGCTGGGCCTACGAGGTGGACGGGTACGGCGGCGTGCTCGAGGCCGACGACGCGAACGTCCCGAGCCTGCTGTCCCTGCCGCTGCTCGGCTACTGCCGCCGCGAGGACCCGGTCTATCTCGCCACCCGCGCGTTCGTGCTCAGCGAGCGCAACCCGACCTACCACCGCGGCAGCGCGGCGAGCGGGGTCGGCAGCCCGCACACCCCGGACCGGCACGTGTGGCCGATCGCGCTGGCCGTGGCGGCCCTGACCGACACCGACGAGCAGGCCAAACGCGACGCGCTGCGGACCCTGCTGGCCACCCGGGGCGGCACCGACCGCATCCACGAGTCCTTCCACGCCGACCGGCCGGAGACCTGGACCCGCGGCTGGTTCTCCTGGGCCGAGGCGATGTTCTGCGAGCTCGCGCTGGAGTGCTGCGGGTTCCCCGATCCGGAAAAAGGCTGACCCAGGTGACGTACACCGACACCCCGGACCCCCGGCGCGCCGCCGGGCGTCCGGCCCCGAGCCGGCCGGGCCGGGCGCGTACCGGCGGCCTGCGCCGGCGCGAGAGCACCGCCGCGGCGGCCTTCCTGAGCATCCCGGTCCTGGTGTTCCTCGCCTTCGTGGTGCTGCCGATCGGGCTGATGGCCTACTACAGCTTCACCGACTACGACGTGCTCACCCCGCCCAGCTGGATCGGGTTCGGCAACTACACCAAGCTCCTGCACGACCCGTTCTTCCGGATCGCGCTGAAGAACACGGTGATCTACACCCTGATGTACGTGCCGCTGGGCATCGCCGTCTCGCTCGGCACCGCGCTGCTGCTCAACCGCCGGGTGCGCGCCGCGAAGTACTTCAGGGTCCTGTTCTACGTGCCGGTGGTCTCCTCCACCGTGGCCACCGCGAGCATCTGGTACTGGATGCTCAACCCGCAGCGCGGACTGATCAACATCATGCTCGGCTGGTTCGGGATCAACGGCCCGGCCTGGCTCTACGACTCGAACTGGGCGATGCCCGCGATCGTGCTGATGTCGGTGTGGGCCGGGTTCGGCACGAACATGGTGATCTACCTGGCCGGGCTGCAGAACATACCCCCGGAGCTGACCGAGGCGGCCAGGACCGAGGGCGCGAACGGCTGGCAGGTCTTCCGCCACGTCACGCTGCCGTGCCTGGCCAAGACCACGCTGCTGGTGACCACGCTGCAGATCATCGGCGCGTTCCAGGTCTTCGACCAGGCCTACGTGCTGACCCAGGGCGGCCCGGGCAACTCGACCGTCACGCTCGTCTACTACATCTACGACCGCGGATTCGGGGCCTTGCAGATGGGATACGCCTCGGCGATCTCGGTGGTGCTGTTCCTGGTGATCCTCGTCGTCGCGCTGGTCAACGCCGGCCTGGTCAAGCGGACCGGTGACCGATGAGCGCCCTGACGACCTCCCCGACCACGAGCGCGCCCGGCGCGCCCGGCACGCCGAAGACCGCGGCCGCGGCGGCCCCGCACCCGAAGCGGCGCAAGCCCCTGCGACGGCGTGTGGGCGGGCTGCTGTGGTGGGCCGCGGCGGTGCTGGTGAGCATCTCGACGGTGCTGCCGCTGCTGTGGACCCTCTCGACCTCGCTCAAGCCCGCCGGCGAGATCATCTCGGACGGTTTCCGGCTGCTGCCGCGCACCTTCACCTGGGGCAACTACAGCAACGTCTTCCACACGGTGCCGATGCTCTCCTACGCCCGCAACTCGCTGCTGATCGCGAGCGCCGGAGTGCTCTCGAACCTCTTCTTCGGCTCGCTGGCCGGCTACACCCTGGCCAAGCTGCACCTGCGCGGCAAGCGGATCCTGTTCAGCGCCTACGTAGGCTCGATGATGATCCCCTCCACCGCGACCATGGTGCCGCTGTTCCTGATCATGAAGCAGTTCCCGCTGGTGGGCGGGAACGACCTGGCCGGCAAGGGCGGCGGCGGCTTCATCGACACCTACTGGGCGGTGATCCTGCCCGGCGCGGTCGGCGCGTTCGCCGTGTTCTTCATGAAGCAGGCCTTCGAGTCGCTGCCCGGGGACCTGGCCGACGCCGCCCGCATCGACGGCGCCGGGGAGTTCCGGATCTTCTTCCGGATCTACCTCCCGCTGGCCCGGGCCAGCCTCGCGGTACTCGGCATCCTGACCTTCCAGGCCGGCTGGAACTCGTTCATGTGGCCGCTGATCGTACTCAGCTCGCCGAGCATGATGACGATCCAGGTGGGCCTGGCCGGGTTCGTGACCAACTACGCCACCGACTACGGCCCGCTGATGGCCGGCACGGTCGTGGCCTCGCTTCCGGTCCTGATCGTCTTCCTGTTCGCGCAGCGCTGGATCGTGGAGGGACTCGCGACCAGCGGCGGCAAGTGATCCACGGCGCAAAAAACGGTTCACCCTCGATTCCCGAGAAGGGGCTCTTCGCCATGCACGCGACACGCACCAACCCGCACCACTCCGACTCCACCGGATTCTCCCGCCGCGGCGTCCTGCGCACCGGCGCACTCGGCGCCGCCGGCCTGGCCGCCGCACCGCTGCTGAGCGCGTGCAACGGCAGCTCCTCCTCCAGCGGTTCCTCCGGCTCCGGCGGCGTGGCCCAGCTGACCATGTGGGGTTCGTTCTCCGGCGACCAGATCGCGCAGATCAACAAGCAGCTGGCCGCCTTCAACAGCTCGCAGAAGGACATCCACGTCACCTACGAGTCCCAGGGCGTGCTCGAGCCCAAGCTGCTGACCGCGGTCGCCTCCGGCAAGGACGTGCCGGACGTGGTGCTCTGGGACCGGTACCAGACCTCGCTCTACGCGCCGAAGGGCGCCCTGTCCGCGATCGACGACCTGGTCGCGCGGGACCGGGTGGACCTGACCGACTTCTTCCAGCAGCCGCTCGGCGAGATGCGGATCGAGGGCAAGCTCTACGGGCTGCCGATGCTGGTGGACAACCGCTCGCTGCTCTACAACAAGACGATCCTGGACGGCGCCGGGATCAGCCCGCCGAGTACCTGGGACGAGATAGCGGCCGCCGCGGCGGAGCTGACCCAGTACTCCGGCGGCAAGCTCACCCGCTCCGGCTTCGCCATCGACGACGTCGGCCTTTTCAACATGTACATCATGCAGGCCGGCGGCAAGATGCTCAGCAGCGACAAGAAGTCCGTGGCCTTCGACAGCGCGGCCGGCATGGCCGTGCTCGACTACTGGAGCGAACTGGTCAGCCAGAAGAAGGTCTACCAGGTCGGGTTCGCCCAGGGCATCGACGGGTTCGGCACCGGCGCGATCGCGCTCAAGTACGACGGCCCCTGGAACATGCCGACCTACGACGCGGTGAGCGGCTTCGAGTACGGCGTGGTCGCCCCGGCCACCGGCCCGGGCGGGGACAAGGGCGCGATCACCGGCGGCTTCGGCCTGGTCATCCCGACCGCGGCGAAGAACCGGGACGCCGCGTGGGAGTTCATGAAGTGGTGGTGCACGGTGCCGGCGAACGCGGTGGGCTTCTCCAAGATCTCCAGCTGGCTGCCGGGCAGCATCAAGGCGACGCAGGACCCGTACTTCTCCACCGGGCACTGGCCGGCCTTCGTGCAGACGATGGACTTCGCCACGGTCCGCCCGAACACCCCGGGCTACTCGGACGTGGAGGGCAAGGCGCTCGACCCGCAGCTGCAGAACTTCCTGGCCGGGCACACCGGTGCACAGAGCGCGCTGGCCACCGCCGCGTCCCAGGGCAACCAGATCCTCACGCAGAACCTCTGAGCACGAGCACAGGCACAAGCACAAGCACAAGCACGAGCACGAGCACGACGGAAAGGCGAGAGGCAGCCCCCATGGCGCAGCCGCAGGCGCACGGCGCCGCATGGCAGGATCGGGCGGAGCGGGTCCAGCGGAGTCTGGACGAGTACTTCGGTACGGACCGGCCGCAACTGTTCGACAACTGGCACCCGCTCGGACCGGGCGAGAACGACACGTTCAACTACTGGTGGCTCGCCCACGCCCTCGACGCGCGCATCGACGCGTACGAGCGCACCGGCGAGGCCGGTTGGCTGAAGCAGGCCGTGGAGATCCACGACAACCTCGTCGCCCGCAACGAGGGCCTGCTGTTCAACGACTACTTCGACGACATGCTCTGGTTCGCCCTGGCCACGCTGCGGCTGGCCGAGGCGACCGGGGACCCGGTGTACGCCGAGGAGGCCGAGCAGCTGTGGCGGCACGTCCACGAGCTCGGTGCGAACGACGAGGCGGGCGGTGGCATCGCCTGGCGCAAGGAGCAGTTGTATTACAAGAACACGCCCTCCAACGGCAGTTTCGTGATCCTCGGCGCGCGGCTGCACCGCAGAACCGGAGAGAAGCGCTATCGGGACGAGGCGGAGAAGGTCCTGCGCTGGCTGGAACAGGCGCTGGTGCGCCCGGACGGCTTCGTGCAGGACGGCGTGAACCGGCTCGGCGACGGCGCGATCGACACCGAGTGGAAGTACACCTACAACCAGGGCCTGTACATCGGCGCGTGCGTCGAGATGGCGGAGCTCACCGGCGACCGCACGCTGATCGACAAGGCCCTGCGGACCGAGCGCGCCGCGTACGCCGAACTGGCCGAGGGCGACGTGCTGCTCGACCGCGGCGACGGGGGCGACGAGGGCCTGTTCCAGGGCATCATGCACCGGTACGCGGGCCTGCTCGTCGAGGCCTGCGACCGGCTGGGTGCCCATGAGGAGGCCGCAGCGGTGCAGGGCCGGATCACCGCCGCCACCGAAGCGCTCTGGCACGGCGCGTTGGCGGACGAGGAGCGGCTGCTGGCCGGACCGGACTGGCGGGTGCCGGTGCCGCCGGACGGGCACGTGCCCTACTCGGCGCAGCTCAGCGCGATCATGGCGACCGAGGTGTGCGCGCGGCTGACCAGTCGGACGGACGCGCTCTCCGGGCACTGACACCGCAGGCAGAACACCGCCCCGCACCGCCCCCGCGCCGAGTCAGGACCGCGGGGGCGGTGCGGTGGAGGCGCCGGGCACCAGCCGGGTGGGCAGGACGTGCTTGGTCACCGCGCCGGGCTCGGCGAGCTGGGCGAACAGTTCCTCGACCACCCGGGCGCCGAGCTCCGCCTGGGGCTGGGCGACGTGCGTGAACGGGTAGGGCGAGTCGTCGAGCGCGGCCGGCGGCTGGTCGAAGCAGACGATGGAGACGTCCTGCGGGATGCGCCGGCCGAGATCGCGGCACGCTCGGCGCAGCATGATCGCGAGGTGGTGCTCGGAGACCAGATACGCCGTCAGTTCCGGCCTGGCCTCGACGAACGCGGTGAGCTTCGCCAGGTCCTCGCTCGCGTCCACCCGGGATCCGGGGGTGACGGAGTAGAGCTCGTGGAACTCGTCCGCCTCCTGGTGCGGCACGCCGGCTCCGGCGTGGGCCCGGACGTAGCCGTTGCGGCGGTCCTCCACCGTGGAGACGCGGCTGGCCGAGGTGATCAGGCCGAGCCTGCGGTGGCCGAGCTCGAACAGGTACTCGGTGGCCGCGCGGGCCCCGGCGAGGTTGTCCGAGCAGACCGTGGAGACCGGCACGCCGTCGAGCGAGCGGTCGATGATGACCACCGGGAACGACCGGGCCAGCAGGCCCATCAGCAGCGGCGGGATGGACTGCGAAGAACTCGGCTGGAACGCCAGGCCCCTGATGCCCGCGGCCAGCAGCTCCTCGATCAGCGGCCCCTCGGCCGCCTCCTCCCCCACCGAGGTCTTGAGCACCAGGTTCGCCCGGCCCGAGGTGGCCCCGATCATGGACGCCAGCAACGCCGTGCCGAAGGTGTCGTCGAAGCTGGTGATGAGCGCGCCGAGCAGCGGGGCGCCCTCGGCGCGGGCATTCGCCGGCAGCGGCGGGTACGCGCCCGGCTCCGTCGCGCCGCGGACCGCGGCGGCGGGCGCCGGCTGCGGATCGGCGCTGATCACGACGGTGCCGTGCTTGGGCCGGCGTACGACATAGCCCTCCGCCTGGAGCATGTCCAGGGCGCGCTTGACCGTGATGGCGCTGACCGAGAACTCGGTGCCGAGGTCGGCCGGGGCGGGCAGGCGCGCGTCGACGCCGATCCGTCCCTCGCGGATGCGCGCCTTCAACTCGGCGTATACCTGCTCGTACAGCAACTTCTCGCGCAACGCTCGCCCTTCGCCGAAACAGACATGTTTAATATATCAGTTGCGTGCCTGACGCAGCAGCCTCCGGTCCGCCCGTGCGGGCAAGGCTACGCCCGCCCGACACCTTCGCGGAGGTGTCGGGCGGGCGTCGTCGAGGCCTGCTCTCCCGCTGCTCCGGCTGCTACAGCGGCGTCACGTACGCGCCGCTGATGCCGCCGTCGACCACGAAGGCGGAGGCGGTGACGAAGGACGCGTCGTCGCTGCCGAGGAACGCGACGGCGGCCGCGATCTCCTCCGGCCGGGCGAAGCGGCCGAGCGGGATGTGCACGAGGCGGCGGGCCGCGCGCTCGGGGTCCTTCGCGAACAGCTCCCGCAGCAGCGGGGTGTCCACCGGGCCCGGGCACAGCGCGTTCACGCGTACCCCCTCGCGGGCGAACTGGACGCCGAGCTCGCGCGACATCGCCAGCACCGCGCCCTTGGACGCGGTGTACGAGATCTGCGAGGTCGCGGCGCCCATCAGGGCCACGAAGGACGCGGTGTTCACGACGGCGCCGCGGCGCCCGTCCGCCTTGAACTGCCGCAGCATGTGCGGGATCGCCGCCTTGCAGCACAGGTAGACCGAGGTCAGGTTCACCTCCTGCACCCGGCGCCAGGCCTCGATACCGGTCTCCAGGATCGAGTCGTCGTCCGGGGGCGAGATACCGGCGTTGTTGAACGCCAGGTCGAGCGAGCCGTACGTGTCCACCGCGGTCTGGAACAGGGCCTCGACCTGCGCGGCGTCGGTGACGTCGACGGGTACGAACAGGCCGCCGACCTCCTTCGCCGCCGCGGCCCCGGCCTCCTCGCTGACGTCGGCCACGACCACCTTCGCGCCCTCGGCCGCGAGCCGCCTGGCCGTGGCCAGGCCGATGCCGCCCGCGCCGCCGGTCACCACGGCGACCTTGCCGTCATAACGCTCCACCATGTGCAGCTTCCTCTTTCACTCTCGCGTGTTGCCCGTGGGTCGTGCGCCGTCGAGTCGTTCAGTCGGCGGCGATGAAGACGTTCTTGGTCTGGGTGAAGGCCTCGAGCGCGTCGGGGCCGAGTTCGCGTCCGAGGCCCGAGTCCTTGTAGCCGCCGAACGGGGTCCAGTAGCGCACCGAGGAGTTCGAGTTCACCGACAGGGCCCCGGACTGCACGGCGCGGGCGACCCGCAGCGCGCGGCCGACGTCGCGGGTCCAGACCGATCCGGACAGTCCGTAGCGGGTCGCGTCGGCCAGCCGGATCGCGTCGGCCTCGTCCTCGAACGGCAGCACCGCGACGACGGGTCCGAACACCTCCTGCGTGCACACGGGCGAATCCGGATCACCGGGGGCCACGACGGTGGGCGGGAACCAGAACCCCGGCCCGTCCGGCGCGCTGCCGCGGAAGGCGATCGGCACGTCCTCGGTGAGGAACGCGGCTACCCGGTCCCGCTGTGTGGCGGAGATCAGCGGACCCATCTCGGTCTCCGGCAACCCCGGGTCGCCCACCTTCACCGCGGCGACGGCGGGTTCGAACAGCTCGAGGAAGCGGTCGTACACCGAGCGCTGCACCAGGATCCGCGAGCGGGCGCAGCAGTCCTGGCCGGCGTTGTCGAAGACCGCGTAGGGCGCGGCCGCGGCCGCCTTCTCGAGATCTGCGTCCGCGAAGACGATGTTCGCGCTCTTACCGCCGAGTTCCAGGGTCACCGGGACGAGCCGCTGCCCGCCCTGCGCGGCGATCCGGCGGCCCACCGCGGTCGAGCCGGTGAACACGAGCTTCGCCACGTCTGGGTGCTCCACCAGCCGCTGCCCGGCGACCGGCCCGCGGCCCGGCAGCACCTGGAACACGTGCGGCGGCAGGCCGGCCTCCCGTGCCAGTTCGGCCAGGCGCAGCGCGGTCAGCGGGGTGTACTCGGCGGGCTTGAGGATCACCGTGTTGCCCGCGGCGAGCGCGGGGGCCACCCCCCACGCGGCGATCGGCATCGGGAAGTTCCACGGGGCGATCACCGCGACGACGCCGAGCGGCTCGCGGAAGGTGACGTCGATGCCGCCGGCCACCGGGATCTGCCGGCCGCACAGCCGCTCCGGCGCGCCCGCGTAGTAGTCCAGCAGATCCCTGACGTTCCCGGCCTCCCAGCGGGCGTTGCCGATCGTGTGGCCGGCGTTGGCCACCTCGATCCGGGCCAGCTCCTCGATCTCCTCGTCCACGCGCGCGGCGAACCGGCGCAGCAGCCGGGCCCGGTCGCCGGGAGCCACCTCGCGCCACGCCGGGAACGCGCGCAGCGCCCGGGCGACGGCGGTATCCACCTCGGCCTGCCCCGCCATCGCCACCTCGGCGAGCGGCTTCCCGGTCGACGGGTCGAGCACCGTGTACGCGGGCTCCTGCGGCCCCCGGTCGGCTCCCTCGGCTCCCTCGACTTCGAGGTCTGTCATCGGTTTCCCTCCTTCCACGCGGCGGAGGCGGCCCGTTCGCCGCGCGCCGCCCTGAGCGCGGCATGCGTGACCAGGCCCTCGAACAGGCGCGCGTCCTGTCCGGCCTCCGGGTGCCACTGCACGCCCACGACGAAGGCCCGGCCGCCGAGCTGCACGGACTCCACGGTCCCGTCCGAGGCGAGCCCGGTCACCGCGAGCCCGCGGCCCACGCCGCTCACCGCCTGGTGGTGATAGCAGGGCACTTCCACGCTGGGGCCGAGCAGGATGCCGGGCAACGCGTCGGGGTCGAGCGTGACGCTGGTCGTGCCGAAGACGCCGGGGGCGGGACGGTGGCCGTCGTGCTCGGCCCGCTCGGGCACGTGCTGGTCGAGAGTCCCGCCGCAGGCGACGTTGAGCAGCTGGGCACCGCGGCAGATCCCGAGCACCGGCAGGTCCCGGTCCAGCGCCGCCTTCAGCAGCGCCGATTCCCAGGCGTCGCGCTGCGGCCGGGTCCCCGACGTCTCCGCGTGCGCGGGCGCGCCGTAGAGCTCCGGGTCCAGGTCCGGGCCACCGGTGAGCAACAGCGCGTCGATCCTGGCCACCGCGGCGTGTGCCGCCGCCGACGGCTCGACGCCCGCGACGGCGGCCGGTGGAAGCAGGAACGGAAGCCCGCCCGCCGCCGCGATCCCCTCGACGTAGCCGAAGGGCAGCAACGCCGCCTCGGAGTTCCACACGCCCCAGGACGCCTGGTCGCGGTACGTGCTCAGGCCGATCACCGGCAGCGGCCCGTTCTCGGCCGCGGTGGGCGCGGGCCCACCCTGTGCCAAAGCCAAGATGTCGATCTCCATTCTCACATCCGCTCGAATCCGCGGAACCGCTCCCAGTCGGTCACGGCGGCGTCGAAGGCCTCGATCTCGACCCGGGCGGCGTTGAGGTAGTGCTCGACCACCGTGTCGCCGAACGCCGCGCGGGCCAGAGTGCTGCCGCCGAACAGCTCCGCGGCCTCGCGCAGCGTCCCCGGCACGCGCGGCAGGTCGGCGCGGTACGCGTCGCCGCGGAACTCGCTCTCCAGGCTCAGCCCGCGATCGATCCCGTCGAGCCCGGCGGCGATCATCCCGGCCACGGCCAGGTACGGGTTCACATCGCCGCCCGGGACGCGGTTCTCCACCCGCAGCGACTCGCCGTGTCCCACGACGCGCAGGGCGCAGGTCCGGTTGTCCCGGCCCCAGGCCACCGAGGTCGGCGCGAAGCTGCCGGCCGCATACCTCTTATAGGAGTTGATGTTCGGGGCGAACAGCAGCGTCAGCTCACGCAGCGCCGCCAGCTGGCCGGCCAGGAAGCCCTCCATCAGCGGCGAGAACCCGTGCGGCCCGGCGCCGGCCAGCACCGGCGCGTCCTGCTCGGCCGAGCGCAGGCTCAGGTGGATGTGGCAGGAGTTGCCCTCCCGGGCGTCGAACTTGGCCATGAAGGTCAGCGCCGCGCCCTGCTGGGCCGCGATCGCCTTCGCCCCGGTCTTGTAGAGCACGTGGTTGTCGCAGGTGGCCTGGGCCTCGGCGTAGCGGAAGGCGATCTCGTGCTGGCCGAGGTTGCACTCCCCCTTCGCCGACTCCACGTACATCCCGGCGCCGGTCATGCCGAGCCGGATCGCGCGCAGCAGCGGCTCGATGCGCGCGGTGCCGAGGATCGAGTAGTCGACGTTGTACTGGTTCGCCGGTGTCAGCCCTCGATATCCCTTGTCCCAGGCCTGTTCGTAGCTGTCGCGGAACACGATGAACTCGAGCTCCGTGCCGACGTACGCGGCCAGACCGCGCTCGGCCAGGCGGTCGAGCTGGGCGCGCAGCACCTGGCGCGGGGAGACCGAGACCGGCGCGTTATCCTGCTCGCGCAGCACGTCCGCGAGCACCGCGGCCGTGCCGGGCTGCCAGGGCAGCATCCGCAGCGTGGACAGGTCCGGCTTGAGCACGAAGTCGCCGTAGCCGGTGTCCCAGGAGGACAGTCCGTACCCGTCCACCGTGTTCATGTCGACGTCGACGGCGAGCAGGTAGCTGCACCCCTCGGTGGCGTGCGGCACGACCTCGTTCAGGAAGTACTCGGCGGACAGCCGCTTGCCCTGGAGCCGGCCCTGCATGTCGGTGATCGACAGTTCGACGGTGTCGACGGTTCCGTCCTCGACCAGGGCGCGCAGCCGGTCCAGGGTGAGCATGCCGGGCCGGCGCGCTCCCGATTCGTGCGTGACGTTGTTGCCTTCGTTCATGGATCAGACCGACCCCAGCTCCGCCTCGATGGCCGCGAGCTCGGCCGCGGTGCCCTGGACCTTCGGTCCGGTGAACCACTTGCGGGCCGAGGCCAGCCACCAGATCCCGGCGAAGCCGAGCACGACGGCGACCGCCACGACGGTGTAGTTGAAGTTGCCGCGGGTGATCGGCGAGGTCGTGGGCAGCATGAACAGCACCGTGATGACCACCACCCAGGCCACCGCGACCACGCCGATGGGCCTGGACCAGCGGCCCAGGTGCCAGGGGCCGCGCTCGAACCGGTCGCCGAGGCGCAGCCGCAGGAAGGTCGGGATGACGTAGGCGATGTAGAGCCCGATCACCGCGATCGAGGTCACCGCGGCGTACGCGGTGCCGTTCCACAGGTCGGGCAGGCCCAGCAGGAAGGCGCCCACGACGGCGAGCCAGACCGCGTTGGTCGGGGTGCGGGTGCGCTTGTTGATCCGGTGCCAGATCCGCGAGCCGGGCAGCGCCCCGTCCCGGGAGAAGGCGTAGATCATCCGCGAGTTGGCGGTGACCGAGGACATGCCGCAGAACAGCTGGGCGCCGATCACGACGAGCAGGAGCAGCTTGCCGCCGGTGAGTCCGAGCGCGTCGATGAAGATCTGCGCGGGCGGCACCCCGGTGGCCGAGGTGGCCTCGCCGGCGTAGTTCTGGATGGCGAAGGTGATGCCGATCAGCAGCACCCAGCCGGCCACCAGCGAGACCACGATCGACATCACGATGCCGCGCGGGCCGCTGACCGCGGCGTCCTTGGTCTCCTCGGTCATGTGCGCGGACGCGTCGTAGCCGGTGAAGGTGTACTGGGCCAGCAGCAGGCCGAGCAGCGCGACGTAGAAGCCGGAGGACCAGCCGGTGTTGTTCACGAAGTGCCCGAAGACGAAGGAGGCGGACTGGTGTTTGGACGGCCCGAAGGCCAAAGCGCCCACGATCACCAGCACGCCGAGGATGTGCCACCAGACGCTGACCTGGCTCAGCAGCCCGACCAGGCGGACGTTGAAGGTGTTGAGCAGGCCGTGTACGAGCAGCACGGCGCCGAAGATCTCGACGGTGTGCGGAGCGCTTGCGGCGAAGTTCCACTGCAGGTCGAGCAGGGCGTTGATGAAGAACGCGGCGCCGAAGTCGATGCCCGCGGTCACCGCGACCTGGCCGAGGAAGTTGAACCAGCCGGTGAACCAGGACCAGGCGGCCGAGTTGGTCCCGGCTAGCCGGGCCGACCAGTAGTACAGGCCGCCGGCGGTCGGATAGCTCGAGCAGACCTCCGCCATGGCCAGCCCGACGAGCAGCGTCATCAGTCCGACCAGCGGCCAGCCCCAGGTGATCAGCGCGGGGCCGCCGGTGTTCATGCCGTACCCGTACAGGGTCAGACAGCCGCTGAGGATGGAGATGATGGTGAAGGAGACCGCGAAGTTGGAGAACCCGGACATGGTCCGGGACAGCTCCTGCGCGTAGCCGAGTTGGTGCAGCCGTTGTTCGTCGGTCTGCGGCGCGTCGAGTGCGACCGCGTCGGACGGGAGCGGCGACGCGGCGCCGGGGGGATTGTCGGTGGTCAAAGCACGCCTCCAGGGGCCGGCTGCGGATGAGGGCCTTGCGACGGTGGGGCAGGGGTGTGCCGAGCGACATCAATGGACGATCAGTCGTCCATTTTGGATACCAGTCTGGGGGTCACACGCCTGGTGTCAAGAGGCAGTCCGAAAATCGGCTTCGGTGACGGTGGGTCAGGCCCGAGCCGGCCGCTCGTCCGTGCGGCATAAGCGCAGCCGCGAGGCTCAGCGCAGGAAGCCCTCGAGCAGGGACGCGGTCCCGTCCAGGTGCTCGGCCATCGTCCGGCGGGCCGCCTCGGGATCGCCGCCGAGCACGGCCTCGCAGATGCGCCGGTGCTGCTCGGCGGAGTGCGCGAGGTTCACCTCGAGCATCGGGATGGCGTCGAGCAGGGTGTTGATACGCAGCCGCGCGTCGGCGACCGCCGTGGCGAGCAGCGGCGAGCCGGAGGCCTCGGCCAGGGCCAGGTGGAAGCGGGTGTCGGCGATCCGGTAGCCGGCCGCGTCGGCCTGTTCGGCCGCCTCCCTGCGCTGCGTCAGCAGCCTGCGTTCCGCGGCGTCCAGCGCCCGGCCGGCCGCCGCCTCGGCCGCGCCGGTCTCGACCGTGCGGCGGAACACCAGCACGTCCTGCAAGCCGCCGGGCAGTCCCTCGACCAGGTCCCGGAAGCCGCCGGGCGCGGCGCTCGCGGGCACCCGCAGCACGTAGGCGCCGCCGGATCGGCCGCGGCGGCTCTCCACCACGCCCTCGGCGGCCAGCGCACGGATGGCCTCGCGCAGCGTGTCGCGGCTCACGCCGAGCATCCCGGCGAGCTCCCGCTCCGGGGGCAGCCGCTCCCCGCAGCCCACCGCTCCGAGCTTCACCGCCCGCAGAATCCGCTCGACCGTCTCCTCGAAGGCGTTGCCGGTGCGCACCGGGGCGAACAGCGAGGACTGCGGGGACTGCTGGGACTGCTGCGCGGCCGACGGCTCCGTGCGCACGGCATCGACGGCTTCGACGGACCCTTCGGCGGCTGACCTCATCCCCGGAACAGCTCCTCTCGCCTGCCCCCAGGCAGCGCCACGCGGGACGCGTCGTCACGCCGCCGGACACAATCTTAAGGCCTGCACGCCGGCCATTTCCCGGCGCAAGGCTGGCCGCAAAATTCACACGCCTGCCCCACCGCGCACGGGGCACGGCAGGGCAGGCGTGTGATGGTGCGACGATCCGACCGCCCGGTTACGGCGCCCAGGCCGGCTGTACCAGGAAGCTGACGTCGTCGGTCCAGGACGTGGAGCTGTCCCAGGCGTCCGAGCCGCCGTCACTGGCCACGTACAGCTGGCCGCTGTAGTGGCGCAGGTAGTCGGCCGGGGTCGCATTCCAGGACAGGGACTCGCCCTGGCCGTTCTTGCCCGGCGTGGGACAGAACGTGGCGTCCGAGGCGAACTGTGTGGTGCCGTCGTCCTGCTGCTGGTAGACGGCTCCGCTGGTCTGCCGGAGATAGCCGTTCGGGTAGTCCTTCGACTCGAACGAGACGCACGCGCTGTTGGCCAGCCCGGGCGTGACGATCCAGGTCGCGTCCTGCTTGTCGAGCGTGGCGCTGGTGGTGGTGATGGCGGACAGGATCGCCCGGCCGTTCTGGTGCCGGATGAAGTCGGCGGTGCAGCACGCCGTGGTGGCCCGGAAGGACACCTCGGCGCCCGGGGCCAGCGCGACCGCGCTCAGGTAGCCGAACTGCTGCGACGCGCCGCCGGTGCACGCCTCGATGTCCAGCTGTGTGCCGTCGGCGGTGTTGTCACTCGGGTCGGTGAGGCAGAGGCCTGACTGCGGGTTGAGCAGCGAGCCGTCGGGCTGCTGCACCCACCGCTGGCCGCCGATCCCGTTGCACGCCCACAGTTCCACGTGCGCGCCGGACGTGGTGCTGTCGCCGTCGATGTCCAGGCACTTGCCCAGCGACTGCAGCGACTGGCTCGAGGTGTTGTACGTCCAGTGCTGGTCCACCGCGGCGGCCTGGCAGTCCCAGATCTGCAGCTGCGGACCGATGGCGCCGTACAGGTCGTTGCCGGGCACGTCCACGCACTTGCCGCCGGGCGCGCTGATCGGGTGCCCGCTGTTGACGAAGAACTGCTGGTCCGCGGCTCCTTCGCAGGTCTCGATGTCCAGGACGGTGCCGGCCGCCACGGCGCCGCCCGGGTCGGTGAGGCAGAGCCCCGACTGCGGGTTGAGCAGGGTGCCGTCGGTCTGCTGCACCCACTTCTGGCCGCCGACGCCGTTGCAGGTCCACAGTTCGACCTTGGTGCCCGGCGTGGTGACGTTGCCGTCGATGTCCAGGCACAGGTTCAGCGTGCCGATCGACTCGTCGCCGTTCTGCCACCAGTACTGGTCGGCGTCCTCGCGCGCGCAGGTGGCCAGGTCCACGGCCGTGCCCGCGACGCCCGCCGCACCGGCGGTGGTGCCGACGCACTTGCCCGCGGGCGCGGAGATCGTCTGCCCCTGGATCAGCCAGCCCGAGGCGATGACGAACTGCTGGCCCGCCGAACCGGTACAGGTCTCGATGTCGAGCACGGTGCCGCCGGCGGTGCTCCCGCCCGGGCTGGTGAGGCAGAGCCCTGACTGTGGATTGAGCAGGGTCCCGTTGGACTGCGGCACCCATTGCTGGCCGCCGACGCCGTTGCAGTCCCAGAGCTCGACCTTGGTGCCCGCCGTGGTGAGGTTGCCGTCGATGTCGAGACAGCGCCCCATGGTCACGAGCTCTTCGGCGTTCTGCCACGAGGGGATCGCGGCGCCCGAGGGCAGGCCCTGGTCCGGCGCGGTACGCAGGTACTGCCAGCTCTGGTCGACGGCGTCGTGCTGGCAGGTCGCGATGTCGACCGCGGTCCCGTCGCCGCCGGTGTCGTTGCCGCTCACGTCCAGGCAGGTGCCGCCCGGACCGGTGACCGGCACGCCCGGACCGCCGCCGCTGGTGCCGGAGTACGCGGCGGAGGCGATGTTGGTCTGGACGCTCGCGACGGTGGAGTTCGAGGCGTAGCCGGAGACGATGGCGCCCTCGAAGAACGCGCCGGGGGCCATGTCGCTCTGGTCCCCGCCCACGCCGAGCCCGATGCCGCCCTCCTGGTGCATCGGCGCGTACCCGCCGCCGGGCAGCGCGCCGGAGTAGAGCGAGGTCAGCGCGGACCCGGTGGCGTCGCCGCCGTCGAGCGCGAACTGGCTCTGGCCGTCGTTGCGCAGCACCGCCGTGATGAACTTCGCGTTCTCACTCACGTTGGCGGCGTTGGCGCTCGAGCCGTTGCCCATGTACACGCCGTTCTCCAGGTCGGCCTGGATCCACGGCCCCTTGCCGGTGCACGGGGAGACCCCGCACCAGGTGGAGATGATCAGCGCGTCCATGTGCCCGTTGCCGGTGTCGGTGGCGCTGGTCTCCATGTTGCCGAAGTCGAAGCAGCAGTGGTCGGTGGCGTCGGTGCCGCTGGCCACCTCGTAGATCGACTCCGGCGCTCCGTTCACGGCCATCCCGGGCGCCGGGGTGTTCGCGACGGAGGGCACGTAGCGGTAGCCGACCTTCGCGGTGACCCGCACGCCGTAGGCCTCGTGCCCGTTGACCGTCACCGGCAACGCGTCCGCCCGCGCCCCGATGTTGGCCGAGCCGGAACTGCCGGCCGGGCCGAGGGTCAGGTCACTGTGGTTGCCGGACTGGTCGTAGATCCGGGTGATGGTGCAGACGGTGTTCGCGCAGAACGAGTCCTGGGTGGCCGCGTTCACGTAGCCGCCGGTGCTGAGCAGCCCGATGTCCGAGGTGGTCCCGTCGGACTGTCGGCTCACCTGGTACAGCGGCCCGCTGTAGCCCGCCGACAGCGCCCGGACGGTGCTGTAGGCGGCCACACAGGTCTGGCCGCCGGCGGCGAAGTCGTCGCAGGGCAGGGTCGAGCCGGCCGCCTGCGCGGACTGCGCGGCGGCCTGGGTGAGCATCGTGGCGGCGAGCAGGACGACGCACACCAGGGACCACGATCGCGTGGCCAGGGTGCGTAGCTTCATGGTGACTCCAATCTCGGCTGTACGACGAGGTGCAGGGATGGAGCACCGCTGCGCCGCCCCGTGGCAGCGACGCGACGCAGCGGAGTTCTAGCGCGCGGACACCGGCTCGAGCCGCAGGATGCTCCACGAGACCGGGGGCAGCACGAGCGAGAGGTTCTCTCCGTCGAGCTCGTGCTGGGTGCTGGCGCGCGGGGTGACGCGGTCCGGGGCGTCCTGGGAGTTCGTCAGCATCAGCTCGCCGCCGCCCATCACCTGGTGCTCGACGACCTGCAGCCGCGCGTCGGTGACCAGGCGCAGGTCGAGCCGGCCGGAGTCCTGCTCGTTGCGGTTGACCGCGAAGACCGTGAGCGCGCCGGTCTCCGGGTCGCGGGTGGCCGTGACGTCGACCGAGGGGGCGCCGGGACCGTCGGCTCCGGGGACGCCGGGCGAGGTGGGCTCCACTCGCAGCACCTCGCCGCGGGCGTGCCGGGCGGTGAGCGCGAAGGGGTGGAAGATGCTCTGGCGCCACGCCTTGCCGTCCGGCTCGGTCCGGATCGGCGCGATCACGTTGACCAGCTGGGCCAGGCAGGCCACCCCGATCCGGTCGGCGTGCCGCAGCAGGCTCATCAGCAGGCTGCCCACCACCACCGCGTCCTCGGTGGTGTACTCGTCCTCGATCAGCCGCGGCGCCTCGGTCCAGTCCAGGTTGTCCTGGCCGACGAACCGGCTCTCGTACCACAGGTTCCACTCGTCGAAGGAGAGCTTGAGCTTGCGCCGGGAGCGCTTCTTCGCCCCGATGTGGTCGCAGGTGGCCACGACGCCGTCGATGAACGCGTCCATGGTGTGGGCCGAGGCCAGGAACTGCGCCCGGTTGGCCGGGGTCTGCTCGAAGTAGGCGTGCAGCGAGATGTAGTCCACGAACTCGTAGGCCTGGTCGAGCACCTCGGCCTCCCAGCTGCCGAAGGTGGGCATCCGCTCGTTGGAGCTGCCGCAGGCCACGAGCTCGATGTCCGGGTCGATCCGGCGCATCGCCTTCGCCGTCTCGGCGGCCAGCTGCCCGTACTGGGTCGCGGTCTTCTGCCCGATCTGCCAGGGGCCGTCCATCTCGTTGCCCAGGCACCACAGCCGGATCGCGTGCGGGTCGCGCACGCCGTGGCCGATCCGCAGGTCGGAGTAGCGGGTGCCGCCGGCGAAGTTGGTGTACTCGAGCAGGTTGCAGGCGTCCTCGACGCCGCGGGTGCCGAGGTTGACCGCCATCATCGGCTCGACTCCGGCCAGCTTGGACCAGGCCATGAACTCGTTGAGGCCGAAGGTGTTGCGCTCCAGCGAGCGCCAGGCCGTGTCCAGCGTCACCGGCCGCTGCTCCCTGGGTCCGACGCCGTCCTCCCAGCGGTATCCGGAGACGAAGTTGCCGCCCGGGTAGCGCACGACGCTGACGCCGAGCTCCCGGGTCAGCTCGAGGACGTCGGTGCGCAGGCCGTCGGCGTCGGCGGCCGGATGACCCGGCTCGTAGACGCCGCCGTAGACGCAGCGGCCCATGTGCTCGACGAAGGACCCGAACAGTCGAGCCGGGACGGGTGCTATGACGAACGCGGGGTCGATCGTCGCCGTGCTGGTGAACACGCGTGCTCCGTTTCTGGAGGGAGGTGAGCGGGTGGGGCGGTGGCCGGCCGGCTACTTCAGGCCGGTGGTGGCCACGCCCTGGACGAAGAAGCGCTGCAGGAGCAGGAAGGCGAGGGCGAGCGGGGTCAGCGAGATCGCCGCGCCCGCCATCAGCGCGGCGTGGTCGACGCCGGACTGGCTGGAGAAGAGGGTCAGCGCCGCGGGCAGGGTCTGCATCCTGGTCAGGCTGCTGATGACCAGCGGCCACAGGAAGTCGTTCCACAGCGCCGCGAACTGGATGATGAACAGCGTCGCCAGGATCGGCTTGGAGTTGGGCAGGATGATGCGCCAGTACACGGTGAACGAGCCGGCGCCGTCGATCCGCGCGGCCTCGTCGAGTTCGCGCGGCAGCTGCCGGAAGGACTGGCGCAGCAGGAAGATGCCCAGCGCGCTGGTGGCGCGCGGCAGGATCAGGCCCTGGTAGCTGTTGAGCCAGCCCAGGTGGAACAGCGTCAGGAACACCGGCACCAGGGTGATCTGGAACGGCACCATCAGCGTGGCCAGGATCAGCAGGAAGATCACGTTCTGGCCGCGGAAGCGCAGCCGGGCCAGCGCGAACGCCGTCATCGAGTCGAACAGCAGCAGCAACAGCGTGGTGCCGCCGGCGAAGACGAAGGTGTTGACGATCAGCTGGGTGAACGGCAGCTGGTCGAGCACCGCACGCACGCCGTGCAGGGTCCACTGGTCCGGCACGATCCGCGCGGGGTCGGCGTACAGGTCCGCGTTGGTGCGGAACGCGACGCCCAGCATCCAGGCGAAGGGCAGCAGGATCCCGAGCGCGCCGGCGATGACGACCAGCCAGGCCGCCGCGCCGCCGAGGGAGCCGAACAGGCGCAGGACGCGGGGCAGCGGGAGCGGCGACCCGTCCTCGTCGCGGGAGACGGAGGCCGTGATCGAGCGCTGCGAGGTGTCAGTCGTCATCGCGGTACCTCGCCACCCGCAGCTGCACGGCCGAGACCGCGAGGATGATGACGAACAGCACCCAGGCGATGGCGCTGGCGTATCCCATGTCGAATTCCACGAAGCCCTTCTGGTAGAGGTACATCACCACCGACTCGGTCGAGAAGATGGGCCCGCCGCCGGTCATCGCGAACACGAGGTCGAACAGCTGCAGTCCGGTGACCGTCGCGATCAGGCTGGTGAACAGCAGCGAGGGCCGCAGCGCGGGCAGCGTCACGTGCAGGAACCTGCGCCACGGGCCCGCGCCGTCCAGCGTCGCCGCCTCGTAGAGGTCGGCCGGGACCTGCTGCATCCCGGCCAGCAGCACGATCATGGTGAATCCGACGTTCTTCCACAGTCCGACCGCGATGACCGTGGGCAGCGCCAGGCTGGTGGACTGCAGCCAGTTCGGCGGCGAGGAGACCCCGAGGTCGGACAGCCACGCGTTGATCAGGCCCACCTGCGGGTCGAGCAGGAACTTCCAGATCACCCCCACCACGACCAGCGAGGCGATGTACGGGAAGAAGTAGGCGGTGCGCAGCAGCGAGGAGTACCAGGTGGTGCGCCGCAGCCGGGCGGCGATGGCCAGGCCGAGCACGACCTGGCCGACCGTCACGGCGGCGGTGTAGACCACGGTGACCCGCAGCGCGTTCCAGAACCGCGAGTCGTGCCACAGGGCGGTGTAGTTGCCCAGGCCCACGAACGGGTTGTCGGATGAGCCGATGGTCCAGTCGTGCAGGCTCATCCAGCCTGACTGCACGATCGGCTCGGCGATGAACACGGCGATGAGCACGAGGCTCGGTGCGATGAACAGGTAGGCGCTGTTGAACCGCCACCGCCTGCGCCGCGGGGGGCGGCCCGCCCGCGCGGGCGGGGGATGGAGCACTGCCATGGGACGAATTCCTCCGGTCTCGGATCACGCACTCGGCCGGGCCCGGGCGGCGGGGACGGGGCACCCGCCGCCCGGGAGCCGGGGTCAGCTGGTGCAGCCGGTCAGCTTGTCGATCTGCTGGGCGGCGGAGTTCGTGGCGGACTGCACGTTCGCCCCGCGCTCGATCTGCTGGATCATCGGCACGTACACGTCGCTGTCGATGCTGGTGGCCTTGGACTGTCCGGCCAGGTAGAGCCGGGCGTAGGGCAGCTCGGAGGCGAACAGGGAGACGGTGGCGTTGCCCGAGACGGAGCTGCCGAGGTCGGTGCGGGCCGGCGGGAAGCCGGAGATCTCGGAGAACTTGGCCTGCGCGGTCTTGCCGGTGTACCAGGCCAGGAACTGCTCGGCCTCGGCCGCGTGCGGGGTGGTGCGCTCGATCATCAGCGGCACGGTGGAGGCGAGGGTGACCTGGCCGGCCGAGCCGACGGGTATGGTCACCATGCCGAGGTTGATGCCCGCCGACTTGTAGCCCGCGGCCGCCCACGGGCCGTTGATCTCCATCGCGGCCTTCTTCGAGGAGAAGAGCGTGTCGGCGTCCGCGCCGGCCTGGCCGACCGGGCTGATGTGGTTCTGGATGACCAGCTGGCTCCACTGGGTCAGTGCCGCGATGCTGGCCGCGTCGTTCACGTCCGCGCAGCCGTTCGCGCCGACGATGTCGCCGCCGCTCATCCACTGCAGCACCGGCCACATCTGGATGGTGTTGTTGTCGGCCAGGGACAATCCGTACTGCGTGGTCTTGCCGCCGGAGCTCAGCGTGAGCTTCTTCGCGTCGGCGATGAACTCGGCCTCGGTGGTGGGCGCCGCCGTGATCCCGGCGGCCGTGAACATGTCCTTGTTGTAGTACAGGACGAGGGTGGCGTTGTTCGCGGGCACCGCGTACAGCTTCCCGTTGACGGTGAAGGCGTTGCGCACCGAGCTCGGGAACGCCGCGGCGTCGATCTGGTCGGTACCGGTGCCGGTGGCGTCGTCGAGCGGGAGCACCGAGTTGGTGCTGATGTAGTTGAAGATCGAGCCCGGGTCCGAGCTCGGCGTGGCAAGGTCCGGACCCTGCCCGGTGGCCCAGGACTCGGGCAGCTTCTGCGCGACGGTGGCCCAGGGCTCGACGCTCATGGTGACGTGGATCTTCGGGTGGGTCTGGTTGAATTCGGCGACCAGCGCCTGGTAGGAGGCCTCGTCCGGCCCGGTGAATCCGGTCAGCATGGTCAGCTGGACCACCCCGCCGCTCGATGTGCTCGCCACGCCGTTGTTGCCACAGCCGGCCAGCGTCGCGGCCGTGAGGGCCGTGAGGGCCGCGAGGGCGGCCGTGGCGCGCACGCGCCCGCGTCGACGAACTGAGTACATGGAAATCAAACTCCTTGTTTATGGGGCGGGGATCCGCGGCGATCGAGGTGCCTGGTGATGTGTTCCCGAGGTGCTGTGGTGCTGCCTTGCCGGTGTGCTGGTGATTCCGGTGGTGCGCGAGGGAAGGTTCGGGTGGGCGGCCGGCCGCGCCGAGGGCATGGCGGGGCATGCCGAGGGGTGGTCGCCGGTCGCGGCGGCTCGGTGAGTCGGGCTCGGTGAGTCGAGGGGTGCGGAGGTGGAGAAGGTGCGGTGCAGGCGGTGGCCTGAGGCCGCGTCAGCCGGTGGCGGCCGTGGTTCCGGTCACCGTCGGCGCCGCCGTCGGCGCCGGGTGTTCGCCGCAGGATTCGCGGACGACGAGCTCGGTCGGCAGCTCGGTGTGCGTCACTTCGCCGGCCACGCCGTCGATGAGGTCGAACAGCCGGTCCGCCGCGTGCAGCCCGAGCTGCTCGGCCGGCACCCTGACGGTGGTCAGCGCCGGCGAGGTCAGCCGGGAGACGCCGAAGTCGTCGTAGCCGACCAGCGCGATGTCCTGCGGCACGCGCAGTCCGCGCGAGCGCAGTTCGAGCAGCGCGCCGTAGGCCATCTCGTCGTTCGCGGCGAAGATCGCCTGCAGGTCCGACATGCCGTCGAGCAGCTGCGCGGCGCCGGCCCGCCCGGCCTCCTCGCTGAAGTCGCCGATCGCCAGCGTGTGCGCGCACGGTTCGGCGCACTCGGCGAGCGCGGCCCGGAAGCCCTCGTACCGGTCGAGCGCGGTCTGGTGCTCCAGCGGACCGCTGATGTGCCCGATCCGCCGCAGCCCGTGGTCCGCAACGAGGTGGCGGGTGACGGCGGCCGCTCCGGCGTGGTCGTCCACGCCGACCGAGACGGCCTGCGGCAGGTGCGGGTAGCGCCCGACCAGCACCACCGGGAGCCCGGTGTCGACCATGCGGCTGACGTTCGCGTCGTTCGAAGCCGCCGACGCGATGATCGCCCCGGCCGCGGTCTGCGACCGCAGGATCCGGTCGTACGCGGCCACCTCATGGCTCTGATCCGGGTTGGTGGAGACCAGCAGCCCGCTGTCATGCGCGTTGGCCGAGCTGGTCACGCCCACCAGCAGGTGCATGAAGTAGGGGTGTCCGAACACGTGCTGCGCCGTGTTGGGCACCACGACCGCGACCGCGGTGGCCCGCCCGGCCCGCAGCGCCCGCCCGGCCGAGTTGGCCACGTAGCCGAGCTCGCGCGCCGCGGTGCGCACCGCGTCCTTGGTCGCCCGCCCGATCCTCGGGTGGTCCGCCAGGGCCATCGAGACCGCGCTCGGCGAGACCCCGACCACCGAGGCGATGTCGCGCAGGGTGACAGGGGCGCGGCCCGCGGCAGTGCTCTTCGACGGGGGCTGCTTGGGCGGAGTGCTCAATCGTTTCACCGGTGACATCGGAGTGAGTGTCCTTACAGGCTAGCGGTCGGCGGTGCGGGCGGGCAATCCGCCGCACCGGGCGAGCAGCCGGACGCGGTGGCGGTCGAGCCGGGCAGCGCGTGCGCCGGGATCACCGGCGTGTCGCGGACCTGGGTACGGGCCGAGGGACGGGCCGCTGTGCGGGCCACCGGGCCGGCCGCGGGGTGCGCGGGGTCCGCGGAGGTGCCAGACGAGGTGCGAAACGAGGTGCGAAACGAGGTGCGAAACGAGGTGCCCCGTGCGTGCGGGTCTCGTCGCCGTACCGGATCCAAGCTCATGACCGCACCTCCAGTGTGTGCCGCGCCGCTGCGACCAACTTCGCTGAATCGATTGAGCAACTCGTCGACCGCGAACCCCCATAGAGCCGATCGGGGATGTTTCGTGAAGGTCTCGAAGTGCTCTAACGATTGAGCATGGGCGGGACTGTAGCCCAGTCGCCGGGCCGCGTCAACGCCCCGGCCGGGCCGGCCGGGGCGGGGCTCTCCGATCGGCAGGTCCGGCGCCACTCCTTCGAGTGGAAAAGGGGAACTCCGTCGCAGGGGCGCGATTCGATCCGTACCCGCTCCGGCATGATGAGCGGCCATCGATATTCCACCTTTGATCTGCACCACAAGACAGAAAGAGAAGGAGCGCCATGCCTGCTTCGCGACGGCGAGCAACGCCCAGAACACTCGGTTCCCTCGCGTGCGCCACGGCCGTGATGGCCGCGGCCTTGGCCGCCCCGGGCTCCGCCGCGGCGGCCGCGCCCGCGGCCCGGCACTTCCCCGCGCCGATCGGCATCGTCGACGCCACTCCGAACGAGCAGGCGGCGATCCTTTCCCGGATGACCTCGACGCACTCCAGGGTCATCGGCAACTACACCTACTGGATCGGCTTCATGAGCGGCGTGCCGGTCGTCGACGTGGCCGGCGGCGAGGACGACCCCGGCGCCGAACTGGCCACCTATCTCCTGGACACCGTCTTCCATCCCCGCGCGACGATCATGTCCGGCACCGCCGGGGCCGAGAACTCCCGGATCAACGTGGGCGACGTGGTGCTGAGCGGGCTGATCGTCGACAAGGAGGCGATCCACTACCACGACGGCGGCTGGCAGGGCCAGGACAACTCCATGGAGATCCACACCCCTCCGCACGGCACCATCGCGGGCGCCGTCGTGCAGAAGTACGACAACCAGTACCCGACGCCGGCGGACGCGTCGACCTACACCTCGACGAGCCATCCCGTGGACCCGAACTGGGCCCGGCTCGAAGCGCTCGCCGCACCGCTGCAGCTCGCCACCCTCGGGTCCCGCGCGTCCGGCCTGCTCGGGACGACGTCGATCGCCGACGCCACCGGCAACCCGGCCGCGAAGGGCACGGTCACGAACAAGACCGTCGTGGGGGCGATCGGCGACGCCGAGGTCTGGACCGAGCCGCTGAGCTGGATCGCCGCCCAGAACCTGCTCTACCAGACCGATGCCGAGGACAACGAGGCGATCGGTTTCGGATTCGCGAACGCGACGACCGGAACGCCGTGGATCCTGGTGCGCGGCATCTCGGACACCCCGTGGTATCCGAACGCCTATGACAATGTTCTGGCGACGGTCCGCGCCGCGACCGTGACCCGGTACATCGTCACGCACCTGCCTGCCCGGGTCGACCCCGCGCCGACCACGATCGCCGATCTGAGCCCGGTCGCCAACGCGCACATGGCCGGATATCTCATCGCCGACCAGGCCTATTACAACGTGACCCCGGTGACGAACGTGACGTACACCGACGGCGCCGGCACCACACACACGCTCACCGGCTCGTCCTTGGCGGCGCTGCAGAAGCAGTACGCACCGGGATCCGGCGACCTCGGCTAGGTTCCAGGCCGCCGGGCCTGCTGGCATAACCCGAAATATACCGGCGGCAAATGGAATTCGAACCGCGTATTCCTACCCTGTGTCTCGTCCCAGCCGTCGAACGAGACACAGGTGGCCATTCATGACCCGGATTCTCGCCCTCCAGCAGCTCGAAGCCGACCAGGCCGAGGCGTACCCCGATCTGTTCCCCTGCTTCAGCATCTACGCGAGCACCATCACCGTCGGGTACTGAGCAGCCTTCCCGGTGATCAACACTCTGGCTTACACGCTCGCGGGCGACGAGTACTACGCGCCGCTCGCGAGCGCGGCCGACCCCGGTCCGCGCTACGCACCCACCCTCGTCCCGCCCGGCTGGCAGAGCACCGCCCGGGACGTCTGGACGATGTGGAGCCGCCCGGAAGCTCCGCATGTGCCTCAGGGCTGGAAGATTCATGTCTCTGCGCAACTGGAGCGTGCGCCGCAGGTGCTGGACACCGTCGCGGAGATCTGTTTCGCGCAGCGGGTGCCGTTCAAGCATCTGTCCGCCAGGCTTTTCTTCCTGATCGTGCATCACAAACACGGTCACCGCGCCCAGGCCGGAAAGTTCTGCGCGATCTATCCGCCGGACACCGAGACGGCGCGGCTGCTGCTCGAGACACTCGCCGAGGCACTGCGCGAGGAGGACGGGCCGTACGTGCTCTCCGACCGCCGTTTCGGCGAATCGCGGACCGTGCACTACCGCTTCGGCGCGTTCGGCGGACGGTCCAGGCTGCTCGCCGACGGCACCCGGCAGGGTCTCGTGCTCGACGGCTCGGGACGCGAGGCCGTCGACCAGCGCCAGCCCTACTTCGTGCTGCCCGACGGGATCACCGACCCGTTCGTGGCCGAGGAGCCGGCGGCGCACGAGGGCTCGATCCTGATCCGCCACTACGAGATCGTCGGCGCGCTGCAGCCGAGCAACGCGGGCGGCACGTACAAGGCGCGCGACACCCGCAGCGGCAGGCTCGTGTTCATCAAGGAGGCGCGCGCCCACAACGGCCACCTCGGCACGGGATCGAGCGCCCAGGACCGGCTGCGTCACGAGTACGAGATGCTCAATGCCGTGCACGCGGCGGCGCCCGGGACCTGCCCCGAGCCGGTGGAGCTGTTCACCGAGTGGGAGCACGACTTCCTGGTCACCGAGTTCGTCGAGGGCGACCCGCTGCGCACCTGGATCAGCCGTTCGTCCGCGCTGGTCAGGGCGGGAAGGACGGCCGAGCAGTACGAGGCCTACTTCGCCCGCGCACGGGGTGTGCTGCGCAGCCTCGACGCGTCCCTGGACCGGCTGCACGCGCTCGGCCTGTGCTTCGGCGACCTGAGCCCCGGCAACCTCATCGTCACCGCGACCGGTGAAGCCAGGCTGGTCGATTTCGAGACGGCCTCGGCGACGGACGGCCCGCCGGTAAGACTCGGCACTCCGGGATTCGCTCCGCCGGCCGCGCTGCGTCGGGAGAACCCCGATCCGCTGCTGACGGACCGCTACGGCGCCGCCGCGATCGCCCTGGCGTTCCTCGCACCCTTCCACGACGTCGCCGAACGCGCCCCCGGCAACGTCGCGATGCTGCGCCACGATCTCGCGGCCTCGGCCATGCCGCCGGCCGACCTGTGGGCGCGGGCGACGGCGTTCCACCGCACTGACACCGACGCAGGCTCCAGCGGCCTCCCGTCGCCCGAGGACGTAGACGCCGATCCGCTGGGCTGCCTGCGCAGACTCGCTGCCGACACGGCGGCCGGGCTGCTCGCGACGGCGGACACCGACCGGCCCGACTGGGTCTTCCCGCCGCCCCCGCAGGCGTTCGGCACCAACACGGTGTGCGTGGCGTACGGGACCGCAGGGGTCGTGCACGCCCTGCACCGGGCCGGCGTGCCGATACCCGAGCTGATCGAGAAGCGGCTGCGGCGCGACGCGCTCGCTCTGCGCGAGGAACTCCCGCCGGGCCTGAACGTCGGCACCGCCGGAATCGCGCGCGTGCTCGCCGCGCTCGGGCACCTCGACGAGGCGATCGACCTGACTCAGGGTGCCGACGATCATCCGCTCACCGCGTCCTGCGCCACGCTGGCGGGCGGCCGGGCCGGAGTGGGCCTGACCTGGCTCGCCCTGCACCGGCTCAGCCGGGACGCGCGCCACCTCGAGCGCGCCGCAGCCGCGGGCGAGGCGATCCTCGCACTCGAGGACGTGCGCCCGGCCATCGGCGAGCACGACGCGCGCGGCCTGCTGCACGGCCGGTCCGGGCTGGCCCTGTTCCTCCATCAGCTCTCGGATGCGACGGGCGAGGAGCGCTACCGGGCGGCCGGGCTACGGCTGCTGTACGAGGAGCTCGACCGGACGTTCGTCCTGGACGACGGCTCACGCTCGATCGCGGACAACGCCGTGGTCAAGCGGGCCATGCCGTTCCTCGCCACCGGGGCCGCGGGCGTCGCCTCGGTACTGACGCACTATCTCGCCGCCGGCCCGGACGAGCGCCTCGCCGCCGCGCTGCCCCCGCTCGTCGCGGGCGCCGGTGTGTCGTCGTGCACGAAGGAGGCCGGGCTCTACGAGGGACTGGCCGGACTGACCTGGTTCCTGACCGAGCACGCCGACGCGACCGGCGACGCCGCGGACCGCGACACCGCCGTACGCTTCGCGACCGGGCTGGTGAAGTACGCGATCCCGCACACCCGCGGCGTCCGCTTCCTCGGCTCGCAAACCGCGCGCTTCAGCGCCGATCTGTCCAGCGGCGCCGCCGGCGTCCTGCTGGCGCTGCACCGCGTCCTCGACGGACCCGGTGACGACCTGTTCACCCTTCCCCACCCCAAGGAGATCCCATGACCGAGATCCTCGCCCTGCAGAAGCTGGAAGCCAACCCGGATGAATCGATCCCCTGCTTCAGCGTGAGCTGGAGTGGTTGGAGCGGCGTGACGGCGTAACACCTGGAGAAGACACCGGGTGTCCGCCGCGAACGGGCCGGGCCGCTGCCGCCCGGCCCGCTCCGCCGACCGCGCCGCGCCGCGCCGCGCCCACTACCATGTCCGAGATGACTGATTCTTCCCTAGAGGACCGCCTCGACCGACTCAACCGACTCGCCGCAGTCCGCACCTACGCCTGCGCCGCGACAGGCCGCCCGGTCGAGTCGATCACAGCCGTGACCCGGTTCTCCCACCTGGTCCCGCGACCCGTTGCCGCGCGCCCTTCAGCAACGCCTGCGCCACGCCGCCGACGCGCTGACCCAGAGCTTTGACGCCTCCCGACACGACGACGGCTTCAACTCTGCGGAGAGCCTCGCGCTCCTGCACGGCGACATCGGCCCCGGCAACCTGCTCTGGAACCCGCGCCCCTGCCTGATCGACTGGGAGTACACGCACCTCGGCGACCCCGCCGACGAGATCTCCTACACCTTCGACCAGAACGCACTCACCCCCGCCCAGCGCCAGGCGTTCTGGAATGGCTACCGGCAAGGGACACACAGCCGCGAACGCCTCGCCCACATCATCGAACGCACCGACTGGGCTTGGAAGCCCTGCTACATCAGGCCCCTTCGGCATCGAGCGGCAGAGTCTGAGAAATCAACGGGCAACGGCTCATCGTTGACGCCACCGAAGCGGCCGGACTCCACCTGGAGGGGGCGCGGGCGGAGTCATCTAGTCATCCGGATCCGGGGCGCGGCTCGAGGCTGTCGAAGAGCATGGACGTGAGGCGGCGGGCGCGCGGGGAGTCGGGGGGTTCGCCGGCATGGCGCAGGGCGTGGAAGGTGCCGGCCAGCGCTGCAATCAGGTCCTCGACGTCGATGTCGGTGCGGATCGTGCCGGCGTGCTGGGCGCGCCCGAGGAGTACGTCGAGGGCGGATCGAAGCCGCTCGGAGGCTTCCGGGTCGGTTTCCCTGATGTCGAACTCGGTGCCGGACAGGGCGCCTTTGAGCGGGGCGCTCAGTTCGGCTTCGGCCAGCATCTCAGCGAGCTGATCGCGCAGCGCGGCCGCGGGGTCCGGGGCGCTCGAGCGCTGTGACGCCTGCTCGACGATATGCCGCAGCCGGGATCCGGCGACGGCGGCGATCAGGGCGTCCTTGCTCGGAAAGTGCCGGTGCACGGTGCCCGGGCCGACGCCGGCGTGCCGGGCGATCTCGTCGAGCGAGACGGTGAGGCCTTCGGTGGCGAAGAGGGTTCCGGCGGAGTCGAGAATGCGCTGCCGGTTGCGCAGGGCGTCGGCGCGCAGCGGCCGGTGGAGCGGGTCCTTCGGCTCCTCGCGGGCGGTCACTGTACAAAGCGGGGCGTCGCCCCGTATCGTCGTCTGATAAGCGGGGTCACGCCCCGCATCCTACCGGCGGAGGTGGCCGTGGACTACGTCAACCTGGGGCGCTCGGGCCTGCGCGTCTCCCGGGCCTGTCTGGGCGCGATGAACTTCGGCACCGCAGCCGGGGCCCGCTGCCCGCAGGACGAGGCGCTGCGTATCGTCGACGCCTTCCTCGACGCCGGCGGGAACCTGATCGACACCGCCGACGTGTACGGCGACGGCCAGTCCGAACAGGTCGTCAGACGCGCGATCGCGGGCAGGCGGGACGCGGTCGTGCTGGCCACGAAGGGCTCAGGACCGCGCGGCCGGGGGCCCAACGACCGCGGTCTGTCGCGGGTGCATCTCACCCGCGCCCTCGACGCGAGCCTCAAGCGCCTCGGGACCGACTATGTGGACCTCTACCAGTGCCACACCTGGCACCCGGACACGCCGATCGACGAGACCATGAGCACGCTCGACGGCTTCGTGCGGGCCGGCAAGGTGCGCTACCTCGGCTGCTCGAACTACCCGGTTGGCCCGCTCATCGAGTCGCAGTGGGCGGCCGAGCGCGCCGGCGCGACCCCGTTCGTCAGCCTGCAGGCTCAGTACTCGTTGATCGCGCGCTCGATCGAGGCCGAGATCCTTCCGGCCTGCGACCGGCACGGCCTCGGCCTGCTCGCCTACTCCCCGCTGGCCGCCGGCATCCTGGCCGACCGGTACGAGCGCGAGCGGCAGCCGCCCGCGGACTCGCGCCTGCGGTACTGGCTCGAGTTCCCCAACCCCGCCGCCGGGGACGCGGCCCGCGCGATGCTGACCGACCGCAGCTTCGACATCGCGCAGGAGGTGGCGCGGGCGGCCCGCGAACTCGGCGCGACCAGCGCGGCCACGGCGATCGCCTGGCTCACCGCCCGACCCGGCGTCAGCTCCGTCATCATCGGCCCGCGCACCCTCGACCAGCTCCACGACAACCTCGCCGGGTTCGGCCTTGTTCTGCCCGCCGAAATGCGCCGTACCCTCGACGCCGCCTCGCTGCCGGCGAACGGCCCGGTGACCGGGATGCTCGTCGGCGGATGAACGGCGCCATCCCGGGCACTCGGAAACAGATCACCTGCAAGGGACGAGCGGCACGCACGACCCGAAGGAGTCTGACATGAGTACCAAGGACAAGGCCAAGAACGTCGCCGAGAAGGCCAAGGGCAAGGTCAAGGAGACGGCAGGGCGCACCACGGGTGACCGGTCGATGCAGGCCGAGGGCAAGGGCGAGCAGGTCAAGGCGGGCCTCAAGCAGGCTGCCGAGAAGGTGAAGGACGCGGCCAAGGACGCCACCGCGAAGAAGCCCGCTGCGAAGAAGCGCTGAGCCCGGGTGCTGCGGGACGGCGCGGGACGGCGTTCCTCGGCACCGAGTGGCAGTGCGACGTGCGGAGGGGGCCGACGGACTGGATCCGTCGGCCCCCTCCGCACGTCTCGGTGAGCACCCGTCAGGTTCCGGCCGCGTCCTCGGGTCTCACACGTGTCGGCGGCGACCCCGGCGTCAGATCGGCGGCGAGCAGGGCGATGTCGTCGTCCTTGTCCTTGCCGAACACGTCCAGGAGCCGATCGCACAGGGTCTCGAGGTCTTCCGGCCCGCTGCCCACCGCGTCCTCGAACTCGGCCAGGCTCACCGTGAGCTCGACGCGGCGGGTCTCGACGAGCCCGTCGGTGCACAGGACGAGGCGGGTGGGTCCGGTCAGTGCGAGGTCCGTCGCCTCGTAGCGGGCGCCGCCGAGGCCCAGCAGGCGCCCGTGCTCCCCGACGAATCCGATCCCCGCCTCGGTGATCAGCAGCGGCGGGATGTGGCCCGCGTTGGCGACGCTCAGGCGGCGGCAGTCCGGTGCGACCAGCACCAGGCACAGCGTGACGGTGGTCAGCTCGGCCTGTCCGCGATCGAGCATGGTGTCGAGCAGTTCGAGGACGGCCTCGGGCGGGTGGCCCTCGATCGCGTAGGCCCGCAGCGCGTGGCGCACCTCGCCCATCACGAGCGCGGCCTCGAGGGAGTGGCCGACGACGTCGCCGATCGCCAGCAGCAGGCCGCGATCCGTCTCGATGGCCTCGTAGAAGTCCCCGCCAATCTCCGCGTGGGCGCTCGCGGGGAGGTAGCGCACGGCGAGTTCGACCCCGTCGACGGCGGGCAGCCGGCGCGGCAGGAAGGAGCGCTGCAGGTCGAGCGCGAGCGCGTGCTCCTCGGCGTAGTTGCGCAGCGACTGCAGGGAGAGCGCGCAGGCCTGCGCCATCTGCATCAGCAGCGTGCGATCGTCCTCGAGCGGGGGCCGTTCGACCTCGATCGCCACGCACACCGGGGGACGCCCGCTGTGCGCGCGCACCGCGGCGACCAGCACCTCGCCGGTCACCCGGGGGCCGGGCACCAGCGCCCGCCAGGCCTCGCCCGAGAGCAGGGCGACGCGCGCGCCGGTGCGTGAGCCGAGGACGGCGCGGGCGATGCGTTCGAGCAGGGCCGCGGCGATCGGCTCGGAGACCAGCGGCACCTCCGGGCGCAGCTGGTAGGTGCGCACCGGGGCGCCGGACAGGCTCAGGTAGACGCTGGCCGACTGCGCGCCCATCACCTCGAGGGTGCCGCGGACGGCGGCGATCGCGAACCCGTCGAAGTCGGTGGCGCTGTGCAATTCGAGGGTGGCCTGATTGAGCGTCATCAGACGGCCGGCCAGCCGTTGCGCGGCGCGGCGGGCACGGGTGTAGCGCAGCACCGCGTCGAGCGTCGCGAGCAGTTCGCCGGGATCGATCGGCTCGGTGAGGTACGCGTCGGCGCCGCCGTGCAGTCCCTGGGTCCGGTCGGCGCCGGTGATGGACGTGGCCGAGAGGTGGATCACCGGCATGTCCGAGGTACGTTCCCCGGCCTTGATACGCCGGCAGAGTTCGAATCCGCTCATGTCGGGCAGCCCGACGTCGAGGACCGCGACCTCGGGCATGGCGGCGGCATCGGTGTCCGCGGCCGCAGCGGCCTCGGCGAGCCGGCTCAGGGCGTCGGTGCCGTCGACGGCCTCGGTGACCTGGTGCCCGGCCCGGCGCAGCCACTGCGTCACGAGGTACCGGTGGGACGCGTCGTCGTCGACGACCAGCACGTGGGAGCTCTCGCGCTGCTCGTACCCGCCCTCGATCACGGCTCACTCTCCTCGGGCGGCGTCAGTCCCAGCGCGCAGGCCAGGTCGCGCACGCCCAGCCGCTCCTTGGTCAGTACGGCGCGGGCGGGGCCCAGGCGTTCGCGTTCGATCTCCGTCACGGGCAGCCCGGTGAGGACCACGACCGGGATCGCGGCGAGGTCCTCCGCCGCCGCGAGCAGGCGCAGCGTCTCGTAGCCGTCGATGTGCGGCATGTCCAGGTCCAGGACGATCGCGGACGGGCGCGCCCGACGCGCGGCCTCGGGCAGTTCGGCCCCGTCGGCCACCTGCACCACGGTCTCGGCGATCCGCGCGAGCAGCGGGCGCAGCACGGCGGAGAAGGCGGGGTCGTCGTCGCAGCTGATCAGACACGGCACCCGGCTCGGCGCGGGGGCGGCGGGCAGAGCGCCGACAGGCAGGACCACGGCGACCCGGGTTCCGTTGCCGGGCGCGCTCGAGAGTATGAGGGTGCCGCCGAGCAGTTCCACGATCCGCCGCGCGTAGGGCAGCCCGAGCCCGGTGCCAGCGTTGCCGCGCTGGTGCGGCCCGCGCACCTGGTAGAACTCTTCGAAGACCCGCGCCTGTTCGTCCTCGGGGATGCCGACTCCGGTGTCCATGACGGTGATCTCGAGCCGGTCCGGGTCCTGCGGGCGCACTTCGATCCGCACCTGCCCGGACGTCGTGAACTTCAGGCTGTTGCTGATCAGGTTGCGCAGTGCGCGGGTGAGCATCGTCTCGTCGGTCACCAGCGCGGGCATCGACGCGGGATCGGGGAAGGCCAGGATTACCTCGGGCTGCGCGACCAGCGGGCGCATCACCGCCTCGAGCTGGGCCAGCAGCAGCCCGAGTTCCACCGGCGCGGGCTGCGGGACCAGCTGCCCGGCCTCGGCCTTGGCGACGTCGAGCAGGTCGTCCACGAGAGTGCGCAGCGTCTCCCCGGACGCCGCGATCAGCGAGACCTGCTCGCGCTGCTCGCCGCCGAGGACGCCGGGCCCGGCCTCGGCGAGCAGCCGGCTCAGGCCGATCACGGAGTTGAGCGGGCCGCGCAGCTCGTGGCTGACGTTGGCCCAGAACCGGGTCTTGGCCTCACTGGCCTCGCGCAGCTGGCGGGACTTGTCCTCCAGCTCGGTGTGCAGCGCGACGACGCCGGTATTGGTCTGTTCGAGCTCTGCCGAGAGCTCGGAGTAGAGGGCGAGGACGCCGGCGTTGGTCTGCGCGAGCTCCTCGTTGACCAGCTTCAGCTCCTCGCCCTGGGCGCGGGCCTCCTCGAGCGCCACGATCAGGTCCCTGGTCTGGGCGCGCAGGTCCTCCTCGCGGTTGGCGGCCGCGCGGTCGAGCAGCGCCGCGGCCACGCGGTCGGCGATCTCCGGGAAGCGCTCGGCGGGCACCGGGATCAGGTGGCGCAGCACGATGACGCCGCGCCGGCCGACGGACTGTTCACTCAGTTCGCGGATCAGACGGCGCACCGAACCCAGAGCCTCCACTGCGGGCGGCGGCCCCTCGGCCCATCGCAACGTGACCTCGAGCGCGGGCACGGGATCGGCCGCGAGGGATATCCGCACGGTCACCTCGGCGCAGCCGAGCCGGTCACGGCCGAGCTCGCTCAGGGCCGTGGCCAGCCGGATCTGGTCCTGCCGCTCCATCCCGACGATCTCGGCGATGGCCCGGCCGTCGCGGCGCAGCGCGAACACGTCGGGTTCGTTGGCCACGGCGGTCGCCAGGAGCACCTGCGGGGTGTTCACGGCGCGCCCACGGCCGCGCCGACGTTCCCGACCACCACGATGCCCGCGTCATCCCGGCGCACCGCGGACTCGCGCAGCAGATGGGCCGCGATGACGGTGCTCGAACACTGGAACAGGCCGGGCAGCGCGGCCGGGGCCCAGCGCTCGTTTAGCCCGTCGGAGTGCAGGATGAGGCCGGCGCCCTCGGGCAGCGCGGCTTCGAACACGCGCAGACGCGGCAGGTGGTGGCCGACGATGCCGGGGGCCGAGAGCAAGGTACCGCGACGTCCGTCCGCCACGGTGAACCCGCTGATGTTCCCGACCCCGCAGTAGCTCAGGCGCCGCCCGTCCGGATCGATCCTGGCCACCGCGACCGCGCCGCCGCGGGTGCCGCCGAGCGCGTGGTGCATCGCGGTGATCAGCTCTGCCGGGTCGGCGCCGGCGCTTCGGTGGAACGCGGTCACGGCCTGTGCGCTCGCGCGCGGCCAGCGGTCCGTGGCCGAGCCCGTCGCAGAGCATCACCAGGGTCGCGGCGCCGTCGGCCGCGCCCGTCCCCCGTGACGGTGCGGTAGCGGGCCGCACGGCCCATGCGTCGCCGCACACCTCCTCACCGCTCAGCGGCCGGGTCAGCCCGGCCAGCGCGGGTTCCGGGCACGGCGCGGCCACGTGCCGGTAGCCCTCAGGTCGCTCGCGAAAGCGGGCCACCAGCACGGTGCCGCGCCCCGGAAGGGAGAACACGTCGAAGGTGTCGGCCAACCGCTCGACCGCGCCGAGCCCGATGCCGAGGGTGCCCGTGGTGGAGACCCCGTCCTGCCGGGCGCCCGCGACGTCCGCCATACCGGGACCGTGGTCGATCCCGAGCAGCTCCACCGCCACGCCGCCGCCGCACTCCACCAGCCGCAGCAGCAGGGCGCCGTCGACGGCGTGTTTGTTGAGGTTCACGGCCACCTCGGTGACCGCGAGTTCGATCTCGCTCAGCCGCGCCGCGCGCAGGCCGATCCGCCGCCCCAGCTCCGCCGCGCCGCGCCTGGCCTGGGTGGCGAGCGTGGCCTCCTGGCGGATCCAGATGCCTTCCTGCGACCCGATCGGCAGCCCGGCCGTCACCGCGACCACTTGACCACCGTCACCGTCGTTCCCTCGTCCACGACCGTGCGCAGTTCGAACTCGTCGACCAGGCGGCGCGCGCCACTCAGGCCGAGGCCCATGCCGCTGCCCGAGGACCAGCCGTCGCGCAGCGCCAGGTCGATGTCCGGGATGCCGGGGCCCTCGTCGGTGAAGCTCAGCCGCACGCCGCGCCGGCCGTTGCGCTCGACGGGCAGGGCGCTCATCGTCCCGCCGCCGCCGTAGGACAGGGTGTTGCGCGCCAGTTCGCTGGCCGCGGTCACCAGCTTCGTCTGGTCCACCAGGGACAGGCCGCAGCCCACGGCCAGGGTCCGGACCAGCTGCCGGGCCCGCACCACGTCGTCGGAGGTGGCGATGAGCTGGATCCGGGTGCCTTCGGGGTCGAGCCCCGGGCTGGTCACCGCGCCGCCGGACCGGCCGACGAACGCTCGGCGAGGATCGCCAGACCCTGCTCCAGGTTCAGCGCCGTGCGCACGCCGCCGAGCGAGAGGCCGAGTTCGACCAGGGTGATCGCCACGGCCGGGCGCATCCCCACGACCACGGTCTCCGCGTCCAGCAGACGGCTGATCGAGGCGATGGTGGAGAGCATCCGCCCCACGAAGGAGTCGACGATCTCCGCCGCCGTGATGTCGATGATCACCCCGCGGGCACCGTGCCGCACCACGTGCTCGGCCAGGTCCTCCTGCAGGTTCATCACCGTCTGGTCGTCCAGGTCGGCCTGGATCGAGACCAGCAGGTTCCCGCCGATACGAAGGATCGGAAGGCGCTCGCTCACGCCGCGCTCCCCGCGCCGCCCAGCGCGCCGGGCGAGCGGCGCAGCGCGTGGCGCAGGGCGTCGGCCAGAGTCGCCTTCGTCACGATGTCGCCGAACTCGATCCCCAGCGCCACGATCGTCTGCGCGATCTGGGGCCTGATGCCGGACACGATGCACTCGGCACCCATCAGCCGGGCCGCCACCACCGTCTTGAGCAGGTGCTGGGCCACCTCGGTGTCCACCGCGGGCACACCGGTGATGTCGATGATCGCGTGCGCGGAGCCGGTGTCCACCAGCGCCTGCAGCAGCTTCTCCATGACCACCTGGGTGCGCGCGGAGTCCAGCGTGCCCACCAGCGGCACGCCGATGATCCCGTCCCACAGTTTGACCACGGGGGTGGAGAGCTCGAGCAGTTCCTCGGCCTGGGCGCTGATGATCTGCTCGCGGGTCGCCGCGTACGCGTCGACGGTGAACATGCCCAGATCGTCGGTCAGCCTGGCCAGCGCGAGGTAGGCCGCGACGTCCTCGGCCGAGCCCTCGTCGAGCAGCGGCTCGAGGCCCCGCTTGAGCGCGAACACGCCGATCGCGGTCTCGGCCGGGCTGAACCCCTGCCGGGCCCGGTTGCGCGATATCTCGTTGAGCAGCGCACGCACCTCGGCGTAGTGCTCGCCCGCCGCGTCCACCCCGCCCCGGCGCAGCGCCTCGAGGATCGCGCCGTACAGCTCGTGCAGCTCCTGATCGAGCTCGGTCCGGCTCACCCGGCGGGCGAGCGTGCTCGAGACCACCTCGATCCAACCCTGCGCGAGTTCCTCGCGCCGGGACGTCATGAGCTCAAGCAGGTGATCGGCAGATCTCTGATTCACTACGCCCTCATCCCTTCGGCTCACCGCCATTCGCGGGTGGCTCGCCGAGCCTATGTCAGCCCGGCCGTCAAGTTGATCGGCGGAGAAACGGCGAATCGGACAGGGCCCCGTTTGCCGCCGGTCGCACGGGTCACGCGCGCGTGTGACCGTTTCCCCCGCAGGCAAACGGTGGGAGTCGGGTCATTGAGAGTGATGTCACACACAACGTTCGGGCATAGCGCTGTGCATTGAGCCGAGTGCATTCAAAGGCCTGCCGACACGCTGCGCCCTATTCACGCCCTGTCTACGAACTCTGTTGATCCGGACTCGACTGGCCCGCGGTCGCGCCCGAAGTCGCGCACTGGGCGAACACGTGGCAGTACCCGTCGTCGGTGTACCGGACATCGGTGACCTCCACGGTCACGGCCGTCCCCGCGTGCGTCTCCTGATGCGCCGCCGCGGCGTGCAGCACGGTCGTGACGGCCTCCCGGGTGTCGTCGCCGGGTGTGGACCCGGGCACCGAAAGGCACAGCCGGCCCTCGGCGAAGGTCTCCGCGCGGGCGAACTGCCCGGCGAGCGCCGCGACGAGGGCAGGCGCGGGGTTGCGGATGTCGGCGTGCGGACGGATCACGACCTGGTAGGCCGTCACGGACGACCTGTCGATGACCTGCTGGCTCATCTGGTGAGTCCCTTTCCGTCGATGAGCGGACGACGCCGAGTGAACGGCGCTCCCTCGTGCCCCCTGAGCCCGCGCGCAAACTCAGCCCTCCGTCAGCGCGGCCCAGACCCCCTCGTACTGCCGTCGCGCCAGCTCCGTCTGTTCGTGGTCCTCGCCGTGGATCCGCTCGTACGCGTCGATGCACAGTTCGTACACCGGCAGCGCGCCGCGCAGGTCCCCGGCCGCGCAGTGGCAGCCGGCCAGCAGGTGCAGCGCGGCCGCGGACTCCGGATGGTCCGGACCGTACGCGGCACGGTAGTTCGAGACGCACTGCCGGGCCAGGTCGATCGCACGCTCGTGCTGTGCGTCCGCGCTGACCGCGAGGGCGAGGTTGACCAGGGTGGCGAGCGTGTGCGGGTGCCGCAGGCCGAGCAGTTCCAGCCGGGATTCGAGGGCCGCTTCGAGCAGCGGGACGGCCTCGTCGAACCGGCCGGCCTCGAACAGCGCGTAGCCGAGGTTGTTGCGGGCGGTGAGGGTCTCGAGGTGATCATGGCCGAGCACGCGTTCGTGGTCGGCGAGCGACCGGCGGTGCAGCGCGAGCCCGCGGTCCTGCTGCCCGGCCCGCCGCAGCAGCTGGGCGAGGCCCTGTTGCGCGGCGAGCGTGTGCGGGTGGTCCGGGCCGAGGGTCGAGACCCGCTGCGCGATGATCTGCTCGATCATGGCGACGACCGCCGCCGGATCCTGTTCCTCGTCCTCGCCCTCGAAGGCGGGTTCCTCGTCCTCGTCCCGCGTTCGCTCGGTGGCCGGGGTGTCGGCGTCCGGCGGGTTCGCGGCCAGAGCGGCGGCGAGCACGGCGGCGAGGGCCGGTGACGCCTCGGGTTCGGAGTCGTCCGCGGCCGTGTCGGAGGCCGGAGTATCTGCCACCTCCTCGCCCGCGAGCTCGCGCAACTGCCGGGTGAACTCCCGCGCTTCCGCGGCCGACCGCTGATAGGCCGCCGGGAGTTCGTCGGCGAGCTGCTGATAGAGCGCGGCCGCCTCGGCGGCGGCCCGCGCCCCTTCGGCGTACACCTGCCTCGCCGCCGCGTCGGCGGCCTGTTCTGCGGCCGCCATCGCGACCGTGGCGCTCATCCGCAGCGCACGGGCCAGATTCGGGCGCTGTGCGGCGGCCCCGCGCAGGGCGCCCACCGCTTCATCGACGAGGGCGCGGGCCTCGTCGTGCCGACCGCTCTTGGCCAGCAGTCCGGCGCGGTTGACGAGCAGGAACGCGAGGCCCGGGCCCTCGGCAGGGTTGCCCCGCACCGCCTCGCGCATCGTCTCGAGGCCCTGTCTGCCGAGTTCCAGGGCGGCGTCGTGCTCCTCCAGCGCGTAGAGCGAAATGCTGATATTGCTCAGGGCCTGGGCGAGCCTCGACGCGTACGCACCGGGATTCGCCGCATGCAGGAGACGGAGCATCTCGATGCCCTCCCGCTCCACCTCGACGGCCTCGGCCAGGGCGCCGGCCTCGTCCAGACTCGCGCCCAGCATGCCGAGTGCCCGGGCGAGAATCGACGCGTGCGCCGCCGGTTCGGCGGCACTGAGCTCACGCAGCAGCGTGACGCCGCGCCGCTGCACCTCGAGCGCCTGGTCGTGCAGGCCGACGCGGTGCAGGCTCACACCGAGGCTCAGCAGCGACTCGGCCAACGGCGCCTGATACGTGGCCGGGTCGGCCGCCGCAAGCCGCCCGCGGATCTCGACCGCCTCGACGCTGAATTCGAGCACTGTCTCCACATGGCCGAGCGAGGCGTGGACCGCCGCCACGTTGGCGAGCGCCGTGGCGAGTCTGGGCTCATAGACACCGTGCCGCTGCGTGGCCAGGCGGCGAAAGACCGCCACGGCCTCCAGCGCAAGGCCGAGCGCCTCCTCACCACGTCCGACGTCGTTGAGCGCGACGGAGAGGTTGATCGTGTCGGCGGCGGCCTCCGCCTCGAAGGCCGCCGGGTTGGCCTCGGCCAAGCGGCTGCTCACCGCCAGCGCCTCGGCGGCGGGCGCGACGGCGTCCGCCAACCGGCCCACCTCGCGCATCCGCACCGCGAGATTCGTCAGCGATGCGGCGAGATCCGGCAAGCCGAACGCCGGATTGCGCTCGGCGATCGTGCGCCGGATCCGCACCGACTCCTCGGTGACGGGCAGTGCCTCGGTGTGCCGCCCCACGCCGGCGAGGGTGATGCCGAGGTTGGACAGGATCATCGCGAGCTGAGCTTCATGCCGACCGGCGGCCTCGACCCGGGCGGCCCGATCGGTGTCCGTCTCCGACCGGCCGGCCGCGCCGGTCTCGAGGGAGATCGCGCGGCGCATCGTTACCTCCGCTTCCCGTGCGTTCGTCAACGCCTCGTCGAACCGCTGGGCCTGAGTCAGCCGCATGGCGAGGTTCGAGAGCAGGGCCGCGAAGTCGGCGGTGCGATGGACCGGATCGCTGAGCACCGCGGGTCGCATCATCGCCACGGCGAGCTCGCTGGCGCGCACCGCACGGGCCGTGTGGCCCGCCTGTGCGTAGTAGACACCGACGTTGGACAGGGACGCGGCGAGTATCTCGCCGAACAGCTCCCGATCCATCGCGGCGAGCCTGCGGACGATCGCGACCACCTCGTCCGCGGCGGCCAGTGCCTCGTCGTCGCGCCCGGCGCGCCAGCACCGTGAGCTGAGCCGCTCCAGCAGCCGGGCGCGCTCGAACGGATTGACGTTCTCCTGCAGCAGTTCGGCGGTCAGGCGCGCGCAGACCTCGGCGATGCCGGCGTCCAGATCCACGTTGCGCTCCGTCGGCACGAGTGCTTCGAGCGAGGCGAGGACGGCGCGGTGGTCCGGGTGCATAGGCCGACCGGAACCGATCTCGGCCAGCGCGGTCAGGGCCGCGGAACCGGCATCGAGGGCGGGCCGCGGATCGGCCCGCAGCAGCGGATAGAGGTGCGTCGGTCCGACGTGCGGCCAGCGGTCCGCCGCCGCGGCCAGGAAGGTGACGGCGCGCGCGGTGTACTCGCGCGCCGCGCCCGTGTCCGAGCGGGCCAGCAGGGCCGGGGCCGCACCGACGGCCCATGGGTCCGGGTCGTAGCCGGTCACGTCATGGCCGGGCAGCAGCAGGGCGAGGAAGTCCTCGGCCAGCCGGTCGGGGGCCAGCGCTTCGAACACGAGCGCGCGGTCCGCCGGCGGGTAGCACACCCGGTGGTCCGCCAGCAGGCGCTGCGGGTGGACTTCGAGGTCGAACCGACGCAGTGTCCGCTCGCCCTGCGCGTACGGCATCGGCCCGGTCAGCGCGGCGGTGAACACGGCCCGGCCCATGACCGTCGGCGGGGACTTGTACTCCCGGTCCTTCGTCCCGCTCTGGTAGTAGCGCTGCCAGGACGCGTACTCGCGGTCGAGAAGATACGCCGAGAGGCCGTGCAGATCTTCCGGAGCCGCGTCCCCGCGCGAGGCGGCGTCGACCCCGGCCAGCGCCGCCATGTGCAGCGTCAGCACCGACCCGTAGCCCGCTCCGCCGCCCGCACCGCCGTCCCCCGGCGCGACCTGCGGCCGCAGAGCGTCGTCGAGTCCGTACAGATCGGGCGCGGCGAAGCGGTCCCAGGCCTCGTGGAACGCGTCCAGCCGCTCCTCGGGCATGGGCGCCAGCGAGCCGAGCCGGTGATCGGTGGTCAGGGTGCGGCGGACTTCGGCGAGTTCGCCGCGCACCGCCGGCCACCAGCCGACGCCGCGGGCCAGCAGCAGCACACGCAACCGGCCCTCAACGCCCTGCACCCGCGGATCGGCGAACAGGGTGAGCAGGTCGCCGTGCGCCCAGCGATCCGCGTAGTCGACGACGAGCAGCAGCCCGGCGTCCGACCCCACGGGCTCTGCGCGCTCGCCGGGCCCGCTCGCACCTCGGGCCTACCGCGCGTGCAGAACCGTCCAGCCGAGTTCGACGCACTGCGCCGCGAACCGCGCGGCCAGACGCGACTTGCCCTGGCCTCCGTGGGCGTGCACGAGGTGGTGGCGCTCGGCCGCGGCGTGATCGCGCCACTCGGCCAGCAGGCCCAACTCCTCGACCCGGCCGCGGAAGGGCACGATGGCGTTGCGCGCGTCCAGCAGCCGGCTCGGCTGCCGCCGCAGCCAGGCCGCGTCGCCGCCGCCGGCCTCGTCGCCGCCGACCAGCTCGTACGGAGGCTCGGCACCGTAGTAGTTGGTGACATACGCCCGCGCGTTCGGCCCCTGCGCCCCGGCCGCCCCCGGCTCGACGTGCTGATCGTAAGACACCTGATACCGTCCAGGAATTCCAGGAAGACCCGAAAGAGAATCCGCTCGCGCCGTGCGCGACCCCGCCCACCACGCGCTCCGCGCGTCCTGAAGCCACCGCGCCTATAGTATCGCTGACGCCGCATCAGAGGGGGCCCCGTGGATCCGTCGCTCGCGGAACTCGACACCGTCGCACGCCTCGCCCAGCCCTATCTCGTCGCGGCCCTGCGTTCCCTCGGCGCGAAGGTGCTCGACCACGCCGAGGACGCGGCGGCCGAAGGTGCCACCGACGCCGCCGACCGCGCCGGACGCCGGCTGTGGCGCCTCGTCGCCCGCCGCCGCGGCGCTCGCGCCGAACTCGACGCCGCCGTCCGCGACGTGCAGAGGAACCCCGACTTCCCGGACTACGAGACCGTCCTGCGGATGAAGCTGGTCGGCCTGCTCAAACAGGACCCTGAACTACTCCGGGAACTGCGCGCCGCCCTCGACGAGGTCGAGCCCCAGGCCACCTACCGGATGACCGTGAGCCGGGGCTCGGCCGGCGCCCAGGGACCCGGCGCCCAGGCGTACGTGATCAACCAGGCCGCGCCGAGCACGGCCGACCGGCCGCCGCACGACGTGCGGGACTGAACCGAGTCGAAACGAAGTCTTCGAATACAGTTTCTTTCAGTGCTCTACCATCGGGCGCTATGGGGAATCCTGGTCGGGGCGGGGCACCGGGCGGAGACGGAAGTAGTGCGTCCGGAACGCCTGGAGCAGAATCAGAGCACGAAGTCGGACCGGGCTCGTCGGAGTCAGGGCCCGAACTCGAGTCCGCCGCACGGCATCCGGCGGAGCACTACATCGTCTGCGGGGCCAACACGCTGGCGCACCGGCTGGTGGTCGAGCTGACCGAGCAGTACGACGTGCCGGTGGTCGCGGTGGTGCCGAGCCGGGATCTGGACCACGCACCGCAGATCGGGCGGCTGCTCGGGGAGGCCGCGGTCGTGGTGGCCTCGACGATCACCGAGGAGGTGCTGCACGCCGCGGGGGTGACGCGGGCTCGCGGGATCGCGCTCGTGGACGGTGACGACCAGAGCAACATCCACGCCGCGCTGCGGGTGCAGGCGCTGAACGAAGACGTCCGCGTCGTGCTGCGGATCTACAACCCGCGGCTGGGCGCGCACGTCGAGCGGCTGCTGAAGAACTGCAGCGCGCTCTCCCGGTCCGCCACCGCCGCGCCCGCGTTCGTCAACGCCGCGCTGCGCCGGCCCAACTCGGTGCGGGTCGGCAGCCGGGCGGTGAGCGTCGAGATCGGGGCGACGGGCGAGCGCGAGGACTTCCTGTGCACGGTGGCCGACCGGATCGACCGGCAGGACCTGACCCGTATCCGGATGCTGCCGGACTCCCCCGGCCCGGCCGCGATCTGGATCGGCCGGACGGAGCGGCAGCAGCTGGTCGAACCGGGTACCCGGGCGGTGCTGCGGTTCGTGGACGAGGAGCCGAAGCCGGTCTTCTCCCCCGGCTCCCGGCTGCTGTGGCGGCTGATCGACATGGTGCGCTTCTTCACCGGCGTCCAGCTGCGGATGGTGCTGCTCGGCTCGGTGCTCGCGGTCATCGGGTCCTTCGTGCTCATCTGGGTGCTGGCCCGGCCGTTCGCCTGGGCAGTGTACCAGACGCTGCTCGACCTGGCCGGCTCCGCGGTGCCCGACGTCTACGGCCAGCCCGGCTCGGCCGGGGTCGGCGGGGGCTGGCAGCGGGTGGCCCAGGTGGCCATCACGCTCAGCGGGGTGCCGCTGATGGCCGTGGTGACCGCCGTCCTGGTCGAGAACGCCGCGTCCCAGCGCCGCACCGCCCCGCGCCAGCCGAGCCGCGGCGTGCGCGGGCACGTGGTCGTGATCGGCCTGGGCAACGTCGGCACCCGGGTCGCGACCCTCCTCCAGAGCCTCGGGATCCCGGTGGTCTGCGTCGAACGCGACGTCTCGCTGCGCGGCATCCTGGCGATTCAGGCGCTGGACATTCCAGTACTGACCGGCGAGGCGCCGCTCGAGCACCATCTGCGCCAGGCTCGGGTGCACCGCGCCCGCGCGGTGATCGCGCTGACCGGGGACGACGCGGCCAACCTGGAGGCGTGTCTGGAGGCGCGGGCCATCGCCCCGGACGTGCGCATCGTGCTGCGCCTGTTCGACGACGACTTCGCCGCGCACCTCTACCAGTCCTTCACCAACGCGGCCTCGCGCTCCGTCTCCTACCTGGCCGCCCCGGCCTTCGCCGCGGCGCTGATGGGCCGTGAGGTGCAGGGCACGCTCTCGGTGCACCGGCACGTGGTGCTCATCGCCGAGTTCGTCGCCGAGGAGGGCTCGGAGCTGGTCGGGCGCACCCTGCGCGACATCGAGGTCCCCGGCGAGATCCGGGTGATCGCGGTGCGCTCCCCCGCCGCGCGCGACTACCTCTGGCGACCCGACCACGGCCGGCACATCGGCGCGGGCGACACGTACGTGCTGCTCACCACGCGGGCGGGCCTTGGCCGGCACACCGGGCGGGTCACCCGGGCGCTCGCGCACCCCGAGCTGTCCTGAGCCCCGGAGCCCACCGGGCCGCCCGTGCGCCCCGCGCGCCCCCGCCCACGTTCATAAAACCGTCATGAGACGGGTGCCCCTGGGTAATCAATAC
>NZ_JAGSOG010000229.1 GCF_018139695.1 Actinospica durhamensis | reverse complement strand
GCCGGGATGCGGCGGGGGCTGATCGTCGTGCCGAAGACCGCTGTGCGGCGGCGTGGGCACGACGGTGGCGTTCATGACGCTCAGTCAATCCGACGTGGATCGCCCGGGGCAACGAACTCCACGCGGACTCCACGCCGAACTCACGCGGTCTCTACGCCCGCTACAGATCTCTGACAGGCCCGCGCGCTTCCGGGGTACCGGGGTCGGCGTACTCCAACTCCGCGAGCAGGTTGTCGATCTCGAGCCGCCAGCGCAGCCGGGTGGCGGGCAGGTGGGCCTGCAGGGGCGGCGGTGGGACCGCGAATACCGGGCAGGTGGCGTGGTCGAGGCAGTACCGCGCAGTCGAGGAGCGCATCGTGCGCCGGATCCTGCCGGGTCGGCCCGCGCCGACGATGAGCAGGTCGTTGCTCCCGTTCGCGGCCGCCACCAGCGCGGGGCCCGGGGCGCCCATGATCGCCCAGGGCTCGACCTGGACATCTTGCGGCAGGGCGCCGAGGCCCTGTTCGAAGGCGCGCCGCAGTTCGGTCTCGGCGAACTCCCGCAGGAGCAGGGTGTACGAGGGTGAGGGTGCACGGCGCGCGGCGAGCCGTCCGCCGGGCTGCCAGGCGAGGACGGGGACGAGCGAGGCCTCGGCCCGGCGGGCCAGCGCGAGCGCGTAGCGCAGCGTTTCGAGGCTCCCGGGGGAGCCGTCGACTCCGACGATCACACGTGCGACAGCCTCCGACTCCATCCCCTCAGAACAGCACCCCGGCCCCCGGTACGCGGGCTTGCTGACACGAACTCAACGCGTCCCGGCGCGCTCTCAACGCTCTTTCAACGCGCCTCGCCATACTGGGACAAACCGGGCGTATGTCTGTGGCGCGTCGCGCAGATAACGGAAGGGTCGCGCACTGACAGGCAGGTGTGGAGAAAGCCACAACGGCCGTTAGAGCGGCGTATGTGAACGGTGCAAGGGAGCGGGCTTGCAGTTCCATACCTGATGAACCGGGCAGCGCGCCGCTCCTGAGCGAGCCAGCCGGCGCCAACCAACCCACCGTCGAGTCAAGAGGAGTCCTGAGATGGGCGACGTGATTTACGTTGCGCTCACGATTGTGACCTTCGCCGTCCTCGCGTTGATCGTGAAGGGGGTCGAGCGTCTTGAGCGCTGACAACATCATCGGTCTGATCGCCGCGATCGCGTTGAGTGTGTATCTGATTCTCGCGCTGGTGAAGCCGGAGAGGTTCTGACGGTGTCCGTTGCCACTTCCGGCTGGTTGCAGGCCGGTCTGCTCGTGTTCGCGCTGGCGGTGACCTACCGTCCGCTGGGTGATTACATGGCCCATATCCTGACCTCCGCGAAGCACTGGAGGGTGGAGAGGGGCCTCTACAAGCTGATGGGGGTTGACCCGGAGGCGGATCAGACCTGGCCGGTCTACATCCGCTCGGTGCTCGCTATCTCCGTCGTCGGGATCTTGCTGCTGTATGTGATCCTGCGGGTGCAGGATCACCTGATGCTCTCGCTGGGCATGCCGGCGATGCAGGCGGATCTCGCGTACAACACCGCGTCCTCGTTCGTGACGAACACGAACTGGCAGAACTACGTCGGTGAGTCGACGCTCGGCTACACCGCGCAGTTCCTGGGCCTTGCGGTGCAGAACTTCGTCTCGGCGGCCGTGGGCATCTGTGTGGTGGCGACGCTGATCCGGGGGTTCGTGCGGACGCGTACGGACCGGGTGGGCAACTTCTGGGTGGATCTGACCCGGATCAACCTGCGGCTGCTGCTGCCGTTCTCGGTCGTGTTCGGCATCATCTTGATCGCGGCGGGTCTGCCGCAGGAGCTCTCGAGCCACCTGACGAGCGTGAACACGGTCACCGGCGGTTCGGGCAGCCTGTATACGGGGGCGACCGGGTCGCAAGAGGCCATCAAGATGCTCGGCACGAACGGTGGCGGGATCTTCAACGCGAACTCGGCGCATCCGTTCGAGAGCCCGAACGGGTTCACGAACTGGCTGGAGATCTATCTGCTGCTGTGTATCGGGTTCTCGCTGCCGCGCACGTTCGGGCGGATGGTGGGCTCGCATAAGCAGGGCTACGTGATCCTGTCGGTGATGGCGGTGATCTGGGCGGGTTCGGCCGCGACGATGACGTGGATGGAGGAGCGGCACTGGGGCAGTGCGCTGGCGGTGGCCGGCTCGTCGATGAACGGCAAGGAGGTGCGCTTCGGTGTGCCGGGCAGTGCGCTGTTCGCGACGTCGACGACGTTGACCTCCACCGGTGCCGTGAACTCGATGCACGATTCGTATTCCGCGCTCGGTGGCGGTACGGCGATATTCGACATGATGCTCGGTGAGATCGCGCCGGGCGGTACCGGTTCGGGCCTGTACGGGATGTTGATCCTGGCGATCGTGACGGTGTTCGTGGCGGGTCTGATGGTCGGGCGCACCCCGGAGTATCTGGGTAAGAAGATCCGTCCGTCGGAGATGAAGTACGCGGCGCTGTACATTCTGGCGACCCCGTCGGTGGCGCTGGTGTTCACGGGGATCGCGATGGCGACGGGCTCGGCGCGCCGGTCGATGAACAACGTGGGGCCGCACGGGTTCTCCGAGGTGCTCTACGCGTTCACCTCGATGGCGAACAACAACGGTTCGGCGTTCGCGGGTCTGTCCGGGAACACGGACTTTTGGAACACCACGGGCGGGATCGCGATGGTCTTGGGCCGCTTCCTCCCGATGATCTTCGTGCTGGCACTCGCCGGGTCGCTGGCGAAACAGCGTCACACCCCGGCGTCGGCGGGCACGCTCCAGACGCACACCCCGCTGTTCGCGGGCCTGCTGACCGGCGTGATCTTCATCGTGGTCGGTCTCACCTACTTCCCGGCTCTGGCTCTGGGCCCGCTGGCGGAGGGATTGAAGTAAATGTCTGCCATTACTCCTTCGGACGTGGGCAAGGAGACCGGCCGCATGGGCGGTGGTCTGCTGGACCCGAAGATGCTCTACACGTCGCTGCCGGATGCGCTCAAGAAGTTTGATCCGCGGGTGCAGTTGAAGAACCCGGTGATGTTCGTGGTGGAGGTCGGCTCGGTGCTGACCACGTTCTCCGCGCTCGAGCATCCGTCGATCTTCGCGTGGACGATCACCGTGTGGCTGTGGTTGACGGTGCTGTTCGCGAACCTGGCCGAGGCGGTGGCCGAGGGCCGGGGCAAGGCCCAGGCCGCGACGCTGCGCAAGACCAAGACCGAGACCACCGCCCGGCGTATCGCCTCGTTCGAGGCCGGGACCAAGGGCCGGGCCGGGGACCGCGGGGTCGAGGCCGTGGTCTCGGCGAACGAGCTCAAGCTCGGGGACTACGTCGTGGTCACCGCGGGCCAGGTGATCCCCGGTGACGGGGACGTGGTCGAGGGCGTGGCGTCGGTGGACGAGTCCGCGATCACCGGTGAGTCAGCTCCCGTGATCCGCGAGTCGGGTGGTGACCGTTCCGCGGTGACCGGCGGGACGAAGGTGCTCTCGGACGAGATCGTCGTGAAGATCACGACGAAGCCGGGTGAGACGTTCATCGACCGGATGATCGCGCTGGTCGAGGGCGCGGCGCGGCAGAAGACCCCGAACGAGCTCGCGCTCAACGTGCTGCTCGCCTCGCTCACGATCGTGTTCATCCTGGCCGTGGTTACCCTGCAGCCGTTCGCGTTCTTCGCCGGCGCCCCGCAGTCCCTGGTCATCCTCGTCGCGCTCACCGTCGCGCTGATCCCGACGACGATCGGTGCTCTGCTCTCGGCGATCGGGATCGCGGGCATGGACCGCCTCGTACAGCGCAACGTCCTGGCGATGTCCGGACGCGCCGTGGAAGCCGCGGGCGATGTGAACACGCTGCTGCTGGACAAGACCGGCACCATCACCCTCGGCAACCGCCAGGCCTCGGAGTTCGTGCCGGCCGACGGGGTCACCATCGACGACCTCGCCGACGCCGCACAGCTCAGCTCCCTCGTGGATGAGACGCCTGAGGGCCGCTCGATCGTGGTGCTGGCCAAGGAGCGCTACGGGCTGCGCGGGCGTGAGGTGCACGACGCGGCGTTCATCGAGTTCACCGCCCAGACCCGCATGTCCGGGGTCGACCTGCCCGACGGCACCCAGGTCCGCAAGGGCGCCGCCAACGCGGTGCGCGACTGGGTGCGCGACAACGGCGGGCACGTGGACCCGGCGGTCGGCCAGATCGTCGACGCGATCTCCGCCGCCGGCGGCACCCCCCTGGTCGTGGCGCAGGTCAAGGGCTCCGGCGCGCAGGTCCTCGGGGTGATCCATCTCAAGGACGTCGTCAAGGACGGGATAAAGGAGCGGTTCGCCGAGCTCCGCAAGATGGGCATCAAGACCGTCATGATCACCGGGGACAACCCGCTGACCGCGAAGGCCATCGCCGACGAGGCCGGAGTCGATGACTTCCTGGCCGAAGCCACCCCCGAGGACAAGCTCGCCCTGATCAAAAAAGAGCAGGAGGGCGGCAAGCTCGTCGCGATGACCGGAGACGGCACCAACGACGCCCCCGCCCTGGCCCAGGCGGACGTCGGGGTCGCGATGAACACCGGCACCTCCGCCGCGAAGGAGGCCGGGAACATGGTCGACCTCGACTCCAACCCCACCAAGCTGATCGAGATCGTCGAGATCGGCAAGCAACTCCTGATCACCCGCAGGGCGCTGACCACCTTCTCGATCGCGAACGACGTCGCCAAATACTTCGCGATGCTCCCCGCGATGTTCGCCGGGGTCTTCCCGGGCCTGTCGAAGCTCAACATCCTGCACCTCTACAGCCCGGCGTCGGCCATCACGTCCGCGGTCGTGTTCAACGCCCTGATCATCGTCGCCCTCATCCCGCTCGCGCTGCGCGGAGTCCGGTACACCCCCGCATCCGCCTCCGCGCTGTTGCGCCGCAACCTCTGGATCTACGGCGTCGGCGGCCTGATCATCCCCTTCGCGGGCATCAAGGCACTCGACCTCGTCATCCACCTGCTCCCCGGAATGGGAAGGTGACCCCGATGTCCAGGCTCCCCGGACCCGTTCTGCGACACCTCGCCGCACTACGCGCCATGCTCATCTTCACCGTCATCCTCGGCATCGCCTACCCCCTCGTGATGACCGGGATCGGACAGGTCGCGTTCAAAAACCAGGCCGACGGCTCCCTCATCACCAACAGCAAAGGCCAGGCCATCGGCTCCAAGCTGCTGTGCCAGACCTTCGTGAGCCCCTCCGCGGCCGAGACCGCGCTGGACAAGAAGGACGGCACCAGCGGCTACGCCGACCCGATCAACAAGTACTTCCAGTCCCGCCCCACCTTCGCCATCGACGCAACCGTCGGCGGGTACACCATCCAACTCGCCGACGGCTGCACCTACACGGCGTCGGGCAGCAACAACCTCGGGCCCAACGACCCGACGCTGACGAAGCTGATCGGGCTCATGCGCACCAACATGGCGGCGTTCGACTCGGCCGGCGGCACCACCGTCACCGCGGCCCAGGTCGCCACCGACGCGGTGACCGAGTCCGGCTCGGACGAAGAGCCCTACATCACCCCCCAGAACGCCGACCAGCAAGCCGCCCGCATCGCCACCACCCGCGGCATCACGGTCAACCAGGTCATGGCCCTGATCAACCAGAACACCACCGGCCGCGACATCGGCATCCTCGGCGAACCCGCCGTCAACACCACGACGCTGAACATCGCCCTCGACCAGAAGTATCCGAGCAGCGACTCCAGCACCACGACATTCCAAACCGGTGCCACCTCGTAATCGAGCCAAGAACCACCACGTAACCGATCAATTCAGTCACCCTGACATCGCCCTCCTCGGCCGCCTGTGCGCGGGCGGGGAGGGCGTGTCCCGATGGATGGGGTACACAGGTCGTGAGTCAGCGCGGGAAGTTGCGGGTCTATCTCGGGGCGGCGCCCGGGGTGGGCAAGACGTTCAAGATGCTCGAGGAGGGCCATCGGCGGGCCGAGCGTGGTGCGGATGTGGTGGTCGCGTATGTGGAGACGCACGGGCGCGAGGCGACCGCGAAGATGGCCGAAGGCCTTGAGCTGATCCCGCGCACGTCCCGGGAGTATCGCAGTATTGATTTTCCGGAGATGGACCTGGACGCGGTGCTCGCGCGCCGGCCGCAGATAGCGCTGGTCGACGAGCTGCCGCACACGAACGTGCCCGGCGGTCGGCATGAGAAGCGCTGGCAGGACATCCAGGAGTTGCTGGATGCGGGTATCGAGGTGATCAGCACCGTCAACATCCAGCACCTCGAGTCGCTCAACGACGTGGTCCAGCGCATCACCGGGGTGCCGCAGCGCGAGACGGTGCCGGACGAGGTGGTGCGTGCGGCCGACCAGATCGAGCTGGTCGACATGTCGCCGGAGTCGCTGCGTCGGCGCCTGGCGCACGGCAACGTGTACGCGGCCGAGAAGATCGATGCGGCGCTGGGCAACTACTTTCGGGTTGGCAACCTCACGGCGCTGCGGGAGCTGGCGCTGCTGTGGGTCGCCGACCGGGTGGACGAGGTACTCCAGCGGTACCGCGAGGAGCACGGCATCGACCGGGTGTGGGAGGCCCGGGAACGCGTGGTGATCGCGCTGCCGGGTGACGAGTCGGGGGAGGCGCTCATCCGCCGGGCCGCGCGGATCGCGGCGCGGGCCGCGGGTGGTGAGCTGCTGGCCGTGCACATCGCCCGTTCCGACGGCTTGTCCGGGGACGCCAGTGCGACCGCCCTCGCCGCGCAGCGCCACCTGGTCGAGTCCCTCGGCGGGTCGTACCACTCCATCGTCGGCGACGACGTCACCAGGTCCCTGATGGAGTTCGCGCAGGCGAAGAACGCCACCCAGCTGGTGCTCGGCACCTCGCGGCGCAGCCGGGTCAACCGGTTCCTGACCGGCCGCGGCGTGGGCGAGAGCACGATCATGCTGTCCGGCGACATCGACGTGCACATGGTCACGCACCGGGAGTCGGTGCCGCGCCGGCGCCGCTGGCTGCCGCCCAATCCGCTGCGCCAGGCCGCCTGGGGAACTGCCGGCGGCTGGCGCGGGGTCGCCGCGGGCCTGGTCAGCCCGCCGATCCTCACGCTGCTGCTGACCTCCACCAGCGGCCCGCTCGGCCTGAATCTGACCAGCGACGTGCTGCTGTTCCTGTCGTTGACGGTGGCCGTGGCCCGGCTCGGCGGGATGTTCTCGGCCTTTGTGGCGGCGCTGTGGAGCTCGCTGCTGCTCAACTACTTCTTCATTCCGCCCATTCACTCGATCACGATCGGGGAGGCGAACAACGCGATCGCGCTGGTCGTGTTCGTCATCGTCGGGCTGACCGTGGCCTCGGTGGTGAACCTGGCGATCAAACAGACCCGCAGCGCCGCGCACGCCTCGGCCGAGGCGGAGACGCTCAACGCGTTCGCGGTCGCGGTCCTGCGCGGGGACGAGGCGATCGCCGCTCTGCTCGAACGGTTCCGCGAGACCTTCTCCATGGCTTCGGTGGGTCTGCTGCAGCGGGCGGATCCGGACGGGCCGCGGCTGCCGGACGAGAACGACGACCCCTCGCACTGGACGTTGGTCGCGGCTACCGGGACCGACCCGGCCCTGAGCCCCGGCGGCGCGGACACCGTGATCGACGCCGGTCCGGGCGCGGTGCTCGCGCTGCGCGGGCGTACTCTACCGGCCGCCGACCAGCGCGTACTCGCCGCGTTCGCCGCACAGGCCACCGCCGCGATGGAGCGCCGCCGCCTGGCCCGCGAGGCGGCCACGGCGCAGACGCTGGCGGCCGCCGACAAGATGCGTACCGCGCTGCTCGCCGCCGTCTCACACGACCTGCGCACTCCACTGGCCGCCGCGAAGGCCTCGATCAGCACGCTGCGCGACCCCGACCTTGAGCTTCCGGCGCTGGACCGGGTGGAGCTGCTCGAGGCGGCCGAGGAGTCGCTTGACAAGCTCACCCCGCCTGGTGGAGAACCTGCTGGACATGTCCAGGCTGCAGGCGGGCGCGCTCAAGCCGCGGCTGGAGCCCGCCGCGATCGAGGACATCGTCCCGCGCGCCATCGACGACGTTCCCGAGGCCGCGGGGCGCGTGCGTCTCGAGCCGCCGGATCTCGACCTGCCCAGCGGCCTGGTGGACGCGCCGCTGCTCGAGCGCGTCATCGCGAACCTGGTCGGCAACGCCACCAAGCACACCGACTCGCCGGTCACGGTCACCGTCTCAGCCCTCGGTGACCGCGTCGAGGTGCGGGTGATCGACCGCGGGCCCGGCATCCCGGAGGAGGACTGGGATCTGCTCTTCCGTCCGTTCCAGCGCTTCGGCGACCGGGACAACACCACCGGCGTCGGCCTCGGGCTCGCCCTATCGCGAGGGTTGGCCGAGGTGATGGGCGCCACCCTGCTGCCCGAGGAGACACCGGGCGGCGGCGTGACCATGGTGCTGTCCATCCCGGCCGCGCCCGCGGGCTCGATGCCCCTGCGCGAAGACGAGCACGACGAGCACGACGGGCAGTACGACGACGAGCAATGCCGGGGCCGGGATCAGCAGCCTGTTCCGCCCGGCGCGGCACAGACGCAGGAGGTCATCGGATGATCCGGGTGTTGGTGGTCGACGACGAGCCGCAGCTGATGCGGGCCCTGAGAATCAACCTGTCGGCCCGCAGGTACGAGGTCGTGGTCGCCGCCGACGGCGCCTCGGCCCTCGAAGTCGCCGCCCGGCACCTGCCCGACCTGGTGGTGCTCGACCTCGGCCTACCGGACATGGACGGCACCGACGTCATCGCCGGCCTGCGCGGCTGGACGAAGGTCCCCATCCTCGTGCTGTCCGGCCGCGCCGACGCCGCGGACAAGGTCGACGCCCTGGACGCCGGCGCGGACGACTACGTCACCAAGCCCTTCTCCATGGACGAGCTCATGGCCCGGCTCAGGGCCCTGCAACGGCGCGCGGAGGCGGACGCCGCCGTCAGCGCGCGCGAACCGACCGTCCTGATCGGCCACTTCAGCGTGGATTTGGCGGCCAAGACGGTAGCCAAGCGTCCGGACGCCCCGGCCGAGGCGCCCGAATCGGTGCACCTGACCAAGACCGAGTGGGCGGTGCTCGAGGTCCTGGTGCGCAACCCCGGCCGCCTCGTGTCCGGCAAGCAGCTGCTCCAGCAGGTGTGGGGCCCGTCCTACGAATCGGAGACGAACTACCTGCGCTTCTACATGGCCAAGCTGCGTCAGAAGCTGGAGCCCGTGCCTTCGCACCCGCGCCAGTTGCTGACCGAGCCTGGCATGGGCTACCGGTTCGCTCCCTGAGGGCGCGGCGCCTGGGGCGCGGCCGCCGTGAGCGTCACGAGGTGAGCCCTCAGATGTGCCGGGGCGTGCGCTCGGTCGCGACGGCCGCCCCGGCCAGGTCCGCGAGCACGACCGCGGTGCGGCGGGCGTGCACGCTCGGCGCGGTGTGCGGGACCGGAGTGAGGGTGAAGGCGCCGTAGACCTCGCCCTCGTGCCGGGCGCAGATGTCGTACTTCTCGTCGGGGAAGCCGTTCTCGGCCAGGTCCCAGTGCGCCGCGCCCCAGCGCAGCGAGCCGTCGGGCTCGAGTCGCAGGCCGCGTACGCGCGCGGGCGCGGGGTCGAACACGCAATCGCGGGCGCCGAGCACGGCCCGCAGCTGGACGCAGGCCTGGGCGGTCACTGCGTCGGCCCGTTCGCCACGCGCGACCAGCCCGGCGGTGGACTGCACGACCGCGAGCAGCGACTCGTCGACCGCGACGACCCGGCCGCGTCGGCGCGCGGCGACCGCGAGTTCGGTTACGGCCACGCCCACGAGCAGGATCAGGACCGTGGTCTGGATATCGGTGCGGTGGGTGATGTCCAGCCGGTAGTACGGGATGGTGAGGAAGAAGTCGAACCACAGTGCCGTACCGAGCGCGGCGAGGTATCCCGCGAAACGGTTGCCGAATGCTGCCACCGCGACCGTGAACGCCACCAACACCAGCGCGGCGTCGGTGTTCGGCAGGCTGGTGCGGGTCGGGATCAGCACCGCGCACACGGCCGGCGGAATCACCAGCGCGCAGATCACCGCGATGCGATCGCGGCGCTTGCCCACAAAAGCGAACATAATACCGGTTTATCAATCAAGTCGGGCGTTGTCCATGGCTGCCGCGACGCCCCGGCAGCCGCGGCCGCCGCGGCTCGCATGTGTCAGATGAGAGCGGGAACATCGGTGTCGGCGAGCCCGAGCAGGTTCGCCACACAGCCGATGCTGGCGAGCAGCTCCGGCGCATCCGACCAGCCGTCGCGCTTCCACAGCAGCAGTTCGGTCTCGCTCATCCGCCAGGAGAATCGCGTCGGCGCACCCAGCATGCTCTGGGTCAGCGCGGTCGAGCCGGCGGCCTCGCGCAGCACGTCCGGGCTCTCGGCGTAGACGCTCCAGACCGCATCGAACGTCGCCACCCCGAGGGTCACCTGCCCGTCGGGAATGTGCTCGGGCACGCGCGCGGCGCTGAACGGCCGCTGCCCGCGTACTTCCAGCCACGGGACAGGGCGCGGCAGCACGACCAGTGCCAGGCCGTAGCGGTGCCGGGCGCCGGTGTGCACGACCTCGTAGCCGGCGATGCGCACCGGCAGGCCGTAGAGGGTGCCGAGCAGCAGATCGTCGAGCTCCGGGTGCTTGCCGTAGTGGAACGGCGGCCACCCGGTGGCGCGCGCCTGCGCCCAGGATGCCTTCGACCCGTCGCGGAAGCCGCGTTCGGCGCGCAGGGTCTCGGCGATCGCCCGCGTCCGGGCGCGCAGCCGCCGCGGCTCGAGGTGCGGGGAGATCGCGATCAGCGCGACCAGGCAGACGACGAACGCGATCGGCAGAGCGAAACGCATGCTCGACACCTCCGTGTGCCGTGCTCAGTGCGGAGCACTCACGCGCCGACCAGTCTTCCCGGCTCACCGTAGGAACCCAGGTCAAGCACACTACCGGCGCGCCGCCCGGGCAAGCGCCGCGCCGGGCCTCTACGGAAACTCAACGGCCGTGAGAGAGCGCCGGCCGCGAGAGCAGAGGGGCGGGCAGTGCCGGGCTCAGTGGTACTCACGCAGCCGCACCCGGGCCGCCTCGGTGATCAGCAGCAGCATGAGCAGCTCTCCGACGATCAATAAGACCCACGTGGGCACACCGATGCCGCTCTCGCCGGCCGCGATTCCCGCCGTGAACGCGGCCTGGTTGATCTGGATCACCGTCCCGAGTTCAGTCATGTACTGATTGAACGCGTAGTTCGACGCTCCGGGCTGGACGCCGATGTCGAACGCCACCGCGCCGGCCGCATTGCCGCTCGCCGCGTCCGCGCGGATGGTGGCGTCGTCCTGGACATAGGAGTCGAACGCCCGCGCCGCGCTGTAGGCGGCCGTGGCCTCGCCCGGAAACGTGATGTTGTTCAGCTCGGTCCCGAGATAGCCGTCGATCGTCACGTGGGAGACGGAGTCGGCCGCCGCGTCGAGGCGCAACTCACCGACAGCCCCGGAAAGGCCGGAGTAATAGGCGTGCGGATCGGCGCCCGCGTCCTCGGCGGAGACGCCCGACACCCCGGCCACCGTGCCGATCTTCTGGAAGAAAGAGGCCTGCAACGCGGCCGAACGACCCTCGAGCAGCCAGCGGCTCTCGTCCGCGTTGGCGTCGTCGGACACCGCCCGCGCACGGGTGAGGGCATTGATGGAGTCGTACGCTTCCTGCTTCGCCTCGTGCAGGTGGGCGGCCGCGCCCAGCTGCACGGTCAGGCCGAGTCCGCCGAGCACGAGCGAGACGACGAGCGCACCCGCCAGCGCACTGATACGACGCCGGAACCTGCGGGCGTGGTACCGGTTGCCCAGGTACAGCGCGAGCGCGGAGACCAGTGCGAGGGCGAGAACGGCGTAGCCGAAGCCGACGGCCGCCGAGTGCTCGCCGGCGTAGGAGCCGTCCACCGTGGCGCTGTCCGCGTCGGTGATGCCGAGTGACAAGGGCAGCAGCGCGGTGTGCAGCATGGACGACGCCCGGGTATATGCGTCCAGGGCCGCGGCCGGGGGAGCGGCCGGCTGTTCGTCGGCGGTGTTCTGATCCACGTAGAGAGCCTGGGCGATCAGAGCCTCGTAGCCGCCGAGGTCGTCGATCAAGTGCTCGGCCTGCCCGGTCAGCTGCGGATTGCGGGCGATCAGCGCCAGATCGGCGTCGGCCTTCGAACGGTCGCTCCCGTATGCGGAGGTGGACGCCGCGGCGTTGACCGCGGCGGGCACCATCGACGGATCGGCCGGATGGAACCCGACCAGCAGCGCGTTGGCCGCCTGCGCGTCCATGTCGTTGAGCTCGTAGTACAAATCGCCGGTCGCCGAGACCTCGGCGGTGCGCGCCTGAAGGCCGGAGAATCCGGCCGAGTCGCGCCCGAGCGCGAGCGCGAAGACGCCGCCGAGCGCCACCGCGAGCGCGGCGAGTACGGCGGTCCACAGCCTCAACTGCCGCAGTGTGTCGCCGACGATCCGGCGGCCGATGCGCGCGCGGGCTGCGCCGCGGGCATGCTCCTGAATGTCCCGGTGGACCCTGTTCACGGCGGTACGGTGCGTCAGCGGCGGCGCGAGCGTAAAGGCGTTCGAGGGAATCTATGCACCGATTCAACGCCGGTCGCCGCCGAGATCCCGTCAGCATTCGGCCTCGGGCGTGAGGATGTCGTCTGCATCGGCTTCGACGGCGTCGCCCGGGTCTAGTTTCACTCTGCCAGTCCGCCCGTCGGAGGGTTCTGCGAACCAGGGAGTGGATACCCGTGCATGAGTGTGCCGTCTTCGAGGAACCGCCGGATACCGGGCGGCGCGGTCGTATGAGCAGTCCGGCCTACGGTCCTCTGAGAAGTCCGACTGGTACGGCCCGTCGCCGCGAGGTCCTCCCCGCTCTGGCTATGTGCGGTGGAGGCGCGCGGTGACCTTCACCGACACCGAGGCAGGCGTCTGCCAGGCCATCGCCGTGATCGGCGCCCTCGTCCTACTGCACATCCCGCTCGGCGACTACATCTTCCGTCACCTGGCGGTCACCCCGTCCCACACCGATCGGCAGCGGTCAGCGGAGCCGGGCGCGGCCAAGCCGCATTGGCGCATTGAACGGTGGATCTACCGGTTCGTCGGGGTCGACGCCGACAGCGAGCAGAACTGGGCCCAGTACCTGCGCTCGGTTTTCGCCCTGTCCGCCGTCGGGGTCCTGGTGCTCTACCTGATCCTGCGGCTCCAGGCCCTGCTGCCCTACAGCCAGGGCAACCGCGGCCTGAGCCCCACGCTGGCCTGGGACACCGCGGTCTCCTTCGTCACCAACACCAGCTGGCAGAACTACGCCGGCGAGACCACGACCGGCTACGTCGCCGTCATCGCCGGCCTGGGCATCGAGGCGTTCGCCTCTGCCGCCGTTGGGCTGGCCGTCTCCCTCGCGCTGGTGCGCGGCCTGGTCCGGCGCGAGACGAGCGAGCTGGGCAACTTCTGGGTCGACTTCACCCGCGCATGTATCCGAGTGCTGCTGCCGCTCAGCGTCGTCGCGGGCGTGCTGCTTATCGCGGGTGGAGTCATCGACAACTGGAACGCCTGGCACACCACCACCCTCGCCAACGGGACCACCGCCTCGATCCCCGGTGGCCCGGTCGCCGTATGGGAGCCGATCAAGCTGATTTCGGGCGACGGCGGCGGGTTCTTCAACGCCAGCAGCGCCCACCCGTTCGAGAACCCGAACGGCGCCACCAGTGCCCTCGAGATCCTGCTCATGCTGCTGGTGCCCACCGCGATACTGCGCACCTACGGTCGCATGGTCGGATCCGTGCGCGCCGGCTACACCCTGCTGGCCGTCGCTGGAACCCTGTTCCTGCTGTTCACCGCGCTCACGATGTACTCCGAGATCCACGGCTCCGGCATCGCCACCACGGCCGCCGGCGCCGCGATGAACGGCAAGGAGACCCGGTTCGGAGTCAGCGGGTCCTCGCTGTTCGGCATCTCGGCGACCTCGTCCGCGGACGGCGCGGGCGCGGCGAGCTACGACAGCTTCACCGCGTTCGGCGGCGGCCTGCTCATGGCCGCGATGATGCTCGGCGAGATCTCCCCGGGCGGGGTGGGCAGCGGCCTGTACGGCCTGCTCATGGTCGCGCTGGTCGCGGTCTTCCTCGGCGGCCTGATGGTCGGGCGCACCCCGGAGTTCACGGCCAAGCGCGTTACCCCGCAGGAGATGAAGTACGTCGCCCTCTACTACCTCTCCAGCCCGTTCGTCCTGCTCGCCGGCACCGCGCTCGCGATGTCGCGCCCCGGCGAGCGCGCCTCGATGAACAACGTCGGACCGCACGGCTTCTCCGAGGTGCTCTACGCCTTCACCTCCTCGGCCAACAGCAACGGCTCCGCGTTCGCCGGCCTGAACGGCAACACCACCTGGTACAACGTGGCCCTCGCGCTGGTGATGCTCTTCGGCCGCTTCCTGCCGATGATCTTCGTCCTCGCGCTCGCCGGAGCCCTCGCCCGCCAGCGCCCGGTCGCGGTGACCGCAGGCTCCGTGCGCACCACCGGCCCGATGTTCGCCGGCCTGACCGTCTTCAGCGCCCTCGTCCTGGTCGGCCTCACCTTCCTGCCTGCCCTCGCCCTCGGCCCCGTCGCCGACGCACTGCGCTAGGGCACCTTTGTTTGTGAAACTTGGAGGGTTGTCCTGAGTTTTTGTGCAGGGTAAGTCGTCGGCCGGGGTCTTGTGAGCTTATGTGGCGATCGGGACTCTGGCTGCGGCGATGCGCTCGTTGAC
>NZ_JAGSOG010000228.1 GCF_018139695.1 Actinospica durhamensis | reverse complement strand
GCGTCGAGGCGTGCGCCGGGGGCGAGGGGACGGGCGTGTGACGCGGCTTGCCCTGATGCTGCGTCGGCCGCGTCGGGGCGGGCGTGGGCGTGAGGGCCGGCTTGGGCGTCGGCGTGCTCCGGACGACCTCGTGCGTGGCCATCGGCAGGCTCTGCGCGCTCGTCCCGCCGCCCGGCTCGGCGCTGAGCCCGGCCAGCAGGCGCTGGGCGACGGTGCGCACCTGGGTGGGGTCGATGAGGTTGACCGACTCGCCGCCCACGGTGGCGAAGCCCTTGATCGGCAACGTGAAGAAACGCACGTCGCCCGAGGTGACCGCGCCGGCCTGGCGCAGGAACGCGAGCGGGTCGAATCCGGCGTCCACCACCACGTCCCGGTGCGCCACGTCCAGCAGCGCGCCGAGCTTGCCGAGGTCGCCGAAGACCCCGGCCGCGTCCAGCTTGGCCACGGCCGAGGCCAGGAAGGCCTGCTGACGGTGCGTCCGGTCCAGGTCGCCGCCGGCCAGGTTGTGCCGCTGACGCACGAAGGCGAGCGCCTGCTGGCCGTCGAGGGTCTGCACCCCGGCCGGGAAGTTCGCGCCGGAGTAGGAGTCGTGGGCGGGCTGGCGCAGGCACACGGTGACCCCGCCGAGCGCGTTGGCCAGATCGTAGAACCCGGCCAGGTTGATCTCGGCGAAGTGGTCCACCTGCACGCCGAGCAGGTTCTGCACCGCCTCGATCGCGGCCTGCCGCCCGGCCTCGCGGCCGAGCTGCTCGAGCGTGGCCGGGTTGCCCACGCCCGAGGCGCGGGCCTTCTCCTCGGCCGCCTCCTTGGCCCGCCCGTAGGCCTCCTTGATCTTGTGCTTGCCCAGGTGGTCCGGCAGGTCGACGTAGTCGTCCCGGGGGATGGAAAGGGCGGTGGCGCGCGCGCCGTCCGCGGGCACGTGCAGCAGGATCAGGGTGTTGGTGTTGTAGCCGCCGACGTCGCTGCTGGAGCCGGCGTGCAGCTTGTCCAGGATGTCGGTGGGCAGGTCGTTGCCGTTCATGTCCTTGCGCGAGTCCAGGCCCATGAGCAGGATGTTCTGGTCAGCCTCCGGGCGCGAGCCGAGCCCGACCAGCGCGTTGGAGGTGGTGAGCGAGCCGACCACCTCGCGCTCGAAGAAGTACCCGCTGCCCGCCCCGATGAGCACCAGCGCCGCCGCCGCCCCGAACACCGTGCGGGCCCCGAGGCGCGCTCGGCGCGGCAGGCGCACCCGGGCCACCGGTGAACGCCCCGCCCGCGCCCTGCCCGGCGATCCAGCCACCCCGGCTCCCGTCCACACTCGGTCCCGCTTCGTCCCGATCCGCCCACTCGCTCCGCCAGTCTAGGAAGACCCGCCCGGCGCACCCGGACAGGCGCGGCCGAGGCTCACCCGTTCGGCGGCGTGGCGGACTCGAGCCGGATGAGCGCCTTCCGCCGCCTGGCCGAGCGGCCGAGCAACGAGGCCGACGCCGAGCACGTCCCGGTGCCCAAGGACGCGTTCGGTTGGATCGACACCGCGCAGTACAAGCTCACCCTCGCCGGGGCGCACGTTCGGCCGGGGTCCTCGACCTCGTCCTGTGCGCCACCGCCGCCGCCCGAGGGCTGGTGGTCCTGCACGACGACAAGGACTTCGACACCGTCGCGCGCGTCCTGCCCGAGGTCTCGACCCTGCGCATCACCGACGCCCTGCCCGGACGCCCGGCGCCGGCCTAGCGCCGCCTCGCCCGCACGTCGGGCCGGACCGCCACCCACCCCGTTCGGCGGCGCGCTTTCCTTCGCGGCGTGGACTGTGTTACTGATGGGTACCAGAGCCGTACACCTCCGGCCGATCACACAGTCGGGCACCACGAGCGCCCGGCCTGCATCAGGAAAGGCGGCAACGGTGCCGTCCAGTCCCACGCTGTCTCCGACGCTGCGCGAACTGACCGAGCGACTGCGCGAGCGCCTGGCCGAGGTACGCCTCGGCGGGGACGAACGCTCCCGGGCCCGGCATCTGGCCCGCGGCAAACTGCTGCCGCGCGACCGGGTGGACCGGCTGCTCGACCCGGGCTCCCCCTTCCTCGAACTCGCCCCGCTGGCCGCCTACGGGCTCTACCGCGAACACGGCGGCCCGATCCCCGCGGCCGGCCTGGTGGCCGGGATCGGCCGGGTGGCCGGGCGTCCGTGCGTGATCGCGGCCAACGACGCCACGGTCAAGGGCGGCACCTACTACCCGATGACGGTCAAAAAGCACCTGCGTGCGCAGCAGGTGGCCGCGGACAATCGGCTGCCGTGCATCTACCTGGTCGACTCCGGCGGCGCCTACCTGCCGCTGCAGGACGAGGTCTTCCCGGACCGCGAGCACTTCGGCCGGATCTTCTACAACCAGGCCAGGCTCTCCGGCGCGGGCATCGCGCAACTGGCCGCGGTGCTCGGCTCGTGCACGGCCGGCGGCGCCTACGTGCCCGCGATGAGCGACGAGACCGTGATCGTGCGCAATCAGGGCACGATCTTCCTCGGCGGCCCGCCGCTGGTGCGCGCGGCCACCGGCGAGGTGGTCACGGCCGAGGAGCTCGGCGGCGCGGATGTGCACACCCGGCTGTCCGGGGTGGCCGACCACCTCGCCGAGGACGACGCGCACGCACTCGACCTGCTGCGCGCCGCGGTGGCCACGCTCCCGCCGGCCGAGCCCTGGCTGCGGCCCGAGCCGCCCCTCAAGCCCGCGCTCGACCCGGCAGAGCTCTACGACCTGGTCCCGGCCGACCCGCGCATCCCCTACGACGTGCGCGAGGTGATGCGCCGTCTGGTGGACGGCTCGGTGCTGCACGAGTTCAAGGCCCGCTACGGCGAGACGCTGGTGTGCGCCTTCGCCCGGATCCAGGGCTACCCGGTGGGCATCCTGGCCAACAACGGGGTGCTGTTCGGCGAGTCCGCGGTCAAGGGCGCGCACTTCATCGAGCTCTGCCAGCAGCGGCGCGTCCCGCTGCTTTTCCTGCAGAACATCAGCGGCTTCATGGTAGGCAAGGACTATGAGAACCGAGGCATCGCCCGCGACGGCGCGAAGCTGGTGACCGCGGTGGCCTGCGCGACCGTGCCCAAGCTGACCGTCGTGATCGGCGGCTCCTTCGGCGCCGGGAACTACGGCATGTGCGGCCGCGGCTACGACCCTCGGTTCCTGTGGATGTGGCCGAACGCGCGGATCTCGGTGATGGGCGGCGAGCAGGCCGCGACGGTGCTGGCCACGGTGCGCCGCGAGGGGCTCGAGGCGCGCGGCGAGCAGTGGAGCGCCGAGGACGAGGAGGCCTTCCGCAAGCCGATCAGGGACCAGTACGAGACGCAGGGTTCGCCGTACTACTCGACCGCGCGGCTGTGGGACGACGGGATCATCGACCCGCTCGACACCCGGCGGGTGCTCGGCCTGGCGCTCGCGGCCACCGCGTACGCCGAGCCGGAGCCGGTCGGCTACGGCGTCTTCCGGATGTAGGGGGCGGACAAGCATGACGAACTCTCAGAACGCGCCGGTCACCACGATACTGGTGGCCAATCGGGGCGAGATCGCACTGCGGGTGATCCGCACCGCGCGGGCGATGGGCCTGCGCACGGTCGCGGTCTACTCCGACGCCGACGCCGCCTCCCCGCACGTGCGGGCCGCCGACGCCGCGGTCCGGCTCGGCCCGGCCCCCGCGGCCGAGTCCTACCTCGACGTCGCCGCCGTGCTCGAGGCCGCCCGCGTGGCCGGGGCCGACGCGGTGCACCCGGGCTACGGCTTCCTGTCCGAGAACGCCGGCTTCGCCGAGGCCTGCCACGCGGCCGGGCTGGTCTTCGTCGGCCCGCCCGCCGCAGTGATCTCCGCGCTCGGACGCAAGGACGCCGCCCGCGAGCTCGCCGAGCGGGCGCAGGTGCCGGTGCTGCGCGCCTACGAGCCCGGAGCGGTGCCCGCCGAAGTCTTCCCGGTGCTGGTGAAGGCGGCCTCGGGCGGCGGCGGGAAGGGCATGCGGATCGTGCGCGACCCGGCCGAGCTGCCGGACGCCCTCGCCGCCGCCGGACGCGAGGCCCTGTCCGCCTTCGGCGACGGCACCGTGCTGGTCGAGCGCTACCTCGAGCACGGCAGGCACGTGGAGGTGCAGATCCTCGCCGACACCCACGGCACCGTGCTGCATCTGGGCGAGCGCGACTGCTCGGTCCAGCGCCGGCACCAGAAGGTGGTGGAGGAGAGCCCCGCGCCGACGATCAGCCCGGCACTGCGCGAGCGGCTGCTGGAGGCGGCGGTACGGCTGTGCCGCGAGGTCGGCTACGTCAACGCGGGCACGGTGGAATTCATCGTGTCCGGCGAAGAGTTCTTCTTCCTCGAGGTCAACACCCGGCTTCAGGTCGAGCACTCGGTGACCGAGCTGGTCACCGGCCTGGACCTGGTGGAGCTTCAGATCCGGGTGGCCCGCGGCGAACCGCTGCCGGAGTTGTCCGCGCGGCCGGACGGGCACGCCATCGAGGTCCGCGTCTACGCCGAGGACGCCGAGCACGGCTTCCTGCCCCAGGCCGGCACGGCCGAGCACGTGCGCTGGCCGGTGCCGGGCGACGCCGGCGCCCTGCGCGTGGACACCGCCCTGCGCGGCGGCGGCGAGGTCACCGCGTACTACGACCCGATGGTCGCGAAGATCACCGCGCACGGCCGCGACCGCGAGGCGGCCAGGCTGGCCCTGCTGGCCGCGCTGGCCGAGACCGAGATCAGCGGCCTGATCACGAATCTGCCGTTCCTGCGCACGCTGCTCGGCTCGGCCGAGTTCGCCGACGCCGCCCTGGACACCTCCTGGCTCGACACCCACCCCGACCTGCCGTTCCACCCGCGGCTGCGCCCGGACGGGCCCTCCCCGTTCGACGCCCGCGACGGCTGGCGGCTGGGCGCTCCCCCGGCGCCGGCCCGGGCCGAGACCGGCCTGCCCGGCGGCCCGGGCGACGCCGAGGCCGAGGCGGACGGCACGGTGCGCGCGCCGATGCCGGGTACGGTGCTGGCCGTGAAGGCGAGCGTCGGCCAGCGGGTGACCGCCGGAGAGCCGCTGGGGGTGCTCGAGGCGATGAAGATGGAGCACACGCTCACAGCCCCCTGCGACGGCCTGGTGACCGAGGTGGGCGCCGCGGTCGGCGAGCAGGTGCCGCTGGGGCACCGGCTGTTCCACGTGGAGGTGGGCTCATGATCCCCGGACTGCCGCAGAAGCTGAGCCAGCACGGGCTCCCGCAGCGGGTGACCGTCTACGAGGTGGGCGCGCGCGACGGCCTGCAGAACGAGGCGGCGCTCGTGCCCACCGAGGCCAAGGCCGAGTTCATCGCCCGCCTCGCCGACGCGGGCCTGTGGATGATCGAGGCCACCGGCTTCGTGCACCCGAAGTGGGTGCCGCAGCTCGCCGACGCGGACGAGCTGATGCCGCTGCTCGGGCGCCACGGCTTCAACGACCACACCCGCTTCCCGGTCCTGGTCCCCAACCGCCGCGGCCTGGTGCGCGCGGCCGCGGCCGGAGCCAAGGACATCGCGGTGTTCGCCTCCGCCACCGAGACCTTCGCGGCCAAGAACCTGAACTCGACCATGGAACAGTCGATGCTCGAGATCGAGGCCACGCTGCAGCAGGCCCTGGCCCGCGGCATGCGCGCCCGCGGCTACGTCTCGATGTGCTTCGGCGACCCGTGGGAGGGCCCGGTCGCACTGCGCGCGGTGGCCGACGTGGTCGTGCGGCTGATAGCGGCCGGCTGCGTCCAGGTCAGCCTCGGCGACACCATCGGCACCGCCACCCCCGGCCATGTCCGTACCCTGATCGACGCGCTGGAGCGCCGCGGCGTGGCCAGGGACCGGCTCGCCGTGCACTTCCACGACACCTACGGCCAGGCGCTGGCGAACACCTACGCCGCGCTCCAGGCCGGGATCGCCACCGTCGACTCCTCCGCCGGGGGACTCGGCGGCTGCCCCTACGCCGAGTCCGCCACCGGCAACCTGGCCACCGAAGACCTCGTGTGGATGCTCGACGGACTCGGCATCACCACCGGCGTCGACCTGCGCAAGCTGGTCGAGACCTCCGGCTGGATGGCCGACATCCTGGGCCGTCCCGCTCCCTCCCGCGCCGTCCAGGCCCTCACCCGGGGCAGGACCGCTTCCACCACCACCGTGAACGGAAACGGATGACCGCCATGACCGACCCCACCCTGCCCGCGGAGTACGAGGACCTGCGCAAGGCCGTGGAGGCCTTCACCCGCGAGGAGGTGGCCCCGGTCATCGGGGACTACTACGAGCGGCACGCCTTCCCGTACCCGATCATCGCCGCGATGGGCCGGATGGGCCTGTTCGGCCTGCCCTACCCGAGCGAGTACGGCGGGATGGACGGGGACTACTTCGCCCTGTGCATCGCGCTGGAGGAACTGGCCAGGGCCGACTCCTCGGTCGCGATCACGCTCGAGGCCGGGGTGAGCCTGGGCTCGATGCCGGTCTACCGCTTCGGCACCGAGGAGCAGAAGACGCGGTGGCTGCCGGAGCTGTGCCGGGGCGAGCGGCTGGCCGCGTTCGGCCTGACCGAGCCCGAGGGCGGCTCGGACGCGGGCGCGGTGAGCACCAAGGCGGGCGAGGACCCGGCCACCGGCAACTGGGTGATCAACGGCTCGAAGTCCTTCATCACCAACTCCGGCACCGATATCACGTCCCTGATCACGGTGATGGCGGTGACCGGCCGCGAGCCGGACGGCCGGACCGAGCTCAGCTGCGTGCTGGTGCCCAGCGGCAGCCCGGGGCTGATCGTGGAGCCGGCCTACTCCAAGGTCGGCTGGTGCGCCTCGGACACACACGGCCTTACCTTCGACAACTGCCGCGTCCCGGCCGAGAACCTGCTGGGCGAGCGCGGCCGCGGCTACGCCCAGTTCCTGCGGATCCTGGACGAGGGCCGGATCGCCATCGCCGCCCTGTCCACCGGTCTGGCCCAGGGCTGCGTGGACGAGTCGCTGCGCTACGTCAAGGACCGCTCGGCCTTCGGCCACAAGATCGGCGAGTACCAGGCGATCCAGTTCAAGATCGCCGACATGGAGGCCCGCGCGCACACCGCCCGGCTGGCCTGGCGGCACGCCGCGGGCCTGCTCGGAGCGGGCAAGCCGTTCAAGAAGGAGGCCTCGATCGCCAAGCTGGTGGCCTCGGAGGCGGCCATGGCCAACGCCCGCGAGGCCACCCAGATCTTCGGCGGCTACGGCTTCATGAACGAGTACGCGGTCGGCCGCTTCTACCGGGACGCGAAGATCCTGGAGATCGGCGAGGGCACCAGCGAGGTCCAGCGGCTGCTGATCGCCCGGTCGCTGAACCTCGCGTGAACGCCCCGACGCATGCCGGAAAAATCCTTACGCCGCAGGACTAGGTACGCGACGAAAGGGTATGGCCGGGGTCCCAAAAGGCACGGGGAAACTGGTAGCCTGTGCGAACCCTGAGGGGGGGAAATCCCCAGCACGTCAAGGAGAAGAAGCCACACATGGCCGAGACCCTGCAGGAAGCCCTGCTCGCCCCGGACGTCCGCCCGAACGTCATCGCCGACGCGGTGACCCTGGTCGAGGAGGAGGTGTCGGAGAAGGGCCTGATCATCAAGGGTGCCTACAAGACCGTCACCGCGTTCGCCTCGAACATCGTCAAGGACGTCATCGACGCACTCCTCCCGGACTTCCTGGAGAAGCTGCAGCCGTACTGGGTGGACTTCGCGGCCAACGGCGGCGGTTCCTTCGGCGACTACCTGGCCGGGCGCGGCGCGGAGGTCTCCGAGGCACTGCTGTCCGTGACCGACGCGCGCGCCGCCAACTCGGAGCGTGCTCCGCTGCGCAAGGCCTACAACGCCGTGCGTCCGAGCGGCGTCAAGAACGTCGAGTCCGCCCTGCCGCGGCTCGGTGCCCTGGTGCAGAAGTACGCCGGCTGAAGCCGACCGGAAGACCAGTACGAGCTTGAACTAGTTCCGACGCACCGTGTGAGATCCGCGGAGCCGAGGAGCGCAGTGCCGGGTGTGACGGGGGATGCCCCGGAGTATCCGTTTTTGTCAGTGCCTCCTGAGATAGTCGATGAAGTGACCTAGGGTCATGTGACGACTACTCGGGAGGCATTGTCATGTCGAACCAGATCGAACTGGAACTCGCCGCCAACTCCGGTCCCGCCTGGCTGGCCGTGGACGGAGTCCCGGTCACGGTCTCCTTCCCCGCCGAGGCCGTGCGGTTCGAGGGCGAGCAGTTGTGCTTCCTCACCAACGGCAGCGTCGTACGCACCGTCCCGCGCAGCGAGGTCGCCGCCCTGAGCTGGCGCGCCGGAGCGCGCGGGCGGCCGGGCGACCCGAAGAACGCGGGCCTGTCGTGGACGGACGAGGAGCGCGACCAGCTCACCGCCGAGGTCCACGGCGAACTCAGCTGGGCCGAGATCGCCCGCAGGCACGAGCGATCCGGGGCCGCGGTGCGGCTCGAGGCGCAGAAGCTGGGCCTGGTGGAGGCGCCGGTGCGGTGAACGCCGCGTGCCCGTCCCCCGCCGAGGCGCGACCCTCTCGTTGTGGCGCGGCCGATTCCCGTTGTGGCGCGGCGATCCGCGCGTCGTGGCGTCGCGATCGCCTGCCCTGGCGGACGATTCTGCGCGTGACGTCGCGATCGGCTGCGTTGGCGCGGTTATTCCTCGTCGTAGAAGAGCCGCTCGAAGGTGGCGCGGGCGCGGCGGGCGCGGCGGCGGTGGTTGTCGAGCAGGGTCTCGCTGTCCACATCCTCGCCGAGGTAGCTCGCGATGCCGGCGAGCTCGCGCGCGTCGGCCGGGACCTGGTCGCCCGGCCGGCCGCGCACGATCGTGATTCCGTTGCGCAGCAAGGAGGTGTGCGTCCAGGCCTCGTCGAGCAGTTCCGCGTCCTCGACGTCGAGCAGGCCCGCTTGGGCCGCCGCGGCGAGGGTGGCGCGCGTCCCGGTGCTGCGCAGGGCGGGATGGGCGGCGCCGTGGCGCAGCTGCAGCAGCTGGGCCACCCACTCGATGTCGGAAAGGCCGCCCGGGCCGAGTTTGGTGTGCAGCATCCGGTCCGCCCCGCGCGGCAGCCGCTCGGACTCCATCCGCGCCTTGAGCGTGCGGATCTCGCGCACCTCGGCCTCCACCGGCCCGGACTCGGGATAGCGCAGGGGATCGACCGCGGCGATGAACCGGGCCGCGAGCTGCGCGTCGCCCGCCACCGGCGCCGCGCGCAGCAGTGCCTGCGCCTCCCAGCCGGTGGACCAGCGCCGGTAGTACGCGGTGTAGGAAGCGAGCGTGCGCGCCAGCGGCCCCTGCCTGCCCTCGGGCCGCAGGTCGGCGTCGATCAGCAGCGGCGGGTCGGTGCTCGGCGTCTGGAGCAGGGCCCTGAGTTCGGTGGCGACGGCGAACGCGGCCGACGCGGCGGCCTGCTCCTGCGCGTCCGGCATCGGCTCGTAGACGAACAGCACGTCGGCGTCAGAGCCGTAGCCGAGTTCCGCGCCGCCGAAGCGCCCCATCGCTATGACGGCGAAGCGCATCGAGGGCGCGTCGTGGTCGGGGCGGAAGGCGAGTACGGCCTCGAGCGCACCCTGCACGGTGGCCGCGGTGATGTCCGTCAGCGCCCGCCCGATCGCGTCTATCCGCACGTCCGCCGGATGCCTGAGCACGGCCGCGGCGTCCGGCGCCGGCGCCGAGCGCGGGCCCGCACCCGCCTCCGCCACGGCGTCCTCGAACTGGCCGAGTACGTCCGCCGCCGCGATGCGCAGCAGCTCCCTGCGACGCACCGCGCGCACCGCCGTGACCGCCTGCGCCGCGTCCGACGCCCGCCGCACCAGCGCGGACAGCTCCGTCGCCAGCGCTTCCCGCGCGGGCAACCGGATCCGGCGCTCGGACAGCTGCGCCACGGCGTCGGGGGCGCGCATGAGCAGGTCGGTCAGGAAGCCTCCGGAGGCCAGCAGCCGGGCCAGGCGCCAGGCCGTCTCGCCCTCGTCGCGCAGCGAACGCAGGTACCACGGCGTGCTGCCCAGGGCGTCGGAGAGGCGGCGGAAGGCCAGCAGGCTCGCGTCCGGGTCGGCGGCGTCGCCGAACCAGCCGAGGAAGACCGGAAGCAGGGTTCGTTGAATCGCCGCGCGCCGGCTCAGGCCGGTGGTGAGCGCCTCTATGTTGGCCAGGGCCCCGGCCGGATCCGCGTACCCCAGCGCGGTCAGCCGGGAGCGGGCCGCGGCGACGGAGAGCCGTCCGGCGTCCGCGGCCGGGAGCGCCGTCGACGTGCCCACACCGGTCGCGGCGGGCAGCCGCACCGCCGTCGCGTCCAAGCGGGCCACAGTGGACAGCAGCGGCCGGTAGAACAGCTTCTCGTGCAGCTGTCGCACGACTCTGACATGAGCCTGCCAGGTCAGCCGCAGCTGCCCGGCCGGATCCGAGGCGAAACCGAGCGAGCGCCCGATCCGGCGCAGCGAGGCCGGATCCGTCGGCATCAGGTGGGTGCGTTCGAGCCGGAACAGCTGGATGCGGTGCTCCACCGTGCGCAGGAACCGGTACGCCTCACCGAGCTGCTGCGCGTCCGCCCGGCCCACGTATCCCCCCACGGCCAGGGCCTCGAGCGCCTCGAGCGTCCCGCGCCGACGCAGCGTGTCGTCGCCGCGGCCGTGCACCAGCTGGAGCAGCTGGATCGCGAACTCGATGTCGCGCAGTCCGCCGGGGCCGAGCTTCAGCTCCCGCTCCACCGCCACGCCCTGGGCCGCACCCGCGGCGGAGCCCGCGCCCGGCGCCGCGCGCAGGGCGGCCGCCGCGTGGTCCACCACCCGGCGCCGCATGGCCCGCACGTCCTCGACGAAGTGGTCCCGCTCGACCGCCGACCAGATCAGGGAACTGACCGCGGCCAGATAGGCCTCGCCGAGCTCGTGGTCGCCCGCGATCGGCCGCGCCTTGAGCAGCGCCTGGAACTCCCAGGTCTTGGCCCAGCGGTGGTAGTACGCCACATGGCTGGCCAGGGTCCGCACCAGCGGGCCCGACTTGCCCTCCGGCCGCAGCGCCGCGTCCACCTGCCAGATGCTGCCCTCCGCCGTCACCTCGCCGCAGATGCGCATCAGCGCGGCGGCCAGCCGGGTGCCGGTGCGTAAGGCCTCGTATTCGTCCACCGGCGTCCCGTCGGCGCCCTGGCCCGGCGCCGCGACGAAGATGACGTCCACGTCACTGACGTAATTCAGTTCCCTGGCACCGCACTTGCCCATGCCGATCACCGCGAGCCGGCAGGGCGCGGCGTCGGCCGGGAGTTCGGCCCGAGCCACGGCCAGGGCCGCCTCCAGGGTGGCCCCGGCCAGATCGGCCAGCTGCCGACCCACCTTCGACATCGCCGCGCCACCGCTCACGTCCATCGCGGTGACCCGGAGCAGCCCCCGCCGATAGGCCACCCGTAGGGCGTCCGCCGCCTCGGCGCCGGTCAGCGCGGCCTGCGGCTCGGCGCTCGCCGGATCCGCCCCGACCGCCCGCAGCAGCCCGCCACGCAGGTAATCCGGGTCGGAGATCAGCTCGTCCACGTCGAACTCGTCGAGCTCGTGCCAGGCCTCGGGGTGGCGGGCCAGGAAGTCCCCGAGCGCCTCGCTCACGCCGAGCACCCCGAACAACCGGCCGCGCAGCGGCTGCGAGGCGGCTAAGGTGGCACGCAGCATCTCGGCCTGCTCGTGCGGCAACGCCTCGAGCAGGCGGGCCAGGGATCCGAGCGCCGTGTCGGGATCCGCACAGCGGCCCAGACTCTCCAGGAACACCGGATCGGCCGCCAGGCCGTCGAAGGCGGGCGTCGCCAGACGCCCGGCGGCGGCCTCCGGATCCGCGAAACCGCGGCGGGCGAGTCGGCTGAGCTGGGATTCGCGTTCCCGTTGGACGGCCACCACTCGACCTTAACCACTGCACGCGGGTTCAGCCAGGCCGGGAATGAGCAAGATCGCCCGACCTGACGCGGATTCGGAGTAAGTTCGCTCGAAAGAGTCATTCGCCACGCGACTACCCTCCGCTGCGCTACGGTGACGCCATGCGCGATATCACTGTGGCCTCCACCCCCGATTACACCGTCCGCACACCCCGTACGCCCGGCACGCCCGGTTTGCTCCCGCGCATCAGCGGTGAGTCCGCCCCGGCCGCGGCCGCCTCGGCACTGCCGCGCGACCGCGCCGCCGCCCGGCCCCGGGAACGCAGGACCCTGACGCGGGCCGACTGGATCGGCACCGCCGTCGAGGCGCTCGCCCGCGACGGTCTGCGCGCGGTCGCGGTGGAACCGCTCGCCGAGCGCCTCGGTGCCACCAAGGGCAGCTTCTACTGGCACTTCCGCGATCGCAATGCCCTGCTTCAAGCGGCGGTGGAGCACTGGGAACGCACCGCGATCGACGAGGAGCTCGAGCGGCTCGAGCTGATCGCCGATCCGATCGAGCGCCACAACGCCACGGTGGCCGGGCTCAACGCCTCGCCCAAGGACGTGAAGATCTTCATGGTCCTGCTGTGGAACGCCGACCACCCGGTGATCGGCCCCGCGGTGGAGCGGATCGTGCACAAGCGGATGGCGTTCTCCCAGCGGCTGCGCGAGCAGGCGGGCCTGAGCCCGGAGCAGGCCGAGCGCTCGGCCGTGCACGCCTATTCGGTCTGGCTGGGCCTGCAGCTGCTGCGCCAGGCCGTGCCCGGGCTCATCCCGCAGGAGATGAACGGCGAGAACCTCGCCGACTACGTCGCCGAACTCGGCCGGATCGCCGTCGGACTGTAGCGGACCAGCCCGACGGCGCTCACCGCCGCCGGACCGCGAAGAGCGCGCGTCACCGCGCGCGGCACAGCCCGTCGGCGCTCCGGGCGCCGACGGACGAGTCGGTCGAAACTCAGAGCACCGGCAGGTAGCGGCTCAGCTCGAACGGCGTGACCTGCCGCTCGTACTCGGCCCATTCGGCCCGCTTGTTGCGCAGGAAGAACTCGAAGACGTGCTCGCCGAGGGTCTCGGCGACCAGTTCACTGCGCTCCATCAGCGCCACGGCCTCGTCGAGGGAGGCCGGCAGAGGCTGGATGCCCAGCGCGCGCCGCTCGGCCCGCGTCAGCTTCCAGACGTTGTCGTCGGCTCCCGGCGGCAGCTCGTAACCTTCCTCGACGCCCTTGAGCCCGGCCGCGAGCAGCACGGCGTAGGCCAGGTAGGGGTTGCAGGCGCTGTCGAGCGAACGCACCTCGATCCGGGTGGACTGGCTCTTGCCCGGCTTGTACATCGGCACGCGCACCAGCGCGGACCGGTTGTTGTGACCCCAGCAGATGTAGTTCGGGGCCTCTCCGCCGCCGGAGAGGCGCTTGTACGAGTTCACCCACTGGTTGGTGACGGCGCTGATCTCGCCGGCGTGCCGCAGCAGGCCGGCGATGAAGGACCGGCCGACCTTGGACAGCTGGTACTCCGAACCCGGCTCGTGGAAGGCGTTGCGGTCGCCCTCGAACAGGGACAGGTGCGTGTGCATGCCCGAGCCCGGGTGGTCGGTCAGCGGCTTGGGCATGAAGGACGCGTACACGCCCTGCTCGAGCGCGACCTCCTTGACCACGAGCCGGAAGGTCATGATGTTGTCCGCGGTCGAGAGCGCGTCCGCGTAGCGCAGGTCGATCTCCTGCTGGCCGGGTCCGGCCTCGTGGTGGCTGAACTCGACGGAGATGCCCATCGACTCCAGGTGGGTGATCGCCTGCCGCCGGAAGTCGTGCCCGACCCCGTGCGGGGTGAGGTCGAAGTAACCCGAGGCGTCCACCGGCACCGGGGTAGCGCCGAGCGCCCCCTCCGACTTGAACAGGAAGAACTCGATCTCGGGGTGGGTGTAGAAGGTGAAGCCCTTCTCCGCCGCCTTGGCCAGGGCGCGCTTGAGCACGTACCGCGGGTCGGCGAAGGACGGGGTGCCGTCCGGGGTGAGGATGTCGCAGAACATCCGGCCGGTGCCCGGGGATTCGGCCCGCCACGGCAGGATCTGGAAGGTCGAGGGGTCGGGCTTGACCAGCATGTCGGACTCGTGCACCCGGGCGAAGCCCTCGATCGCCGAGCCGTCGAAACCGATCCCCTCGGCGAAGGCCTGCTCGAGTTCCGCCGGCGCCACCGCCACTGACTTGAGGAAACCCAGTACATCCGTGAACCAGAGGCGGACGAAACGGATGTCCCGCTCCTCCAGGGTCCTCAGTACGAACTCCTGCTGCCGCTCCATGATCCACTCTCCGGGTGACCGAGTTCCTTCAATCCGCACCCACACTATCCCGCCGGACAGTTACCGCCACGTAAACGGACGGAATGCGGAGATCCTCGGCCTCGCGAGCGTCCGGAACGGCGCGGACGCCGGGCGACCCGGCCGGCTGCGCGGGCGCGGCGCCGGCTGGGCCCGGAAACGCCTGTAGGCCCCTGACCATTGCTGGTCGGGGGCCTACGGGTTTCACGGTGAGTGCGGCGGCGTCCTACTCTCCCACCAGGTCTCCCTGGCAGTACCATCGGCGCTGGCGGGCTTAGCTTCCGGGTTCGGGATGGGACCGGGCGTTTCCCCGCCGCCATGACCGCCGCACGTGCATCAGATACCTCAACCACATGCCCGGGCGGGCAGGGGGGAGTATCCGTGAACCGGACAGTGGATGCGAGCGTCAGCAGCGAATCAAGAAAGACTCGAAGATTTAAGGGTGTGTAAGCCCTCGGCCTATTAGTACCGGTCCACTCCACGAGTTACCCCGCTTCCATGTCCGGCCTATCAACCCCATGGTCTCTAGGGGGCCTTACCCACTCAAGGTGGTGGGAGGACTCATCT
>NZ_JAGSOG010000227.1 GCF_018139695.1 Actinospica durhamensis | reverse complement strand
GCTTCGGATCGGGCACGGAGTCGGGGTTCTTGCCGACGCCGCCGAACTCGTTGCCGTACTGCGAGTCGGTCTCTCCCATGGCGTGCGCGCCGCGCAGCGAGGCCTCCGCCGTGACGTCGTGGAAGTCCGCCGCCTTGCCCGATATGTCGTCGGCGGCCTTGCCGAAGGTGTCCTTGAGCGCGAGTGCCGCGTCGCGCGGACCCTGGCCGCCCATCAGAACTCGATCGCGTCGGCTTGGGAGTGGAACGTCGCAGCATGCGAACGCATCGTCTGCGCATGCTGTTGCAGGGTGCTCACATGCTGCTCGAGCGCCTCGGTGTCGAGCTGGATGCCGCCCGAACCCAGCGGATCCACCCCGCCCGGCGCGTTCGACCAGTCAAGGCCCTGCAACATCGACTCCACCTTCGCCACCAGCGGCTTGGAGGCCGCCTCGATCACTTTGCCGACCACGTAGTTCTGCAGGTCCTGGATCAGGGAATTGCCGAGCGCCTCGCCGATCTCCTCGAGCCCGGGCAGCGCGGCCAACGAGGCCCCGAACGTCTCCGGCGCCGCCGCGATCGCGGCCGCGTACCCGACCGCCAGCTCCACGATCTGCGCCAGGGCCTCGCCCTTCTGCACGACCACGTACACCGCCCACGCGTCGAGCGCGTCCGCGAGGACCGAGCAGGCCGCCGTGACCTCCTTGACGTGCGTGGCCGAAAGGTGCGCCCAGCCCGAGGACATCGCCTGCGTGGACCCACCCTGATACGCCTGCGCGATGTTCGACACCGCCGTCGTCGCATCCTCGTGCGTCTGCTCCACCGCCTGCCCGAACTCCCGGGTTATCTGCGCGAACTGATGCAGCGAGTCCTCGTTCAGATAGGGCCACTCGATCCCGATGACGTTCAGGAACGTCACCACCGGCATGGGCAGATCGTCGATCGCCACGCACACCCCCTGGTCGTATCCGAAGCGGACGCTTCGCTCTTCGACGAGCGAGTACGCACTCACCCTAGCGAGTGATCGCAGGGCCGTGAAAGGGTGAACGGCGGCACGTGCGGGCGCGCGCCATCGCGCCGACGGAACGGGGCCGGTCAGGCCATAATGTTCGACGAGGTGACGGTGCTTCAGGGAGGGGGCTCCATGACGGACGGACGGGCCTCGGTCGGGAGAACGCCCGCCCGGGCCGTGGATCCGGCGAGGTCGCGGATCGTGTTGGTCGGCTCGCCGTTCTACGACGACCCGAGTCTGACCGACGTGCCCCAGGTGGCGCGCAACCTGGCGGATCTGGCCGAGGTGTTCTCCGATCCCGCGCTCGGCGGCTTTCCGGCAGAGCACTGTCTGACCGCGGATCCGGGCACGTCTGTGGAGCAGGTCGGCGATCTCCTGGTTCGGGCGGCCGCCGAGGCCGAGGACCTGCTGCTGTTCTACTTCGCCGGGCACGGGCTGATCGGGCCGCGCAACGAGCTGTACCTGTGCCTGCGTTCCACGCGTTGGCGGAATCCGGCCTTCAGTGCGCTGCGATTCGAAACCGTGCGCGACGCCTTCCTGGAACATTCGCACATCAAGAACCGCGCGGTGATCCTGGACTGCTGTTTCAGCGGCAGGGCGTCCGGGATTCTGAGCGGCCCTGGAGCGGACGCGGTGGCCGAGGGGCTGGAGATCACCGGACCTACATCCTGGCCGCCGCCCCGCCCAACGGCGTGGCCATGGTGCGCGACGGCGAGGCGCACACCGCTTTCACCGGACGGCTGATCGAGCTGCTGCGCAAGGGCGACGACCGTGCAGGCGACCTGCTCACCCTGGGGGACGTCTATCGAAGCCTGCACCTTCGGTTGCGGGCCGACGGCCTGCCTCTACCCCAGCAACGCGGCACCGCCACCGCGGACCTGCTCGGCCTCGTCCGCAACGGCCAGCCCGCACTGCTCGAACCCGCAGCGCTGACCGAGGAGATGGCCGCACTCCTGGCCAGCGGTTCGCCGCGCGGCCGGTTGGCCGGCGTGGAAGAACTCGGCGAATGGCTGATCGGGACTGATCCACGATGTGTGCTGGCTGCACGTCTCGCGCTGGAGGAAGTGGCCGCACGCGACAACCCACAGGTCGCCGCCGCCGCGCGTGGCCTGCTCTCGACCGTGACCGCCTCGCCTGCGCAACCCGCGCCCCTACCCGCACACGTCGCGACGGAAGACGCGGAAGCGGAGCCGTTCTCGGACGTCCTCGTCGAGGACGATCGCACCGCACACGTGATCGTGCAGGCACTTATAGACCGCAAGGTCAAGCTCTTCAGCCCACGCACGTACAACGAGGCACGCGTGTTCGGTGAGGCGTATCGCAACGGAGAGATCGTCGCCGTCCACTTCTACAACATGGAGTCGTCCGATGTACAGCGAATATACGACTTCTCGTCCGGCTTGTCCGCGGCTGTCGACGGCAAGGTCGTGGAGCTGACCCTCGATCCACCGATGAGCATCGTGACGTCGCGCTCCGTGGGGTGGCCCCAATGACACAAGATGCCTTCTGACCTGGCAGAATGGAGGTTCTCTAAGTCTTCATTCATCCAGTGTCGGAAGGCATCTCGCGGATGCAATCTTCTCATGCCGCGCCAGCGGTGTCGGCGTCGTTCTCGGAGCCGAACCTGATCGCCTCGGCGGGGCTGGTGCCGGTGGTGCGCCTGGCCGAGCGGTGCGCCCTGCCGACGCTGATTCGCCGGCACGTCGATCTCGGCGTGAGCACGGGGGCGAATCCGGCGGGCAAGGTGATGAGCCTGATCGCGGCCATGTGCGCGGGCGCGGACAGCATCGAGGATGCGGACCTGCTGCGCACCGGGGGCCTTCACCGGCTCTTCGACGGCATCTACGCCCCCTCCACGCTCGGGTCCTTCCTGCGTTCGTTCACCCACGGGCACGTGCGGCAACTCCAGGCCGCATCCCGCCGGTTCACCGCGAACCTGATTCCGCACGCGGGTCTGATCCCGGCCGGCGAGCCGGTGGTGTTCCTGGACATCGACTCCAAGGTCAAGCAGGTCTACGGGCCCGCGAAGCAGGGCGCGTCGTTCGGCTACACCCACGTGCGGGGCCTGCACTTCCAGATCGTGACCGCCTCCACGCCCTCCTCGCGCCCGGTGATCGTCGCGACGCGGCTGCGCAAGGGCTCGGCGGGCTCGGGCAAGGGCGCAGCCAGCCTGGTCGCCGAGGCGATCCGCGCGCTGCGCGAGGCCGGGGTCACCGCGACCATCGTGGTGCGCGCCGACTCGGCGTTCTTCTCCGCGAAACTCGTCAAGACCGTGCGCGCCGCCGGCGCGCACTTCTCGATCACCGTCGGGAACACCCAGCGGATCCGCACCGCCATCAGCCAGATCCCCGAGAGCGCGTGGCGCCCGATCCAGTACCGCGACGCGGTATGGGACCAAGACGAGCGCCGCTGGGTCTCCGAAGCCGAGATCGCCGAGATCCACTACACCGCGTTCGCTTCGAAAGCCAAGGACCTGCAGGTCACCGCCCGGCTGATCGTGCGCCGCGTCAAACGCCTGAACCCGGCCACCGTGCCCGAGGGTCAGGGCGAACTGTTCGCCGCCCACCGCCACCACGCGCTGCTGACCGACAGCCCTCTGACGATCACGCAGGCAGAGCCCGACCACCGCCGCCACGCGGTGATCGAACAGGTCTTCTCCGACCTCGAAGCAGGACCCCTCGGCCACCTGCCCTCCGGCAGGTTCCAGGCCAACGCCGCCTGGCTCACCCTCGCCGGCATCGCCTACAACCTCACCCGGGCCGCTGGAACCCTCGCCGACCGGTTCCACGCGAAGGCGACCGGCGCGACGATCCGCAGAAACCTGATCAACATCCCCGCCAGGACCGCCACCTCAGCCAGACGATTGCACCTCCACCTGCCCACACACTGGCCGTGGACCCCCGGATTCCTCACCCTGTGGACACGCACCGGACACCGGCCGATCCTGACCTGAACACAGGATCCGCCCGCCCGACCACGACCAAGGACCCAGGAGAACCCGCCCGGACGGCCACCCGGCGATCATCCCTGCGCGCAAAGCTGCCACACCGACCGAAACGCCAGAAAATCAGTGTTCTGGAACCAGCTCGGTGGATCGAGGCTGACACCATCGACGCTGCTTCTTCTCCCCGGCGCTCGGGTCAGGAATGCGGGAATCCGCAAGTGCAGTTTCTCGCCGAAGAACTATTCAAGCCGCCACGAGCTGTCATCGTTATACCATCGCCGACACAGGTTGCTCTTGGACTTCACGGCAACGAGCGATGCCGAATTCAAGCGGCTCATCGACTTCTGCGCGGGCATGATCTTCGCCGCACGTGGAACCATAGAGCGCACGGCAGCAAGAAAGTTCACACTCACATAGCTTCCACTGCGGCGCTCAGGACGCAATCGACGACCGCGTCGCCGTAGTTGGATCCGGCGTGCGTGGCTTTGGCGAAGCCCGCCGTGGATCAGACCTCGATCACGACCTTCCCGAACGGATTCCCGTCGCGGTAGTAGCGATAGGCGTCCGCGGCCTGCGCGAAGGGGAATGCGCGGTCGATGACGGGACGCAGTCGGTGCGCGGCCACGGCGGCGTTCATGGTTTCGAAGTCGGTGCGGCTGCCGACGGCGATGCGGCGGATGGAGACGTAGGTGCCGCGGAAGGGGTCGGGCGTGGGTTCGGTGGCGGGGAAGGCGCCGATCAGGGTGATGCGGGCGTTGAAGGCCGCGGCGGCGACGGATCGGGGCAGGGTCTGCGTGCCGACCGCGTCGATGACGTGTTCGGCACCGGCGCCGTCGGTCAGGTCCCTGACCGCGGTCTCCCAGTCGGGCGTCTGGCAGCGGTCGATCACTTCGTCGGCGCCAAGGGCCAGCAGCCGCTTCGCCTTGTCCGGCGAGGAGGTGATCGAGACGACGCGCGCGCCGTGCAGCTTGGCGAACTGCACGGCGAACAGCGCCACCGGGCCGGTCCCGATCGTGAGCACCGTCTCTGCGGGCGTCGGCGGGACGGGCGTGGTCACCGCTGCCCAGGCCACGGCTCCGGCGCAGGTCAGGCAGGCGGCCTCGGCGTCGGTGAGATACTCGGGTACGCGGACGACTGATTCGTCTTCGAGCAGGACGTACTCGGCCAGCCAGCCGTCGTGGTTGGCCCCGTACTGCTCGCGCACGTGCGCCAGCCGTTGGGGGCCGGCGATCCAGCGCTGGAAGTACGTGGCGGTCACGCGGTCGCCGACGGCCGCGCGGGTCGCTCCGGGTCCCACCTCGACGACTTCACCGACGCCGTCGGACAAGGGGACGACGCCGGGTGTCGCGGGCAGGGGGTAGCTGCCGTCCATGAGCATCAGATCACGACGATTCAGGGACGCGGCCCGCACGCGGACCAGGATCTGCCCGGGCCCCGGGGTCGGCTGCGGCCTGGAGGTGAGGCTGAGGCCTGCCAAGTCGTGCAGCGGATCGAGGCGGTAGGCGCGAGAGGTCTTGGGTTCGACGTCGGTCGGTTCATGGCTCATGCCGACGAGTCTTGACGCCGACCCGCGTCCCGCGCGATTCCCTGGAGGGAATGGCGCGGGCGCACCGGCGGCGAGCAGGATGGTCCGGTGACGATCGTGGCGGAACGCAGCGGATTCCCCGGCGAACTGCGCCGGTGGCGCGTCCTGCGGCACTGGAGCCAGCTGGACCTGGCGATCGCCGCCGACACCACCCAGCGCTATCTCAGCTTCCTGGAACAGGGCCGCTCCCGCCCCGGCCGGGAGATGGTGATCCGGCTGGCCGAATCGCTCGGCCTGACGCTACGGGAACGCAATGGGCTGCTGCTCTCGGCCGGCTACGCACCGGCGTTCGAGGAGTCCGGCTTCGACGCGCCGCGGCTCGAGCCGGTGCGTACCGCGCTGCGCGGCGTCCTCGACGGCCACCTTCCCTACCCGGCCGTGATCGTGACCCACCGCGGCGTCCTGGTCGACGCGAACGCTGCCTTCGCCCTGTTCACCGAGGGCTGCGATCCGCAACTGCTGCGTCCCCCGGTGAACGTCCGGCGGCTGGCGCTGCACCCGGAGGGAATGGCGCGGCGGGTCCTCAACCTTCCGGAGTGGGGCCGCCACGTCACCGAGGCCATGCGCCGTCGGCTGCGGGCCAGTCCCGATCCGGCGCAGGAGGCGCTGCTCGCGGAGCTGGAGAGCTACCTCCCGGACGCCCAGTTGGGCCCGGACTACCTCGGGTTCGCCGTGCCACTCAGGCTGCGCAGCGACGCCGGCGAGCTCAAGCTCATTACGACGCTCACCACGTTCGCCACGGCCACCGACTTGTCGTTGGCGGAACTGCACCTCGAAGCGTTCCTGCCCGCCGACGAGACGACCGCGACGTACCTGCGGGGGTATGCGGACGGTGGCGCGTGAGCATGCCGGGTTCCGGTCGGTCCCACGCGTGCGGGACCGACCGGAACCCGTGCTCTCACGGCAGCAGGCTGAACGCCTGGGCCGCGGTGCCGTCGCAGGTGTCCTGCGCGAGCTGGACACCGCTGCTCGTGGACGGGGTGTCCAGGCACAGGCCTGAGTTGTCGGCGGTGAAGGTGTAGTAGCCGGAGTACTGCAGAGACGCGGCGAACAGGGCGTTGGTGTTCCCGGTGCCGCCGTAGTTCCAGATCTGCAGTGGCACTCCCTGGCCGGTCGCCGCCGCTCCGCCGGTGATGTTCCAGCTCTCACCTTCGGACTGGGCGTTGTCGTTGAGCACCTCGTACTCGCCGCTCACCGAGGTCGGTACGAACTGCCACAGTTGGCTGGTGGCGTTCGTGCAGGCCGACTCGACCACGGCGGTGCCGTTCGCGGTGCCGGCCCCGGACGCGGTCGCGCACAGGCCGGAGTTCTCGTTCACCGCCTCGTACCAGCCCGAGCTGTTGATGCCCGAGTTGGGGACCAGGCTGAACGCCTGGGCGGCGGCGCCGTTGCAGGAGTCCTGCACGAGCTGGACGCCGCTGGTGGTGGACGGGGCGTCGAGGCACAGGCCTGAGTTGTCGGCGGCGAAGGTGTAGTAGCCCGAGGAACCCAGCGTGGCGTTGAACAGGGCGTTGGTGTTGCCGGTCCCGCCGTAGTTCCAGGTCTGCAGCCCGACTCCCTGGCCGGTGGCGCCCACTCCGCCGGTGATGTTCCAGCTCTCACCTTCGGACTGGGCGTTGTCGTTGACGACCTCGTACTCGCCGCTGACCGACGTGGGCACGAACTTCCACAGCTGGCTGGCCGCGCTCGTACAGGCCGACTCCACCACGGTGGTGCCGTTCGCGGTCGAGCCTCCGGACGCGGTCGCGCACAGGCCGGAGCTCTGGTTGACCACCTCGAACCAGGACGAGGTGACGCCCGAGGGCGCGAAGTTCATGGAGTGGACGTTCCAGCCGCCGTTGCCCTGGTCCAGGACCAGGGTCTGGGTGCCCGCGGGCAGGGTGACGGTGGCGGTCACCGTCGTCCAGTCCTGCCAGCCGCCGGTGGCCGGTACGTTGATATTGCCGGAGAGGTTGGTGCCCGCGAGGTTGGCGATGTGCAGGCCGTCGGTGACGCCGCTCGGAGAGGCCACTCGCAAGCTCACCTTGTACGTACCGCCGCCGGCCGCGTTGACGGTGTACTTCGTCCACTGCCCGCCGCCGGTCCAGCCGAGGTCGTATCCGGCACCCGTGCCGGTCGTCCCGGTGGTGTCGCCCGTCGTCTCCAGGTCGACCCCGTCGGTACGGTAGCTGTCAGCCGTACCGTTGACCGAGCTGACGTTGTAGCCCACGCCCTGGCCGCCGGTGTCGTAGTTGGCGGCCTGCACGGTGCCGGGCACCTCGGGGGCGGCGCCGCCGTAGGGGCCTTCGGCCGCGGGGGTGAGGCTGTAGCCGGCCGCGACGATGTTCGCCTGCACCGCGCTCTGGGTGGCCTGGGACGGGAAGCCGGAGACGTCGGCGGCTTCGAAGAACTCTCCCTCGCCGAGGCTGGTGTTGTCCCCGCCGGTGCCGAGCTCGATGGAGCTCTGGATCTTCATCGGGTCGTAGCCGCTCGGCAGCGCGCCCGAGTAGGTCTGGATCAGTCCGCCGGACTGGGCGTTGCCGTACTGCAGGGTCATGTTGGTCGACCCGTTGTTCTCCTCCCAGGCGCTGAGGAACGCGCCGTTCTCGCTCGGGTAGGCGGAGGGGTTCGCCCCGGTGTTGCTGAAGTACATGCCGTTCTCGATGTCGGCGCCCACCCAGGGACCGGGGCCGGTGCAGTTGCCCGTCCAGCAGTCCGTGCCGTAGTAGATGGCGTTCATGGTGGCGTTGCCGTCGTCGGAGTCGTTGGACTCGCCCTGGCCGAAGTCGAAGCAGCAGCTGCTGTCGGTGAGGTTCGAGGAGGTGACCAGGTAGAGCCCGTCGGACGCGGAGCCGGTGGGCAGGTTGCGCGGCGAGTTGTCGCGGTAGCCGACGCCGAACTTGTCGACCTGGATCCCGTACGCCGGCTGGCCGCCCACGTACACCGGCAGCGCCTCGGCGGGGGCGCCGATGTCCGCTCCGTTGGCGCCGGGACCCGCGTTCCCGCCGCTGCACCCGGAACAGGAGGTCCCCGGCGAGATCGGCATGTTGTTGCCGTTGGCCGACTGGTCGTAGATCTCGGTGATGGTGCACGTCGTGCCGGCGCAGAAGGTGTTCTCGGGCGCCACGTTCACGACTCCGCCGGTGGCTTCGAGGCCGACGTTGAGCGAGGTGGAGTCGGAGGCGCGCTGGACCTGGTAGAGCGGCCCGTCGTAGGCCTCGAACAGCGCCCGGGTGGTGCTGTAGGCCGCCTGGCACGGCGTGCCGCCGGTGGCGTAGATGTCACAGGGTTCGGCCGTGGCCGCCGCGTGCGCGGGGGTGGCGCTGAACGCGAAGACGGCGAGCGCCGCCACCAGCACGAAGGCCGCGGCCAGCCTCGGCCATCGCCAGGTGTGGGTCATCGAGAACATCTCTCAGCTTCCGTTCGGGTGCGGGTATGCGGCGCGGGGACCCCGACGCATACCAAAGGAGCGGACGGCGGGGGCGGCGTCCACGAGAGGCGTGAATTTGCGGGAATTTTGTGGGTTATTGGGGCTCCGACATCGGAGATTGCACCCAGTTTGCGCATAAGTCAAGGGTCTGTTACCAGTTCCGGAACGCCGCGTTTGCGCGCGCGCCGCGCGGTAATGCGGCTGGGGTGTCCGCTCCCCGCGCTCTGCGCCGCCTCGACGCGTTCCAGCAACGCCACGCCGTGCTCGGATTCCCGGTGGCGGTGCTCAAGAAGTTCAGCGACGACCAGGCCGGCGGCCTCGCGGCGCTGATCGCCTTCTACGGATTCCTGTCCGTCTTCCCGCTGCTGCTGGTGCTGGTGACGGTGCTGGGCATGCTGCTGTCGGACAACCCGCGTCTGCAGCAGCAGGTGCTCGACTCGGCGCTGACCGAGTTCCCGGTGATCGGGCCGCAGTTGAGTGGCAACGTGCACGCGCTCGGGCGCAGCGGCTTCGGGTTGGCGGTCGGGTTGGCCGGCACGCTGCTGGGCGCGCGCGGCGTGGCCTCGGCCATTCAGAACGCGATGAACCGGGTGTGGGAGGTGCCCCGGCACGAGCGGCCCGGATTCCCGTTCAGCTGGCTGCGCAACCTCGGGGTGATCGGCCTGATCGGGGTCGGGGTGCTGACCACGACCGGGCTGTCCGGCATCGCCACCTGGGGCGCCGACATCGCCGGGATCTGGTCGCGGATCGCCGTACTGGCCGTCTCCCTCGTCATCAACGTCCTGCTCTTCTGGGCCGGCCTGCGCCTGGCCACGGCCCCGGAGGTCTCCTTCCGCGACCTGCGTCTCGGCGCCGTCCTGGCCGCGATCGTCTGGCAGGTGCTCCAGGCGGTGGGCGGGTACGTGGTGGCCCACGACCTGCGGCACGCCTCGTCCGTGTACGGCACGTTCGGCCTGGTCCTCGGCCTGATCGCGTGGCTGTACCTGCAGGCCAGGCTCACCCTGTACGCCGTGGAGGCCGACGTGGTGCGCCGCCGGGGCATGTGGCCGCGCAGCCTCTTCCCGCCGCCGCTGACCCGGGTGGACCGCGAGGCCTACGACGCCTACGCCAAGGCCGAGCAGCGCCTGCCCGAGACCCGGATCGAGATGCACGTCCAGGACGGCGCCGGATCCTCGGCCGGGGACGACGACGCGTCGGCGGCGCACACCGAAGAAGCCTGATTCGCCGACCTCATGGCGCACCCGGCCCGGCGTGTTCGACCGCGAGTTCGCACAGGCCCTCGCGGTCGGCGCGGCCCGTCTTGGCCATGAGGTTCGCGACGTGTTTCTCCGCGGTGCGCGGGGAGATCGACAGGCGGCGGCCGATGTCCTGGTTGCCGAGGCGCTCGGCGAGCAGGCCGAGGACCTCGTATTCGCGCACGGTCACGCCCTGGGTGCGCAGGATCGCGGGAATCTGGTCGCGGCTGTCACGGTGCTGCGGAACGCTCGCGCCCGCCTGGCGCAGCAGGGCGCGGCAGGCTCCGGCGACGGGGGCGATGTCGGCGGCGTGGAAGAACTCCTCGGCCTCGCGCAGCCACCCGACCGGGTCGCCCCAGCCGTCCTCGAGTGCCGCCGGGGCGAGCAGGCGCAGGCCCAGGTGCCGCGGCGCCGGGAAGATCTCGGCGTCCTCCTGGGCCCGCGCGAACGCCCGCGCCGCCTGGTCCGGACGTCCCTCGCGGCCCAGCAGCACCGCGTCGGCGAGGTGCAGGAACTGCCGGTTCCAGCGCAGCGCCGCGGCCGGGGCGGCGAGCGCCACGGCGTACTCCTCCCGGCCCGCGCGCCCGGCCAGGATCTCCAGCAGCGGGCGCAGTCCGTGTCGGCCGGTGAGCGGGAAGACGTTCGGGTGCCGCTCCTCCCAGTCCACGGCGGCGGCCAGCTGGGCGCTCGCCTCGTCCGCGTCCTCCTCCAGCAGCGCGCAGACCGCGCGGCACAGGCCGTGCACGCTCGGCATCAGCGACGAGTCCTCGCCGCCGGCCCGGCGGAAGGCCAGCAGGTCCCGCTCCATCTCCCGCCGGTTTCCGCGGTGGGCCCCCAGGATCGCGGACACCAGCAGCAGGTAGCGGTGTGTGGAGACGTTGCCCAGCCGGGCCGCCGCGTCGAGGCTGCGGCCGATGATCTCGCGGGCCTGGGCCGGCCGGCCGCGCAGCGCAGCGATCATCGCCAGCAGGCCGTCCGCCGTCTGCATCGAGACGATGCCGCTCAGGCCCTGGGCGGCGCGCCAGGCTTCGTCGAGCCCTGCCACGCTGCCGGTGCGCATCCACGCGTTCGAGCCCAGGTGCAGCAGCGCCTCCACCCGCCACTTCGGCAGCGCGTGCGCCTCGGCCACCGCCAGCATCCGGTTCAGGCACTCGTCGGCCTCGGCGAAGCCCCGGGCGCGGGCGAGGAACGCGAGCAGGTACCAGGCCTGACAGGTCACCTCCGGCAACGGCACCTGCTCGGCGACCTGGATCGCGGTGCGGGCGAGCCGTTCGGCGTCCTCGGTGCTGCCGGCCCGGGCGTGCTGCCCGGGCAGCAGCGCGAGGTAGCCCTCGGCGATGGCGAGCGCGGCGGTCTGCTCAGGGCGTCCGGCGCCGCCGAGCAGCTCGCGCGCGGCGGCGAGGTGGGTGACGGTCTCGGCGGGCCGTTCCGCGCTGACCGCGGTCCACGCCAGCCGGGTGTGCAGCGCGACGCGCCGGTCGGTGCCGAGCGCCGCGGCCGCGGCCGGGGTGAGCGCGTCGACGAGGGCGAAGGCCCGGTCCAGCTGCCCGGCGTCGGCGAGTGCGTATATCAGGGCTTCGGAGATCGCCACCCGGTCGGTCTCGGCGGCGAGCGCGTGCGCGTGCTCGAGCAGGGCCACGGCGGAGGCGGCTGCCCCGGCGGCGACCGCGCGGCGCCCGGCCTCGGCGTAGAGCAGGGCCGCTCCGGGTGCGTCGCCTGCCGCCAGGCTCAGCGCGGCCGCCTGCTGGCACCGCTCCTCGCTCAGCTCCGGGTCTGCCGCCCGCACGGCGGCCGCACCCGCGCGGGCGATCGCGGCGCGTTCGGCCGGGGGCACCGCGGCGAGCAGCGCCTCGGCGGTGAGCGCGTGCCGGAAGACGTAGAGGTCGGGTCCGGCCCCGTCGGGCACGATGAAGTCGGCCTCGGCCGCGGCCCGCAGCAGCGCGAACAGCCCGCGGTCGTCGTGCCCGGTGGCGAGTTGCAGGGTGGTGACGGAGAAGCGGGTGCCGAGGGACGCGGCGAGCACGAGCAGGTCGCGCACCGGCACGTCGAGCTGGGCGATGCGCTGCCGGTGGCTTTCCACGACCGTCGCGGGGATCTTCGCGTCGAGGTTGTCCACGACCCGCCAGCCGCCGCCGTCGCGTTCCAGCGCGCCGGAGCCGACCATGTCGCTGAGCAGTTCCTCGATCAGGTACGGGTTGCCTCCGCCGCTGCCGACGAGCCGGGCGAGTACGGCGTCAGGCACCTGCTCGGCCCCGGTGTCCAGGCAGGCGGCCGCCATCCGCCGCACGCTCCCGGCAGCAAGCGGCCGCAGCGGCGCCACCTCGGCCGCGCGGCGGCGTTCGGCGGCGCGCACCAGGTCGAGCGCGGGCCCCGGCTGCGGGCGCAGGGTGCCGACGAGCACGACCGGCAGGCCCGCGAGGTTGTCGACGAGGTAGTCCAGGACGGTGAGCGTCTCGGGGTCGGCGTCGTGCAGGTCTTCGAGCACGAGCACGCAGCCGGCCTCCCGGCCGAGCACGACCAGCAGGCGCAGCAGGGCCTCGGCGAGTTCGACCAGCGTCTCCGGGTAGGCCGCGCCGCCGCCGCGCGGGCGCCATTCGGGGATGAGCCGGGCGAGCGCGGGCCGGTACGGCTCGAGTTCGGGATCGAGGACCGGGCCGCCGACCCGGAAGCGGGAGGCGAGCGCCTCGATCAGCGGACGCAGCGGGCTGACCTCGCCGGTCGGGCTGCCGCGGCCGCGCAGCAGCGGCATTCCGCAGGCCAGGGCCCGCGCTCCCCACTCGCCGGCCAGGCGCGACTTGCCGATCCCGGCCTCGCCGAGCATGAACACGGCCGCCCCGCGGGCCGGCAGCGCCTCGAGCGGTCCGGCCAGCAGGCCGAGTTCGGCCTCGCGTCCGACGATGACGGGCGATGATATCCGCACGCGTGTTCCCTCCGGCCGCCTCTCTGAACGCCCATCAACCTACCGGGCCGTCCGCCCCGCGCGGGAGTGTCAGACCACGAACTGTGGTCTGCTCCCGCGGGGAGCGGACGGCGGCGGGCGCGGGGTTCGACGACGGCGCGGGAGAGCGCACAGCTCACGGCGGGCGCGGCCGGCTCCTGCCCGGCCGAGCCACCGGCCGGGTCGCCGGCCGAATCCTCGGCCGGACGACGCGGGTCAACGGCCCGGAGTGCTCATCGACGTGGTGATGGTCACCATCTCGGTGAAGGCGCCGTGCCCGCACTGGAGCTCGGAGAGCAGCTCGGCGCGGCGGCCGAGGCGCCGGGGGGCGCGCAGCTGGATCTGCCCGGCCGGGTGCGCGGACGCGGCGTCGCGGCCCGCGCCGGGGGACTTCCAGGCCCGTACCAACGCGTCGGCGTCCGTCAGGTGCGTGTCCACTTCCTGCTCCTCTCGAGTCACGGCGCCCCGTGCGGGCGCCGCGGGGGGATCGGCGGCTCCAGCAGGAGCGCCGAGGGCACATGGTCGGGGAAGCCGAGCCGCAGCAGGCCGTGGCCGATCCCGGCGAGGCCGGTGAGCAGGCCCGGGGTGACGACGCCGGCGGGTGTCGCGCAGCGCGGCGGGCGCACGCCGAGCGCCTCGACCAGGGCCGCGGCGCGTCCGGCGGCGGCGCCGGACAGCTCGGGGTCCGCGGCGCGGCCGAGCACCTCCACGGCACCGGTCTCGCCGTGGCACAGGCTGTCGTCGGGCAGCGGGGTGGTCAGGACGCGCGCCCACGGCCCGGACAGGGTGTGCGCGACGGGCGGCGCCTTCGCAGCGGACGAACTCGCACCGGACCAACGCGCGGCGTGGGCCAGCACGATCCCGGCGAGCTCGTCGCACCAGGACGTCTGCGACGGACAGGGCGGCAGCGCGGGTAAGGCCTCGTCGATGGAGCGCAGCGCGGCAAGGCCCGCGGCCGCGCAGTCCTCGTCGCCGGTCAGGTCGGCGAAGTCCATCAGGGCCCGGCCGATCCCGGCCGCACCGCGCGCGTAACCCGGCCGCACCGGCAGCGGCCGCGTGAGCAGCAGCGCCGCACAGGCCTGCGCGCCGCGCCAGGCGGCCGGGGAGCGGGTGGCGCGGTAGACGGCGACCAGCGCGGCCAGGCCGCCCGCGGTGCCGTCGAGCAGGCCGACTTCGTCCTCTGACTCGGCCGCCGCGACGGTGAGCGGCACGGCGCGCTCGACCCAGTCGGCGATCTCCGGGTCGTCCAGGGTGACGGCGAGGTGCGCGAGCGTGTAGGCGATCCCGCCGACGCCGGTGAAGGCCCCTGATCCGACGACGGCGAGGTCTTCGGGCCGTTCGGCCAGCAGGTCGAGCACGGACGGCACCGGCACCAGCGCCTGCCGCGCGATGCGCCGGTAGCGTTCTGATCCGGTGAGCGCCGCCAGCTGGGCGAGGAAGAGCGCGGGGCCGCAGCAGCCGCTGGCCAGGTCAGCGCCCATCGCGCGCACCCGCCAGTGGGCCCGGTACGCGGCCTCCACCGGTTCGAGCCCGATCCAGTTGGTACGTTCGCCGTCGCTGTACGCGCTGGCGATCAGCTGGTCGCCCAGCCCGCGGGCGAGGGTGAGCAGCCGTTCCGGGTCGGGCGCGGCGGCCTTCACCGGGGCCGGGGCGAGCATCGGGCCGGCCGCGGCGCCGGGGCGGGGCGCGAGCCGGGTGCGGAGCCTAGTTCGGCGTACAAA
>NZ_JAGSOG010000226.1 GCF_018139695.1 Actinospica durhamensis | reverse complement strand
AGAGACAGGCGGCGGGGGTACCGGCGGAGGCACGCCGGTGACTTCGACCTCGGCGACCTCGGGAACGAGCGCCTCGGCGAGCCCGAGCGGATCGGCGTCACCGTCGGCGTCGGCGAGCCCGTCGGGAGGCGGCGGCAGCCTGCTGATCAGCTTGCTGACTCTGGCCGACCTGACCTGTGACTACACGGAGGTCAGCGCTACGATCGACGTGACCTCGAACGGCCTGACCGCCGGGACGCTCACCTACTCCTGGTACTACGTGGACGTCACGGGCGCGCAGCACACGATCGGGACGCCAGGCACCGAGACCATACCTGCGGGCATCTTGACCATCCAGAGCTTCACCGAGTCGGAGAGCTTCGGACAGTACCTGGACGAGGACGGTTGGGGCATCGCCATCTCGACCAGCCCGGCCGCGGTCAAGGTGACGCTGAGCGCGCCGGATCCCATCTCACCGAGCGGGTGCCTGCCGAAATGAGCGACGACGAGACCGAACGCATCTCCGGCAACCCGGACCTCGAGGAGACCTACGTCCACTTCGGGCCGGGGGTGCCGATGGCCGTGCCCACCGATCGCGCGACGGCGATCTGGCGGGGCGCGGCGGAGCCGGAGGCCGGGACGTCCGGCTCCACGACGATGCCCCCGACGCAGCCGCGAGGCCAGCGGTGGGTGCTGCCGCTGACGGTGCTCATCCTCGTCATCGCGGTCGTGGCCTACTTCACGTGGGGCCGTTCCCCGGCGTCGATGTCGGTCACCGGTGTCAGCGTGCGTACCTCGTCGGCCACGGTGCCGTGCTCGGGGCAGGAGACGCTGACCGGGGTGATCGTGACGGACGGGGGCGCGGGCTCGGTGACCTACCAGTGGGTGCGCAGCGACGGCACCAAGTCCGCGGTGCTGCACCAGACGGTGAACTCGGGCGACAAGCTGGTGGACGTGACGCTGCTGTGGAGCTTCGAGGGCACCGGCTCGCTGCACGCCACGGCCGTGCTCAATGTCCTCGGGCCGGGCGCGGCGCGCAGCGGGTCGGCGTCGTTCGACTACAGCTGCTCGGGGTGATCGGGCCCGTATCCGAGGGCGAATACGCGCCGGAACGGCAGGAGCTGCACCGTCTTGCCGCCGAGTTCCCCGCCGAGCTCGGTCGTGGGATACGCCTCGGCCAGGGCCTCGCGGTATGCGTCGCAGAACTCGATGGCCGTCGGCGCGTCGGGGCCGCCGAGCTCGGTGAGCACGGGCCGTAGCGCGGTCGAGCTGACGAAGTCGAAGATGCCGTGTTCCCCCTCGATGACGTGCAGGTACGTCGTCTCCCACACCTCCGCGCGCAGGCCCGCCTTCGTCAGGGCGCGCAGGTAGTCCTCGGGTTCGGGGACGGCGGGACGCACCTCGAGGCCGCTCAGCTGTGCGGCCCACCGCGGCTCGCGCTGGAGGTCGCTGAGCAGCGTGTGGGTCGGCGAGTCGAAGTTGCCGGGCACACCGAGCGCGAACACGCCGCGTGGCGTGAGCAGGCCGGCCAGCTGCCCGAACAGCTCGAGGTGGCCGGGGACCCACTGCAGCGTCGCGTTGGTGATGACGAGGTCGACCGGGCCGCCCAGGTCGGCGGCGCTGACCTCGCGCAGGTCGCGCAGACGGAACTCCAGCTTGCCCGGCACGGCCCGGGGCCGAGCCGCCTCGATCATCTGCGGCGAGCTGTCCACACCGATGACGTGCGCGTCCGGCCAGAGCGTGGGCAGCAGGGCGGTGGTGTTGCCGGGGCCGCAGCCGAGGTCGACGACGGTGGCGGGGCTCCAGCCGGTGGCGGCATCGCCGGAGGTGGCCGAGGCCGGGCTCGGCGACGGCGGGGCGAGGCGGGCGAGCAGGTCGCGGTAGGCCTGTCCGCGCTGCCGCTCGAACCGGAGGTAGCGCTCGGGGTCCCAGGTCGTGTTCGTGGTGGTCATGAGGATGCGGCACTCCCGGCGACTCGAAATTTATCTCGACATCGAGATAGCTTGGCCGAGTTCTATCTTGATGTCAAGATAGATGGGCCGCTCGCGGCAGCATGCCACGCCGCCCCGGACGATCCCGCCGGGCCCGCTCACCAGCCGGAGAACGCGCGCTCGTTCGGGACGATCTCGGTGCCGAGCGGGAAGAGCGAGACCGGCACCAGCTTGAGGTTCGCCCAGGCGAACGGGATGCCGATGATGGTCACGGCCAGGGCGATGCTGGTGACGATGTGGCCGAGGGCCAGCCAGATTCCGGCCACCACCATCCAGATGCCGTTGCCGAGGCAGCTCGCGGCGCCGGCGTCCTCGCGGCGTACGGCGGTGCGGCCGAACGGCCAGATCACGAACGAGGCGATGCGCAGCGAGGCTATGCCGAACGGGATGGTGATGATCAGGATGAAACAGATGAGCGCGGCGATCCCGTACCCGATCGCGAGCCAAAGCCCGCACAGGAGGAACCACAGAACGTTCAGGATCAGGTTCAGGATCTCCTTCATACCTATCAGGTTGCCCGTCTGCGGCCACTCACGCCTCCGCAGCGCGATCGGGGCGGCCATGCGGCCAGGCCGGGAACGAGATCTACTCCATTCGGGGGACACGCGGCAGGATCTGGGCGCGGCGGACGGACGGCCGACGGACGCCTTGACGAATACACCGCCCGCGGGCACGCTCGGCTAGCCTGGACTCACTGCACGGATACGGGGCGTGGGGCAACCGTGGTCCGGTCGGGGGCAGTCGGCGGAATCGGCAGAATCGACGAGGTGGACACGGGACACGGGCACGACGACACGACGGCCGGGCTGGGGCCCTGTGCCGGACGTGCGCCATCGCGCGCCCGCGCGCCTGTGCCCGCGTACGGGGACGGTGGAGATGACGATGACGGACGCCGCGGGGCGGCCTGGGATTGAAGGCGGGGCCATGGCCGGGGCCTGGACCAGAGTCGGGGCCGCGTGCCACGCCTCGGGCGACGCGGACGCGCGCGCGTACGCGGTCGGGCCGGCGCGGACTCCGGCGCGTTCGGCGCCGGGGCCCGGCGTGCTCGCGCTGCGGATCTTCGGTCCGCTCACGCTGACGCGCGGCGGGCAGAGCCTGCCGCTGCGCTCGGACCGGCAACGCCGGCTGCTGGCTCTGCTCGCTCTACATCCGGGCCGCACCGTGTCGCACGAGGAGATCGTGCGCACGCTGTGGGAGCAGGGCGCACCGTGGCGGCCGCACGGGGCGCCGAACGCCGCGCAAGAGGCGATCCACGTCCACGTCACACGGCTGCGCGAGCTCGTCGGGACCGAGCTCGTCGCCGCGGAGCCGGGGGGCTATCGGCTCGTTGTGGAGGACGAGCAGCTGGATCTGCTGGGGTTCGAGGCCTTGGCCGCGCAGGGTTTCGCAGAGATCTCCGATCGGCCGGAGCTCGCGGTGGAGCTGCTCGGCAGAGCACTGGGTATCGCACGCGGCGCGGTGCTCGCGGACCTCGCCGACGTGTTCGCCACGCACCCGACGCTGGTCGCCGTGACGCAGCGGCGTATCGCGGTCGCCCTGGCCCACGCCGATTGCGCGGTACGCGTGGGTCGAGCCGGGCAGGCGGTGCCATATCTGCGAGCACTGCTGTCCGACGATCCGTCGCACGAGGGGCTGGCCACGCGGCTGGTCACCGCGCTGGCACGCTCAGGACAGCGCGACGCGGCGTTCGACCTCTACCTGAGGCAGCGCAGTCGGGAACCCGTCGCCGGCGACGAAGAGATATCCGAAGGCGACCGCGGGCTCGTCGTCGCGCGACCCCGCAGGCTCATACCGGCGCAGCTTCCGCCCGCTCCGCCGCACTCCCCCGGCCTGCGCGGTGCGCCCGGCATACCGCCCGGCCCCGGCGCGTCGGTATTCGTCGGCCGCGACCTGCGGCTGGAGCAGCTCGATCGCCACCTTCTGCGTAGTGCGCGGGCCACGCGCCTCGTCGTGCTCAGCGGCGTCGGCGGCAGTGGGAAAACGGAGTTGGCGGTGCGGTGGGGCAGGCGGTCCGCCTCATCCTTCCCCGACGGACAGCTCTTCCTCGATCTACAGGGTTCTTCGCACCTGCCCCCGGCACCGCCGACGGCCGCGCTCGACACGATGCTGCGGGCGCTCGGTGTGCCGGGCGACCGGATCCCGGGCCGGCTGGACGAGATGGCGGCGCTGTTCCGCGTTGAGACGGCCGATCGCAGGCTGCTGATCGTTCTTGACGACGCGCGCGACGCGGCTCAGGTCAGACCACTGATCTCTGGCTCACCCGGCAGCGCGGTCCTCGTCACCAGCCGCGCCCAGCTGCACGGCCTGGACCAGACGGACGGTCCGCGCCCGAGGTGGTTCACCACCGACGCCCTGAGGCTGAACCAGGCCGCCGAGCTGCTCATGCGGCTGCTCGGCACGACCTGCACCCCGGGCCAGGCACGTCGGCTGGCTCAAGCCTGCGGCTGCCTTCCGCTCGCGCTGCGGATCGCGGCCGCACACCTCGAGGGTCGCCCGATCAGCTTCGTCGAGTCTTACCTCGCCCGCCTCGAGACGGACGCGTGGCTGCGCGCACTGGACCTGCCCGATGACCCGGATCCCGCTGTACACGCGACGTTTCAGCTCTCCTATGACGCGCTCGACTCGCCCGAGCAGGAACTCTTCCGGCTGATCAGCCTGGTCCCGGGCGCCGACTTCAGCGCGGGTGCGGCCGCGGCGCTGGCCGGGATCGGCCTGGAGGAGGCCGAGCAGCGGCTGGCGCGTCTGGTCGCAACGCACCACCTGGTGGTGAGCCGCCCGCTCGAGCGCGACGGCGGCCGCCGGTACGCGCCGCCCAACCTGCTCCAGGCGTACGCGCGGCAGCGGGCGGTGGCGACCGGGATGGTCGAGGCCCCGGTGCATCGCCTCGCCGCGTGGTATCTCGCGGCGGTACGCGCCGCCGTCCGGGCCGCCTATCCGCACGCGCTGCGGCTGCCCGACGAGCCGTCCATCCCGGTACGCGGCAGCTTCGGCGACGCGGACACCGCGCAGGCCTGGCTCGACGCCGAGCATCGCAACATCCTGGCCGTGATCGACCAGGCCGCCGCGCACGGCGCGCCGGGTGAGGCGTGGCGGCTGGCGTTCCTCTACCAGCCCCACCTGACGGCACGTGGGCATGCTCGGGCGATGCTCGACGCGGGGACGACGGCGCTGTCCGCCGCCCACGAGTGCGAAGACAAATCCGGAGCCGAAGCCGGGACGAAGCTCGGTGAGGCCGCGTCCCGCCTCATCCTGGCCGCGGCGGCACGAGCCGTGGGCGATCTCGATGCCGCGGCCACCCACATACGTGGCGGTGTGGAACTGAGCACCGCTCTGGGTTGGGCTGGCGCACGGGCCGTGGCCCTCGACGAGCTCGGCCTCCTCGAGGTCCAAGCCGACAGGCCGCAGCACGCGGCGGCCCGGTTTCGCAGCAACCTCGCCATCATGCGCTCGGCCGGGAACAAGGACGGCGAGGCACGGGCGCTGACGAACCTGGGCCTGCTGTTCGTCGTCTCGGGACGACTGCGCGAGGGTGCCAGGCTGTTGCGCCGGGCGTTGCGTCTGCGCGCCCTCGTCGGTCCGCCCGGCGATGCGGTCCGCCTGCACGCGGGCCTCGGTGCGGCCTACCACGGCCTCGGCGAGCTGCAACGCGCGAACGAAGAGCTGCACGAGGCGGTTCGGATCGGCCGGGAGACCGGCGAGCGCTACTTCACCTGCCTCGCCACGGCCGGCTTGGTCGGCGTGGCCTGCGACCTCGACGACCACATGCAGGCGCGCGCGTATCTCGAGCGCACCTGGGAACTGGTCGAGACCGTCGGGTTGGCGAAGCCCGCTGCCTTCGCGGCGCTGCACGCGGGCCGGTTCGAGCTCGCCCAGGGCCGCGCGGTCGCGGCGCGGCGCTGGTATGACCGCGTTCTGTCTTACGGCGAGTCGGCCGGGGACGGCTATCACACGGCGCACGCGCTGATCGGCATCGCAGCGTGCGAGCGGGCCGAGGCACGGCCCGGCGCGGCGGTACGGGCGGGCGCGAGTGCGTTGCACTGCGCGGAGAAGTCCGGGTACCGCGTGCTGGCCGCCCGCGCGCGCCTGGAACTCGCGCAGGCGCACGCCGCGTTCGGCGACCGTGCCAGGGCCCTGGTTCACGCCCGGGCCGGTGCCGAACGGGCGCGCGCCTGCGAGTTCCACGCCGGTGTGCGCACGGCCGAGCAGTTGCTCGCGACACTCCACGCGAGGCGCAGCTGAGCCACGAGCACCCGCCTGACTCAGGGCGCGTCGGCCGCCACGACCAGGAAGTTGGGCAGGTGGACGTACGCCGCGAGGGTCGGGTCCGCCTCAGCCTCGGCCACAGCCGGATCCAGCCGCGGCTCGGCCATCTCGACGAACCGGCAGCCGAGCGCCGCCAGTTCGTTGAGATACGCCGAGACCGGCCGGTGGAAGTCCGAGGCGTCCGGCCCGGGCAGCTCGTACTCGGCGAGGTACTCGCCGGTCCGGTACTCGCCGTGTGCGTTCCAGGTGCGGTAGAGCTGCTCGAACGCCGGGTGGACCAGCGCGAACACGAACCGTCCGCCCGGGTTCAGGGTACTGACACACGCGCGCATGGCCGCGCGCCAGTCGGGGACCGCCATCAGGACCATGCTGCACACGACCGCGTCGAACCGGCCGAGGTCGGGCAGTACGGACAGATCCGCCTCCACGTACTCGACGCCCAGCGGCTCGGCCGCCTCCCGCTCGCGCGCGTAGCCGCACCTCGAGGCCGCCGGCTCCACCCCGACGACGTGCGCGCCGCGGCGGGCCAGGATGCGGGCGAAGTAGCCGTTGCCGCACCCGGCGTCGAGCACCCGCCGCCCGTCCACGTCCCCGAGCAGCCGCAAGAGGTGCGGATTCGCCAGATGTCGCTTGACGAAGTCTCCGTCCTCGGCCGTGGCGAAGGGTTTGGGGGGGTCGAAGGAGGCGTCCCAGCGGGCGATCGCCTCGGCGTTGGTCCAGTCGCGTGCTCTCAGGGGGCTGTTGTTCATACGGTCAGAATTTCATATCGAAGCGCATCTCATCTGTCTCGATTCCCCACTGCCGCACCGGCTCGCTCGAGGTGAGTTCGAACCCGGCCTCGCGGTAGAGCGCGTGCGCGGTGTGCAGCGGCGCGATCGTGGTGAGGAAGACGCCGGGGAAGCCGCGTTCGCGTGCGTAGTCCATGGCCGTGCGCACCAGGGCGCGGCCCACGCCGAACCCGCGCAGCGCGGCGTCGAGCAGCAGCCAGCGCAGCCGGCCGAGCCCGTCCTCCTCGAGCATCGTGATGGCGCCGAGGATGCGGCCTGCGTGCTCGACCACCCACATCTCCCCGACCTCGGGGCCGCGCTCGAACCGCTCGCGGGCGAAACGCATGATGCCCTCGCCGCAGTAGATCTCCATCGACTGGTCCATCGCGTATTCGCTCCAGTACAGCCGGCCGTGCAGCGCGATCACGTCGCCGAGGTCGCCCGGCTCCGTCGCGAGCCGGATGACGGGGCGCTCCCCCTCCCCCGCCGCCGTCGCAGTCCCCGTGGTCACGTCCTGTTCCACCGTCTCGGTCACGGCCGCTCACTCCCGTCGCCGTCGTCCTGCTACTGAAACGATCGTTTCAGTACCCTCGATAGGCCAAGATAGCGGCTATGAGCACCCCAACGGAAGCCCCCGCCTCCTCGCCGCGCCGGGCGGAACTGCTCGAACGGACCCTCGAGTACGCGGCGCGCACGAGCCTGTCCGAGCTCTCGCTGCGTCCCCTCGCGGCCGAGATCGGCTCGAGTCCACGGGTGCTGATCTACCTGTTCGGGTCCAAGGAGGGCCTGCTGCGCGAGGTGCTCGCGGCCTCGCGCGCGCAGCAGCTCGCGGTGGTGCAGGCGGCGTTGGCCGAGGAGGCGTCGCCGCGCGAGGCGATCAGGCGGCTGTGGGAGTGGATGTGCGATCCCGAACACCGCGGACTGGCCCGGCTGTTCATGGAGGCCTACAGCCGCTCGCTCGGCGGGGGCGAGCCGTGGGTGGGCTTCGCCGCGGACTCGGTGCACGACTGGCTGCCCGCGCTGCGCCGGATGCACGCGGCCCCCGGCGCGCCCGCCCCCACCGACGCCCAGGTCACGGTGACCCTCGCCGTGCTGCGCGGCCTTCTTTACGACCTGCTCTCGGGGGCGGGCGAGGAGCGGGTGATCGCCGCGATGGACTTCTACCTGGAGACGACCTTCGGGCCGCGATCAGGGCACTGACCCCGATCGCGGCCCGAAGGTGGTTGAGCTACCTCAGCTGGCCTTGGACACCGAGGACATGTTGAAGTCCGCGATCCGCAGCGCGGGCATGGCAGCCCTTGTGAAGTAATCGTTCCATTCACGGGGCAGGGTGCCCTCGGTGGCGCCGGCCGCGGTGATGCGGTTGAGGATGTCCACCGGGGACTCGTTAAACCGGAAGTTGTTCACCACGCCGGTCACCTCGCCGCCCTCGACCTGGTACACGCCGTCCCGGGTCAGACCCGTCAGCAGCAGCGACTGCGGGTCCACCTCGCGGATGTACCACAGGCAGGTCAGCAGCAGGCCGTGCTCGGTGGACCGGGTCAGGTCCTCGAGGCCGCCGCTGCCGCCCGCGTCGAGCAGCAGGTTGTCGATCGGCGCGGACACCGCGAGCCCGGTCTCCTCGGCCGACTGACGGGTGGTCAGCAGGTGCTCGAGCACGCCGTCGCGGATCCAGTCCGTGCTGGTCAGGGCCAGGCCGTTGTCGAACACCGAGCTCTGCGCGTCGGAGCTGGTGGCGGTGACGAAGGGCGCGCACTCGATCCCGGCGGCGGTCGGATCCGACCACAGCCGCACGCCCGGACCGCCGATCCGCTGGCCCACCTTGGTGCCCGAGGGCGTGCCCGCCGCGGAGAAGACGGTGCGCCCGTCCGCCGCGTCCCTGGCCGCCGCGGTCCAGTACAGGTAGATCATCAGGTCGGCCACGGCCGTGGCGGGCAGCACCGTCTCGTAGCGGCCGGCCGGCAGGTCGATCCTGCGCTTCTGCCAGTCCAGCCGCTGCCCGAGCTGCGCGCCCAGCGCCAGCACGTCCACGTCGGCGAAGTCGCGGGTGGGCACCCCGCCCCAGGCCGAGCGCACGAAGTCCGGGCTCTTCGCGTTCAGCTCGAGCTTGCCGGTCGGCTGGTCGTGGCGCAGCCGCAGGCCCGTGCTCGAGGCCAGATACGTCGAGACCACCGTGTGCTCGGCGAAGCCGAACAGCAGCTGCCCGGCCGAGCGCGCCGCGTCGAAGGCCTCGCCGAGGGCCGGGGCGAGCCCGGCGAAGACCTCGATGTCGGTCCCGGCGGGCCCCTCCTCCCAGCGCGAGCCCCGCGCGGCGGCCGCGTCACCCGGCGCCAGCAGCGCCCGGGCGTCCGGCGCGGGACCGGCGTCGCCGGCCGCCTTCTCGCTCGCGCGCACCAGCGCCTCGATCGTCTCCTCGTCGATCCCGGCCTGGGTCACCGCGGCGGCCGCGGTGCCGGTGGCGCCGGCGACGGTGGAGATCACCGTGACCCGGCGGTCGGCGGCCACCCCGTTCGTCGTCAGGGTGTTGTTGGCCCAGCGCAGGTTGGCCGTGGAGGTCTCCTCGACCAGGACCACCGCGCCCTGCGCCCGAGAGTGTCCGAGCGCCCGCTCGGCCAGCTGTTGGGGGGAAACCTGCCCGGTCACTTGCCCGCCTCCTGCACCGTGTTGAGAATCCTGACCCCGCGGAAGAGCGCCGAGGGGCAGCCGTGCGAAACCGGCGCCACCTGTCCCGGCTGGCCCTTGCCGCAGTTGAACGCGCCGCCCAGGACGTAGGTCTCCGGACCGCCCACCGCCTCCATCGATCCCCAGAAGTCGGTGGTCGTGGCCTGATAGGCGAAGTCCTTGACCTGCCCGGCCAGCTTGCCGTCCTTGATCCGGAAGGCGCGCTGCCCGGTGAACTGGAAGTTGTAGCGCTGCATGTCGATCGACCAGGACTTGTCGCCCAGGATGTAGAGCCCGTCCTTGACCTGCGCGATCAGCTCCGCAGTGGAGGGCCCGTCCGCGGCCGGCTGGAGCGAGACGTTCGCCATCCGCTGGATCGGGGCGTGGCCGGGCGAGTCGGCGAAGGCGCAGCCGTTGGAGCGGCCCTCGTTGAGCCCCTTGAGCTGGGCGATGCGCCGGTCGAGCTGATAGCCGGTCAGTATCCCGCCGGTGATCAGGTCCCACTGCTGCGTCTCGACGCCCTCGTCGTCGAAGCCGACCGTGGACAGGCCGTGCTCGACCGTGCGGTCCCCGGTCACGCGCATCACCGGCGAGCCGTACTTGAGCGTGTCGAGCTTGTCCAGGGTGGCGAAGGAGGTGCCGGCGTACGCGGCCTCGTAGCCCAGTGCCCGGTCGAGCTCGGTGGCGTGCCCGATCGACTCGTGGATGGTCAGCCACAGGTTCGACGGGTCGACCACGACGTCGTACACGCCGGCCTCGATCGAGGGCGCGGCCAGCTTCTCGGCCAGCAGCGCCGGCAGCGCGGCCAGCTCCGCGTCCCAGTCCCAGCCCACCCCGCGCATGAACTCCCAGCCGCGCCCCACCGGCGGAGCCAGGGTGCGCATGGTCTCGAAGGCGCCGGTGGACTCGTCCACGGCCACCGCCTCGAGCGCGGCGTGCAGCCGGACGCGCTGCTGCGTGGTCACCGTGCCGTGCGTGTCGGCGTAGAACTTGTTCTCCTTGACCGCGTAGACGAACGCGTCCACGTGCGCCACCGCGTCCGCCGCGAGCAGCCGCCGCGACCAGTCCGTCAGCAGGCCGATCTTCTCGGTGTCCGGAACCTCGAACGGGTCGAGTTCGTAGGAGGAGATCCAGGTCCGCTCACCGTGCGAGGGCTCCGGCGCGAGGATCACCGGCTCCTGATTCACCGGGGCGGAGACCTCTGCCACCCGTACCGCCTGCTCCACGAGGCGGACCGCGGCCTCGGGCGTCTGCACGGTGCCGGCGGCGAACCCCCAGGTGCCGCGGTGCACGACGCGGACCGCGAGACCGGAGTCGACGGTCTCGTTGACTCCGTCGAGCTCCGCGTCCCGCAGGCGGATGGACTGTTGGCGGATGCGCTCAGACCGCAGGTCGGCGTGGTCGACGCCGAGCTCGCGCGCCCGGTCCAGGGCGGCTTGGGCGAGCTCCCGCAGCGGCAGCGCGGCAAAGGTCGGATCAAGACTTGGCATAGGACCGACCGTACTACCTGCCCCCTACATTTGGGGAGTACTTGACTTGCACGGGTGACGGCTGGTGAGATCAGGGCCCGTCAGCGGGTTCCGCGGGCCTCAGCGGCCGCCGGGAGTCGCGTCCGGGTCGGGTCCGGCGGCGGCCTCCGCGGCGCTGTAGATGTCCGGCTCGAGGTAGATCACCCGCGCTATCGGCTCGGCCGCGCGCACCCGCTTCTCGGCCGCGTTGATGGCCTCGGCCACGCCCGCCGCGGTCAGCTCGGGACGCACCGCGATCTTCGCCGCCACCAGGAGTTCCTCAGGGCCCAGATGCAGCGTCCTCATGTGGATCACCCGGGTCACCTTCACCCCGTCCACCAGCGCGGTGCGGATCCCGGCCACCACGGCGGGCGAGGCGGCCTCGCCGAGCAGCAGCGACTTGGTCTCGACCGCGAGCACCAGCGCGATGCACACCAGCAGCGAGCCGATCGCGAGCGTGCCCACGCCGTCCCACACCCCGTTGCCCGTGGCCACCGACAGCCCCACCCCGGCCATCGCGAAGACCAGGCCGATCAGCGCGCCGAAGTCCTCGAACAGCACCACCGGCAGCTCCGGTGCCTTCGCCGTGCGCACGAACGAGACCCAGCTCTGCTTGCCCTTGCTGTGCCGCGACTCGCCCACGGCTGTACGGAAGGAGTAGCCCTCGGCGATTATCGCGAACAGCAGCACGCCCACCGGCCACGCCCAGTCGTCCAGCTTGTGCGGGTGCACGACCTTGTCATAGCCCTCATAGAGCGCGAACACACCGCCGATGGTGAACAGCACGATCGAGACGAGGAAGCCGAAGACGTAGCGCTCGCGCCCGTACCCGAAGGGGTGCTCCTCGTCCGCCACGCGACGGGACTTGCGACCGCCCACCAGCAACAGGATCTGGTTGCCGGAGTCCGCCACCGAGTGCACGCCCTCGGCGAGCATCGACGAGGATCCGGACACGGCGAACGCGACGAACTTGGACGCGGCGATGGCGAGATTCGCGCTGAGGGCGGCCACAACCGCCTTACTGCCTCCTGAGGTACTCACCGCACCGGATCATAAGGGATTCCACGCCCCGTCAGCCCCGTCGCCCATCCCTTGGCACGACGATCCCCCCGCGCGCCGCGGTGAGCGGCCCACGGGGGGATCGGTCGGGTACTGCGTGTTTCGGTTCTCCCGCTACGCGTGCACGGCCGGGGTCGCGTTCGGGTCGGCCGGGTCCGGCTTGCCCGCCCGCAGGATCAGACCGCAGACGACCGCGCCGACGGCGAAGATGGCCGCGGCCCACCAGAACGCCACGACGTAGCTGTGGATCGCGGCGTTCGCCTGCACGAGCTCGGTCGCCTTGGCCGCGCCGCCGTGGCCGACCAGGTACGAGCTCGCGGCCGAGGCGGCCAGCGAGTTGAGCAGAGCCGTGCCGATCGAGCCGCCGATCTGCTGGCTGGTGTTCACCGCGGCCGAGGCGACACCCGCGTCGCGGTCCTCCACACCGGAGGTCGCCGCGTTCATCGCCGGGGCGAAGATCGCGCCCATGCCGAGGCCGACCAGCAGCAGCGGGCCGAGGATGTCCGCCGCGTACGTGCTCGACAGGCCGATGCCGGTGAGCCAGACCATGCCGCCGCCGCCCACCAGCATGCCGCCGAACACCAGGATCTTGGCGCCGAACCGGGGGTAGAGCTGCGTGGTGCAGACCGTGGCCGTGGCCATCAGCACGCCGACCATCGGCAGGAACGCCAGGCCGGTCATGACCGGCGAGTACCGCAGGATCGACTGCAGGTAGTAGTTCAGGAAGAGGAAGACCCCGAACATGCCGATGCCGGTGATGAACATCGCCAGGTAGGAGCCGCCGCGGTTGCGCTCGAGGATGACGCGCATCGGAAGCAGCGGGTGCGCGGCGCGGGTCTGCCAGAACACGAACGCGACGATCAGCAGCACGCCGACGAGCAGCAGGCCCCACGTGCCCGGCGAGCTCCACGCGTGCGACTCGGCGTTGGAGAAGCCGTAGACGATGCCGAACAGGCCGAGCGAGACCAGCACCGTACCGAGGATGTCCAGCTTGGGCCGGTCCGTGGTCTTCGCCTGCCGCGGGATCAGCGCGGCCGCGCCCGCGATCGCCACGACGCTGATGGCGACGTTGACGAACAGCGTCCAGCGCCAGTTGAGGTACTCGGTGAGCACGCCGCCGAGCAGCATGCCGATCGCGGCGCCGGAACCGGCGATGCCGCCGAACACGGCGAACGCGGTGGCGCGCTCCTTGGCCTCGGTGAACGTGGTGCTCAGCAGCGACAGCGCGGCCGGGGCCAGCATCGCGCCGGCCACACCCTGCAGGGCGCGCGCGGTGACCAGGACGTCGAAGTTGGGCGCGGCGCCGCCGAGCGCGGAGGCCACGGCGAAGCCGACCAGCCCGATCAGGAACATCAGCCGCCGCCCGACCAGGTCGGACACCCGCCCGAACAGCAGCAGCAGGCTGCCGAAGGCGAGCGAGTAGGCGGTGACGATCCACTGCCGGGCGCCGTCGGAGAAGTGCAGCGACTTCTGCGCGTCCGGCAGGGCGATGTTCACGATCGTGACGTCGAGCACGATCATCAGCTGGGCCAAGCCGATGACGGCCAGGATCAACCAGCGTTGCGCGTGATGGGGGTTCTCATGGGCGGGTGCGCCCGCCTCGCCCTGGGTGGTGGGCGTCTGCGTTTGGGCCATGGCTGGGTTCCCCTGGATCTGGAGGACATCGTTCCGGTTTCACGGCAGCGTACCATGGAACCGGAGGTGTACCCTCCGCTTGAGCGGAGCGACACCACCGGCCACGCGTAGTGACCTGCGGTTGTGGCTCCGGCGTCGCCAAGACGTCATCCGGGCGCCATGGAGGCGTGGCGTGGAGCGACGCGTGGAAGCGCTGGCGCGAAAGTGGTGCAAGTGGTGCATGGAGGCGGTGGCGCGGAAGCGGTGCGTGGAGGCGCCGCGCGGAGGCCAGGCAGCACAAGACCCCCCGCCGCCCACCGTCCGCCACTGTCCGCCAACCCTCCGACCACGCGCTCCACCGGAACGTCCACTGGAACACCGTGCCGAAGAAGGTAGGCTGCAACGCGATGAATCAGGGATACGCGACAACGAGGACGCGGCCCCTGCGCCGGGACGCCGAGCGCAACCGCCTGCTCATCCTGCGCGCGGCGCGGACCGTGTTCGCCCAGCGCGGCTTCGAGGCCACCCTCGACGAGGTGGCCCGCGAGGCAGGCCTGGGCGTCGGCACGGTCTACCGCAGGTTCCCCAACCGCGACGCGCTCATCGACGCCCTGTTCGAGGACGGCCTGCAGGAGATCGTGCGCATCGTCGAACAGGCGCAGGCCGCGCCGAGGGCCTGGGACGGCCTACGCCACTTCATGACCTCGGTACTCGAGATGCAGACCGCCGACCGCGGCCTACGCGACGTGATGCTCTCCCGCCGCGCCCCCCACGAGGGCCACGACGTGATCGCCGACCACCTCAAGCCCCCGCTCGACAGCCTCGTCCGCCGCGCCCAGCAAGAGGGCGACCTGCGCGAAGACCTCACCGCCACCGACATCGGCGTCCTGGAAGTAGCCGTCCTCGGCGCCGCCGAATTCACCGCCCAAGCCGCCCCCGGCGTCTGGCACCGCTACCTCGCCATCGTCCTAGACGGCATGCGCGCCCCCCACGAC
>NZ_JAGSOG010000225.1 GCF_018139695.1 Actinospica durhamensis | reverse complement strand
GGGTACGCCGCCGCCCAGGTGCCGGCCCAGGCCAGGCCGCCGCTGGCGCCCCTGGCCGCGCCGTCCGGGCAGGCGCTGGCGCCGCCGCTGCCGCCGCCGGGGCCGGCCGAGCGGCGGCCGGAGCCGCCCGCCGGCGTGTGGGTCCCCTCGGTCCCGGCCCAGGCCGCGCCGCCAGCCTCGCAGGGCCCTGACCCCGCCGGGGGCGAATCCGAGAGCTGACGGGAGCCGGGCGGCGCGGCGCCAGAGTTCACCGGCGCTTCACGGCCACGTCACGGTTCTTGTATGGACAAGTTGCGGATGGCGAGGAAGGTTACGGCGTGCACCCGCCCGCGGGCGGTGCCGCGCCCGCCACCGCCGGCGCGTGGACCGACGAAAGGCCTACCCACGCCATGTCCCCGATCTCCCGGCGCTCCCTGATCGGCACCGCCGCGGCCGTCGGCACCGGAGCCGCGCTCGGCGCCGTCCCGCTGCGCGCCGCCACGGCCCAGGCCGCGACCACCGGCACCATCGCCGACGTCAAGCACGTGGTGATCCTGATGCAGGAGAACCGCAGCTTCGACCACTACTTCGGCACCCTGCAGGGCGTGCGCGGCTTCGGCGACCGCGCCGCGATCCAGATCCCCGGCGGCTACTCCGTGTTCGACCAGCCCAACGGCAGCAGCCGGCAGTACCCGTGGAACCTGAGCAACGGATCAGGGAACATCGTCGCCTCCGCCGAGACCCTCGCCCAGTGCGACGGCTCCCTCGACCACGGCTGGAGCACCCAGCACGAGGCCTGGGACGGCGGCAAGATGGACGACTGGATCTCGGCCAAGGGCTCCAACCGCACCATGGGCTACCTCACCCGCGGCGACGTGCCGTTCCACTACGGCCTGGCCGACGCGTACACCATCTGCGACGCCTACCACTGCTCGATCCTGAGCGCCACGGGCCCGAACCGCACCTACCTGTGGAGCGGGATGATCGATCCCAACGGCACCGCGGGCGGTCCGGCCTACGACGGCGGCTCCGAGTCGGGCCTGGGCTGGCAGACCTACGCCGAGACGCTGCAGGACGCCGGGGTGAGCTGGAAGGTCTACCAGGTCGCCAGCGACAACTTCGGCGACAACGCCCTGGCCTACTTCAGCCAGTTCGCCAACGCCGCCAGCGGCACCCCGCTCTACCTCAACGGGATGAGCTCGGTCTCCACCAGCGCCGGGTCCACCCCGCTCGACATCGCCGCCGCGATCAAGAACGACGTGGTCAACGGGACGCTGCCGCAGGTGTCCTGGGTGGTGGCCAACCAGCAGTGCTCCGAGCACCCGGACGCCCCGCCGGAGGACGGCGCGCAGTTCGTCAACGAGGTGCTCCAGGCGCTCGCCGCCGACTCCACCGTGTTCAACTCCACCGTGCTCTTCCTCAACTACGACGAGAACGACGGGTTCTTCGACCACGTGCCCCCGCCGGTCCCGCCGGCCGGCACCGCGAACGAGTTCATCCAGAGCGGCACCCCGATCGGCCTCGGCTACCGCGTGCCGATGATCATCGCCTCGCCGTGGACCCGCGGCGGCTACGTGGACTCGCAGACCTACGACCACACCTCGGTGATCCGCTTCCTGGAGACCTGGACCAACGCCCTCGGTACCCCGGCCGTGTGCCCGAACATCAGCGCCTGGCGACGGGAGGTGTGCGGCGACCTGACCGGCGCGTTCAACTTCGCCAGTCCCGTCTACGGCTTGCCCACGACGCTGCCCGCGACCACCTCGACGATCAGTCAGACGCTGTGCGACATCGAGCTCAACCCGTCCGCCAAGACCAACGCGCTGCCCGCGCAGGAGTCCGGCACCCGCTCGGCCCGCGCCCTGCCCTACCAGCCCGACGGGTACGTCTCCTCGCTCCAGTTCGGCTCGAACGGGCAGATCCTGCTCTGGCTCAAGATGGCGAACGAGGGCGTGCAGGCCACCTCGGCGGCCACCTTCGCCGTCTACGCCAACGCCGACCGCAGCGGCGGACCCTGGCAGTACACCGTCCCGGCGTACTCGGCGTCCACCGGCGACGGGGTGGTGACCGACTACTTCAACATCGGCACCGGATACGGCGCCGGCGCCTACGACCTGACCATGACCGGACCCAACCGCTTCCTGCGCCGCTTCGTCGGCAACGCCACCACGGCCGGCCAGTACGCCGAGGTCACCAGCCACTACGCGCCCTCGACCAACCTGGGCGAGCAGTCGATCTGGTTCACCATGACCAACACCGGCACCGCCGCGGTCACCTTCACCATCACCTCGACCCAGTACCGCACCGACGGGCCGTGGACCTACTCGGTGGCGGCCGGCGCGAGCGTGTCCGACTACTTCAACCAGGTCGCCTACTGCAACGGCTGGTACGACTTCACCGTCACCGTCAGCAGCGACGCGTCCTGGTCGCGCCGCTTCACCGGCCACATCGAGACCGGCGCGGTCAGCGTGACCGGCTGACCCGACGGCTCCGGCCGGGGCCCGCGCCGGCCCCGGCTCAGCGGTTGGCGCCGCGCGCGGCCACCGGCCAGCGGTGCACCGGGCGTCCGTCCTGAACCACGTACAGCTCGTCGGCCAGGTTGACGGTGTTGCACACGTGGTTCGGGACGAGGGCCACCCGGTCGCCGTGGCGCGGCGGCCGCGCGCCCGCGGGCAGGCGGACCACGGCGTGGTGCTCGGAGAGCTGGGCGATCACAGCGCCCGGATACCCGGGCACCAGGCCGAAGCCCTCGGCCCAGGCGTTGCCGTCGGCGCCGAGCGTCTTGCTGCCCGCGTCGAGCACGAACCGGTCCGGCCCGGGCACGCTCACCACCGTCGCCAGCGCGCTCAGCGCGACGTCCTCGAGCGTGCAGGAGCCGAGCGCGACCTGCATCGCGTCGTTGAACACGTAGACGCCGGGGCGCAGCTCGTTGATGACCCCGTCCTCGCGCAGCCCCGCGGTCGGGGTGGAGCCGCCGCTGATCACGGCCGGCTCGATGCCCTTGGCCCGCAGCGACTCCGCCGCCTCGGCCAGCGCCTTCTCCTGGTCCTGCGCGGCGTGTCTGCGCACCTGGCCCGGGCCGGAGTCCGCGTCGCGGGCCATGCCGTGGCCGGGGAAGGTGAACACGCCCTCCACATCGAGGCCAAGCCCGCGCACGGCCGAGGCCAGCGCGCCCGCGTCACCAGGGGCCACGCCGGTGCGGTGGTGGCCGCTGTCGATCTCGATCACCACGCGCGCGCCGGTGCCCACGAGCCGGGCCGCGTTCTCGGCCGAGTCCACGCCCACGCTCAGCGGCAGGTTGGCGGCCAGCGCAGCCACCCGCGCCCGCTTGTCCTCGTCGAGCCAGAGCGGATAGGCGATGAACAGGTCCCGGGCCCCGGACGCCGCGAACACCTCGGCCTCCCCGATCGTGGCCACCGTCAGCCCCACCGCGCCCGCGGCCAGCTGGCGCTCGGCGATCTGCGGGCACCTGTGCGTCTTGGCGTGCGGACGCAGCGCGAACCCGCCCTGTGCCGCGAACGCCGCCATCCGGCCGATGTTGCGGTCAAGCACGTCGAGGTCGACGACGAGGGCGGGGGTCGGGACGGCCTCGAGCGAGGTGGGGACGGCGGCGTCGGCGGCTTCGGGCGGTGTGGCGGACATGGAGTGCTCCTCGTCGGCGGGTGATCTCCGGCTCGGCCAGTGTGGCAAGTCGCGAGCGGGCGCGCCAGCGCCGTGCGGGTCACCCGTTCGTCCGGACCGGGATGCCGGGCCCGGCAACGCATGTGACGGTCGGTAAGTGGAATTCCTCCCGGTACTCGACGTCTTCCCGCCGGAGCGGCAGCGGCGCTGGACCGTGCTGCTGCGCCTGCTGCTGCTCATCCCGCAGTTCTTCACGCTCTGGGTACTCGGGGTGGTGGCCGCGCTCGCGGTGATCCTCGGCTGGTTCGCCGCGCTCGTGCTCGGCCGGCTCCCGGTGTTCGCCGCGGGGTATCTGACGAGCTATCTGGGCTACGCGGTCAGGGTCGGGGGCTACGCCATGCTGCTGGTCGACCGGTACCCGCCGTTCGCGCTGGACGCGCCGGACTATCCGGTGCGGGCGGAGTTCCAGCCCGGGCCGCTGAACCGCTGGGCGGTGTTCTTCCGGGTGATCCTGGTGATTCCGGCGGCCATCGTGCAGGCCGTGGTCTACGGCGGCTGGGCCGTGTGCGCGTTCTTCTTCTGGGTCATCGTGCTCGTGCTCGGCCGCACGCCGGTGCCGATCTTCCAAGCGTCGGCCTCGGTGCTGCGCTACGGACTGCGGGTGCAGGCGTACCTGTACATGGTCAGCTCCGCCTATCCCAAGCGGCTGCTGGGCGACCGGCCGAACCGCGACTACGACCCGGCCTGGGGCGCCGCCTCGGCGACGCGTCCGCTGGTGCTGGTCTCCGCGGCGCAGTGGCTGCTGGTGCTGTTCATCTTCTTCGGCGTGGCCGGCGAGGTGATCTCCAGCGGCGGCGACTGGTCGGACAACGGCACGACGATGTACGGAGCCAGGCCGGCCTCGGTGTCCACCCCGGCGTCCGTCCCGCCCTCGCCGCTGGTGTCGGTGAGGACTCCGTGACCTGAGTGACCGTTGCATCCATGGCCCGGGCACGCGATAGTGGTGCCCGTCGGGCGGCGGGATCCATGAGGACCGCCGCCCGGCGAGGTGTACGGCGGCCTTCTCGGCCGACCGGCCCTATGCCGCGGTGCGGCCCGCGGGTGCCTCCACGTCAGCGATGAAGGTCCTGATCAGCTCGGCGGTTCGGGGGGCGGAGCCGGTGAGCGCGCCCCAATGCCCGCACGGCAACGTATGGCGTCGCAGGTCCGGTACCCAGCGCTCCAGGTCCTCGGCCAGCGCGGGGCTGACGAAGCGGTCCGCCAGTGGGCTGATCAGCTGCACCGGCACCCGTGCGTAGCGTGGCTCGGGGCGCAGCATACGGGTCAGCATGTTGGCGCGGTACAGCTCGATGCCGCGCACGGCGTCGGCCACCAGCGTGGGCGCCGGGTGGTCCGGCCGCGGCTCGATGCCCTCGGCGCGCCGCAGCAGCCCGCCCCACCGCGTGCCGAGCCAGCGCCGCCACAGCAGCGGCGCGAGCAGGGGCAGGTGGAAGGCGTAGACGTACCAGGACTTCGCCCCCTGCCGCAGCAGCGCGGCCGCCCGGCGCGGGCTCGGGCGGCGGATCCGCTCGCGCAGCCAGTACCCGGTGTGGTCGAGGCAGGGGCCTGAAATCGAGGTGAACGAGGCGATCCGGCCCGCCGCGCGGGGGTCGGTGACGGCGTGCCAGGCTTGAATCGATCCCCAGTCGTGCGCGACGAGATGGACCGGCGCGTCCGGGCTCACCGCGTCGGCCACCGCGAACAGGTCCTCGGCCAGGTGCTCGAGCCGGTAGCCGGCCCGACGCGCCGGCGCCTGGGAGGCACCGGCTCCGCGCACGTCGTAGCGCACGACCCGCAGGTCGGAGGCCAGTTCCGCGTGGATCAACGCCCAGACGGCATGCGTGTCCGGATATCCGTGCACGAGCAGCACCACCGGGCCGGAACCGTCCGGCTCCGGGTACACGGCCAGCCGCAGCCCGCCGGAGACGACCTCGGTCATCTCATCACCTTTCGACTAAAGCCACTGCTCTGTGGCCAACCGGAACAATCCCGAGCCAATCCGGCTCAGGGACGTTGCGAGCGCGAAGCCCTACCCATACGGTTCTCCTCAGGATGAGCAGTCAGTTCTCGGCGGACTCCGCGCGTTCCGCGCATTCCGGCCCGGTCATGCGCGTGCTGCCCTATGCCCTGATCGTGGTCATCATCGCGGCCGACCTGGCCTCTCCGCGCTCCGTCGGCTTCTCCCCGACGCTCTCGGTGCCCCCGGCCCTCGCCGCCCTGATCGCCCCGCCGCGCCAGATCAGGCCGCTGCTGGTGGGCGGGATCTGCGTGGTGACGGCCACGCTGCTGGGCCTGCTGGCGGAGAACGTCATCGCGGTGGAGTTGGCCGCCGAACTGCTGGCGACCGCCATGGTGACGCTGGTCAGCTGGGTGGCCGTCAGATCCGCGCAGCTGCAGCAGCGCACGCTCACCACGGTCCGCACCGTGGCCGAGGCGGCGCAGCAGGTGCTGCTGCGGGCCCTGCCCAGCGACCTCGTCTCGGTGCGCTCCGCGGTGCGCTACGTGGCCGCGGCGGCCGAGGCGCGCATCGGCGGGGACCTGTACGAGGTGATGACCACCAAGTTCGGCGACCGGCTGATCATCGGGGACGTGCGCGGCAAGGGGCTGCCCGCGGTGGAGGCGGCGGCCGACGTGCTCGGCGTCTTCCGCGAGGCGGCCCATCAGGAGGGCGACCTGTCCGCCATCGCGCTGCGGATGCACGCGAGCCTGGGCCGCCGCACCGCCGCCGACGCCGAGGAGTTCGTCACCGCGGTGCTGGTCTCGGTGCCGCCGGGCAGCGCCCAGGCCGAGATCGTCAACTGCGGGCATCCGGCGCCGCTGCTGCTGCACCACGGCGTGGTCACCCCGCTCGATCCGCCCGAGCCGAGCCCGCCGCTCGGCCTGCTCAACCTGAGCGCGGACTCCGTGCCGGTCTACAAGGTCGACTTCGAACCCGGCGACCACATCCTGCTCTACACAGACGGCATCACCGAGGCCCGGGACGAGGAAGGGGCCTTCTACCGGCTGGAGCAGGACAAGGGCTGGACCGTGTACCAGAACCCGGATCCGATGCTCGACCACGTGCTGCGCGCCGTGCGCGCCCACGCCGGTCCGCGGCTGAGCGACGACATCGCGCTGCTCGCGGTCAAGCGCCTGCCCGACCCCGAGCTCTGATCCGGCCATCGCCCGCCCTCCGCGGTCCTCTCTCCCGCCTCCGCGCCCTCTCCGCACCACCTCCGTGCCGCCTCCGCGCCGTCCGATTCGGGTGGAATGAGCGCGATGTTCCACGTGGAACTTTATGCGCCGAGTTCGTATATGCATGCGCGACCGGCCTCCGTGAAGGACTCCCGCGGCACGGCTACCGCAGCAGGTACGAGGACTTCCACCAGTGCCGGCCCGGCCGCCCGATCAGCCCCTGCTCGTCGAACACGGCGACCAGCTTCTCCCCGGCCCAGCGCAGGGTGCGCTGGTAGTGCGGGTTGGCCAGCGCGATCCGCCGGGTCTTGCGCGGGTCGAGCCCGACCGAGCGGTAGACCTCGGGATTGATCAGACTGCGGCTGATGATGAAGGCGATGTGCGCCAGCAGCATGCGTTGCAGCGGCCTGAGCCACCGCGGCGTGGCGGCCACCGAGCGGGCCAGCTCCTCGCGGGCGAAGCTGATGTGCCTGGCCTCCTCCATGATGTGGATCCGGTTGACCATCCGCATCAGCGGCTGGATCTCCTCGGACTCCACCATCTCCCGCTGCAGCCGGTCCGGGATCTCCTCGCCGAGCAGCGTCGCACCCCAGATCACCTCGTTGTGCGCGAGGAAGGGCAGCAGCCGGCCGAGCCGGTGGATATGCGGCCCCACCCGGTAGGCGGGGGCGTCCATCCGCATGATCATCCGGGCGAACATGGTCGAGTGCCGGCACTCCTCGGCGATCTCGGCCAGCGCGTACTGGATCCGCGGGCTGGTGGGATCGCCGTCGTAGGCCAGTTTCGCCAGCATCCTGATGAGGATGTGCTCGAACCACAGGCCCACGCCGGCCACGCTGGCCGCCTCGTGCCGGGCCAGGGTCAGCCGCTGATCCCCGGTCAGCTCCTCCCAGATCTTCGTGCCGTAGAGCGAGCAGCGCTCCAGCTTCATGAACGGCGCGCCCTCCACCAGCGGCGCGCTCCAGTCGATGTCGAGATCCGGGTCGTAGTTCCGGGCGGCGGTGGACCGCAGCAGCCGCTCCGCGGTGCGTTCGCGGTCCGGCTCGGCCGGCTGTTCTGGGGTACGGCTCTCCACCGTGTTCGTCGTCATCGACGGCCTCCGGCTCGTGCGAAGTGTATATGACTTGAAGTAACAGTTACTTCTGGTAGCGTGCTCACCGTGAACGCAGCTGTCAAGGGCACGCCGAAGGAACCAGGCTCCGGCGACGCGCGCAAGGACCGGTGGAGCGCCCACCGCGCCGCCCGCCGGACCGAGTTCGTCCGCGCCGCCCTGCGCGTGCTCGAACAGCAGGGCCCTGATGTGACGATGGACGCGGTCGCGGCCGAGGCCGGGGTGACCAAACCGGTGCTCTACCGCTACTTCGCGGACAAGACCGCGCTGGTCGCCGCGCTCGGCGAGTACGGCACCGAGATGCTCTTCGACCGGCTGATGCCGGCCATCGCGGCCGATCTGCCGGCCCTGAGCCGGGTGCGCGGCGCGGTCGGGGCCTACTTCGAGGTCGTCGGCGAGAACCCGAACCTGTACTGGCTCATCGCCCGGCACACCGCCGGCGAGGTCCCGCTCGAGTCCGACCCGTTCCAGCGCAACAAGGAACTGATCGCGGACGCGCTGACCGCGCTGTTCGGCGACTACCTGCGGCACTACGGGCTCGACTCCGGCGGCGCCGAGCCGTGGGCGCACGGGATCACCGGCCTGGTGCAGTCCACCGCCGAATGGTGGCTGCACCGGCGCTCGATGAGCCGCGTGCACGTGGTCGAATACACCACCCGGCTGATCTACGCCGCGCTCGCCGGCGTGCTGCCCGAGCGCGTCCTGGACGAGGAGCTCGAGCTCGGCAGCTCCCGGTTCGCGCAGAGCGTGCAGGACTCGCACCGCGCGAACCACGCGCACAACCCTCCGGAGGGGACGCGACCGGCGCCCTCCTTGAAGCTGGTGTCAGGGGAGTAGAAAGGGGCAGGCCGCGTGACGGACTTCGACGACGAAGACGGTTATCAAGGCACTGCGGTACTGGAGATCGGCGGGCACCGTTACGAGGTGCGGGTCGACCTGCGCGGATACTTCCAGCCGATCGACGGCCGCTACCACTGGTACGGCCGGATCGCGCCGGAGGCCGAACTGGCCGGCTCGCTCGCCGCCGGGCGGACCAAGGGCACGCTCAGCACGTCGCACGGCTCCGCGCCCGCCGAGGTCGGCGACCCCGACCCGTGGGGACGCTTCCGGGTCGAGGGCGTCTCGACCCCGCCGTTCCGCACCGTCTTCACCGAGGACCGCGCCGCGGCCCTGCCCCCGCGCCCGGACGAGCGCGCGCAGGAGGTCACCGAGGGCGGCCTGCCCCGGCACGTGCGCGTCGCCGTCATCGGCGCGGGCTTCGGCGGCCTCGGCGCCGGGATCAGGTTCCTGGACGCCGGGATCCGCGACTTCGCCATCCTGGAGCGCGGCGACGCGGTCGGCGGCACCTGGCGCGACAACACCTATCCCGGCTGCGCCTGCGACGTCCCCTCGCACCTGTACTCCTTCTCCTTCGCGCCCAACCCGCGCTGGTCGCGCAGCTTCTCCGGCCAGCCCGAGATCCGCGCCTACCTCGAGGACGTGGCCGACCGCCCCGGCCTGCGCGCACGGCTGTTCTTCAACGCCGCCGTCACCGGCGCGGTCTGGCAGGAGGCCGACGCACGCTGGCGGATCAGCACCGCGCGCGGCGAGCTGACCGCCGACGTGCTCGTCTCCGCGGGCGGCCCGCTCTCCGAACCGTCCACCCCCGACATACCCGGGCTCGACGCGTTCCCCGGCGCCGTCTTCCACTCCGCCCGCTGGGACCACGAGACCGACCTGGCCGGCAAGCGGATCGCCGTCATCGGCACCGGCGCCTCGGCCATCCAGCTCGTCCCGCAGTTGCAGCGCACCGCCGCGAAGCTGATCCTGTTCCAGCGCACGCCCGCGTGGGTCATGCCGCGCCGGGACCGCAGGATCACCGGCCTGGAGAAGTGGCTCTACGCGCACGTCCCACCCACCCAGCGGCTGGCCCGGCTCGGCATCTACCTCAGCCGCGAGGCCACCGTGGTCGGCTTCGTCAAGCGCCCGGCGATCCTCAAGGCCGCCCAGCGGGTCGCCCTGCACCACCTCGGCCGCGCGGTCAAGGACCCCGAACTGCGGGCCAAGCTGACGCCGCGTTACGTGATGGGCTGCAAGCGGGTGCTGCTGTCCAACGACTACTATCCCGCGCTCGCCCGGCCCAACGCCGAGGTCGTCGCGGCCGGCCTGGCCGGGGTCGAGGGCAGCACCCTGATCGGCTCCGACGGCACCCGGCACGAGGTGGACGCGATCGTGTTCGCCACCGGCTTCCACACCGTGGACATGCCGATGGCCCGGCAGGTCTGGGGCGTGGGCGGCCGGTCGCTGGCCGAGGTCTGGGGCGGGGACATGCGGGCCCTGCGCGGCACCACCGTGGCCGGATTCCCCAACCTCTGCTTCGTCATCGGCCCCAACACCGGCCTCGGCCACAACTCCATGGTGCACATCATCGAGTCGCAGCTGTCCTACATCGTCGACTTCGTGCGCGCCGTCGGCCGGCCCGGCGCCGCCCTCGACGCCGACCAGCGCGCCCAGGACGCCTGGTGCGAGGAGGTCGAGCGGCGGATGGGCCCGACCGTCTGGAACACCGGCGGCTGCAAGAGCTGGTACCTCAACGACGCCGGGCGCAACCCCACCCTCTGGCCCGCCTCGACCGTCCGGTTCCGCCGGCTCACCCGCCGCGTCGACGCCGGCGAGTACGTCCGCAGCGACGCCGTGCCCGACCCCGCCGCCTCCCTGGCCCTGACCACGAACGGAGCCGACCACCGGTGACCAGCCTCGAACTCTTCGCCCCGCCGGTGCCCGAGGCCCGGCTGCGCGTACCCTCCGCCGACGGCACCGTGCTGCACGTCGAGGTGCACGGCCCGGACGGAGTGCCCACCGTCGTGCTCATCCACGGCTGGACCTGCAACACCTCGTTCTGGGCGCCGGTCATCAGGGCCCTGCGCGAGGGCGCGCCTGGACTGCGCGTGGTCGCCTACGACCAGCGCGGCCACGGCGCCAGCGAGGCGCCCGGCAAGGGCCGCTACAGCGTGCCGATCCTGGTCGAGGACCTCACCGCGGTACTCGAGGCCACCTTGGCCGCGGGGGAGCAGGTGGTACTGGCCGGGCACAGCATGGGCGCGATGACGATCATGGCGGCCGGCGGCTCGCCGGACATACTCTCCCGCGTCGGCGGCGCCGTGCTGTGCTCGACCGGCTTCCGGCACCTGCCCGGATCCTCCAGCGTCTTCCCCGGATTCGGCCGGCTGCCGCGCGCCAACAAGGCCGTGCACCGGCTGCTGCTGAGCTCCGCGCTGCCGATCGGCCCGGTCACCCCGGTGTCCCGGGCCATGCTCACCCACACCGCGCTCGGCCCCAAGACCGACAAGGGGCTGCGCCAGGTCAATGCCCGGATGATCGCCGCGTGCCCGCCCAGGCCGCGCGCCGCCTGGGGCCGGGTGCTGAGCGAACTCGACGTCAGTTCCCAGGTGACCGGGCTGGACGTGCCCACCTCCGTGGTGTTCGGCACCAAGGACCGGCTCACCCCCGCCGGCGCCCACGCCCAGGCCATAGCCGCGGCCCTGCCCCGGTTCGAGGGCATGACCACGCTGCCCGGTCTCGGCCACATGACGCCGATGGAGGCCCCTGACACCGTCGTGGGACTGATCAGGCAACGGGTGGCCGCGATGGACGAACTGGGCGCCGCACCCGTGGCGAGCGAGACGAAGGAGGCACGGCCGTGAGCGCGAACACCCTGACCGGCAAGACCGCCCTGATCACCGGAGCAGCCCGCGGCATCGGCGCCTCGCTCGCGCTGAGCCTCGTCGCGCGCGGCGTCAACGTGGCCCTGGTCGGCCTCGAACCCGAGGTCCTGGTGGCGACCGCGAAGGCCTGCGCCGAGCGGGCCACCGCCGGAGCCCAGGCCCAGGCCTGGGAGGCCGACGTCACCGACCGCGCCCGGATGGCCGAGGTGGTCGAGCAGGTGCGCGAGCGGTTCGGCGCCGTGGACATCGCCGTGGCCAACGCCGGAATCGCGATCGGGGGACCGTTCGCGCAGAGCGACCCGGAGATGTTCGACCGGGTCGTCGAGGTCAACCTGTTCGGCTCCATCGCCACCGCCCGCGCCGTGCTGCCCGCCCTGATCGCCTCGCGCGGCTACCTGCTGCAGATCGCCTCGCTGGCCGCGATGACCCCGACCCCGCTGATGGCCGCGTACTGCACCAGCAAGTCAGGGGTCGAGGCCTTCGCGCACAGCCTGCGCAGCGAGCTCGCCCCGGACGGCGTCGACGTCGGCGTGGCCTACCTGTCGTGGACGGACACGGACATGGTGCGCGGCGCGGACCAGGACCGGGTGCTGGCCGAGATGCGCTCCCGGCTGCCCTGGCCCGCGAACCGCACCGGCAAGCTCGAGCCCGCCGTGGAGCGGCTGACGGCGGGCATCCGGCGCCGGTCCGCGCACGTGTACGGCCAGCCCTGGGTGCGCACCATGCAGTGGTGGCCGCGGGGATTCCTGCCCGCCGTCATCGCGTTGCGCGGCGGCCACGAGGTCAAGCGGCTCGCCCCGCGTCTGGCCGCCACCGCCGGCGAGCGCACGGACCCGGTGGGCCCGGGAGGCTTGGCCGGTGCCCGCAAAGCCGTCGAATAGAAGGGCTGTGTCTCAGCGCCCGAGCTCGACGTTCTCGAGCAGTCCGAGCGCGTCGGGAACGAGCACCGCGGCCGAATAGTACGTCGACACCAGGTAGGACATGATCGCGGTGGTGTCGATGCCCATGAACCGCACATTGAGTCCGGGTTCCACCTCGTCGGGCAACGCCGTCGGCGCGAGGCCGACCACGCCCTGGTCCTGCTCCCCGGTGCGCAGGGCCAGGACGGTCGAGGTGTTCCCGCCGGTGATCGGGATCTTGTCGCAGGGCAGCAGCGGCACGCCGCGCCAGCCGGCCACCCCGTGCCCGTCGAGGTCCACCGCCTGCGGATAGATCCCGCGCCGGGTGCACTCCCGGCCGAACGCGGCGATCACCTTGGGATGCGCGAACAGCACCCGCGTGCTGCGGCGCATGCTGAGCAGGTCGTCGAAGTCGTCCGGGGTCGGCGGGCCCGAACGGGTGCTGATGCGCTGGCCGTAGTCCGCGTTGGCCAGCAGCCCGAACTCGGGGTTGTTGACGACCTCGTTCTCCTGCCGCTCGCGCAGCGCCTCGACGGTCAGCCGCAGCTGCTGCTCGACCTGGTTCATCGGGTCGTTGTAGAGGTCGGCCACCCGCGAGTGCACGCGCAGCACGGTCTGGGCGACGCTGAGCCCGTACTCGCGCGGGGCGAGTTCGTAGTCCGCGAAGGTCGAGGGCAGGTCCGGTTCGCCGCTGTGCCCGGCCGCGAGCGCGATCTCCGCCTCGCCCTTGCGGTTGACCGGCTTGGCACCGCGGGTCCGGTGCGCGTCGAGGGAGGCGCGCAGCGGATCAGAGCGCACCGAAAGCTCCCGGAAGGACGCGACCGGCAGCGCGAGCAGCACGCCCGAGGTCACCCCGCGCAGCGTCCCGGACCAGGTGGCGTCGGACCGGGTGAGCACCTCGTCGCCGATGTGGTCGCCGTCGGCGTACCCGCGGGCCAGGGACTGCCCGCCGTACTTGGCGCCCGCGAGCTCGTCCACCCTGCCGTGGACCACCAGCAGCACCTGGTCGATCGGACTCGCGCCCACGACCAGCACCTGTCCGGCCTCGAACGCGTGCCGGGTGAAGCGTCCGGCGAGCTCGGCCAGCACCCCCTCGTCCTCGATGGCGGCGAACGCCGGGATCTCCCGCAGCGTCGGTGCCAGCACCTTGACGTCGGCGCCGGTCTGGACGAACGCCACCCGGCCTCGCCCGGCCGCGTGCGTCAGGCGCCGGTTGACCCGGTAGGTGCCGCCGGACACGGGCACCCACGGCAGCTGCCTGAGCAGCCAGCGCGAGGTGATGCCCTGCATCTGCGGCACGGTCTTGGTGGTGGTGGCGAGATTGCGCGCCGCCGCCGTGCTCAGGCTCTGCCGGCTCTCCTGTGCCGCCGGTGCGGCTCCCACGTCGATCGTCATGCTGCCGGGCCCCTTTCGGGAGGGATGTGGCCTCGGATTCGATCACAGCAGAGCGCGGGGGCGCGGCGACAGGGCGCGAGCGCGCATGATCGGGAACGTTTCCGGCAGCAGGTGGATCCCGGTTCATCCGATAGGGAGCGGCCCGGGATCTTGTCGGCGGACTACTCGTAGGTGTAGCTGTAGTCGAAGTCCACCGCGGTGCAACTCCCGGTGATCCCGACGGCGGTCAGCGACGGCGAGTACGAGCCCTGCGTGCGATACGTGTGCGTATCGACGTACAGCGCGGACGCTGGCCCACCGGGCACGACGACGGTCGAACTGGTCCCGTCCCCCCACACCAGCTTGTACGTGAACGTGCAGGCCGAGGTGTCGTCGAGATTCCACTGATAGATCGCCAGGGTCGGGTTCGTACTCGAACACGAGGTGGTGAACGGCCCCTCCAGCGAACACTCCACCCCCACACTCGCCGACGCCGCCGCGCTCGTGTGCACGCTCACGGGCGCGGCCGACGTCGCGGCAGACGTCCGCGCGCTCGACGCCCCCGGAGCGGCGGAGGTCTGCGACGCGTGGCCGGCCGCGGATGCCGAGGTTGCCGCGGATGCCGAGGATGCAGATGAGGATGTGGGCCTGGTCGTGGACGTTGCCGCACTCGGGCGGGCCGGGAACTGCGAGGTCGCGGAGATCGTTTGAGTCGGTAGTGAGGATGTGCCGAGTCCGCCGGTACCGCCCGCGCCGCCGTTCGCCGAAGCCTGGCCGTTACTGGTCCAGATGCTCAGCAGCACGCCCACCGTGGTGCCGACCACGATGAGCGGCGCGAGCACGAGCAGCAGCAGCCTGCGCGGGCGGCCGCGGTCGACGGTCGGGGCGGTGGTCGGGTCGGTAGGGTCTTCGGGCGTTGACTCGAACGGCGATGCGGAGAAGGAGGGCGGCGGAATCAGGACGGGTGTCGGGGATTGAGGATC
>NZ_JAGSOG010000224.1 GCF_018139695.1 Actinospica durhamensis | reverse complement strand
GGGAAGGCGGGCCGGCCATGACCATGCTCAACAGCGACCGGGCGAACACGCGCGGACGACTGGCCGGGATGCGCCGACGCCGAGAGAACGGCGACCCGGCCCCCCTTCGCCGGCCTGTACTGGACCCCCGCCCAGCAGTTGGCCCACCTGACCAGCAACGGCGCCAGCCTACGTACCGGCGATCTGTTCGCCTCCGGCACCGTCTCCGGCCCCGACCCGCGCCAGCGCGGCTCGCTGATCGAGCTCACCTGGAACGGCACCGAGCCGCTGCACCTGGCCGACGGATCCACCCGCACCTTCCTCGCCGACGGCGACACCGTCGTGCTCAGCGCCACCGCGCCAGGCCGCAGCGGGACACGGATCGGTTTCGGCGCCGTAACCGGCACGATCCAGTCGAGGTAGATCGACTCCGCCGCCCCATGCCATCTCGGTATCCTGGGGCCAGGGACCGCCGCGGTCCCGGCCCCAGTCCGCGGCCGCCCCGGCAGGCGCCTAGACGCCGAGTCGGCGACCGAGCAGGGGCCGGGCGCGGCCCGACGCCGATCGAGGGAAGGCGGGCCGGCCATGACCATGCTCAACAGCGACCGGGCGAACACGCGCGGACGACTGGCCGGGATGCGCCGACGCCGAGAGAACGGCGACCCGGTCGCCGACTTCATCGCGCGCGGACTGCCCGTCGTGCCCGCAGCAGCGCCCAGCAGCACCGGCCCTGGCTGTTCGTGTACCCGAGTGGGCTGTCCCGCGCCAGGCGCGCATCCCCTCTCCCGGAGCTGGCGCAAGGAGGCGAGCGCCGACCCCGACCAGCTCGCCCGCTGGCGCGCCCGCCTCCCGGACACCAACTACGCCACCCCCACCGGACGCACCCACGACGTCCTCGAAGTACCCGCCGCGGCCGGCGCCCGCGCCCTCGACACCCTCCTGGCCGCGAAGGAACCCGTCGGCCCGGTAGCCACCACCGCCACCGGCGACCGCTACCTCTTCTTCACCACCGCCCGACCCGGGGGCGGCGACGACGCCGACGAATGGTGGGCCTGCGACCTCGACGCGCGCCCCGAGATCAGCGAGACCAGCGGCCTGCGCTGGCACACCCGCGGCTCCTACGTCCTGCTCCCGCCGGCTCGTGCCATGAACGGCCGCACCGCCCGCTGGGTCCACGACCCGCACGCCGAACTCCCCGACCCGCTGCGCATCCTCGGCACGCTCGCCGACGCCTGCGAGGCGGGCGCGGGCTGAGCGGGGCGGTACGCGGGCCGCGTGCGGCGGCCTGCGTGGTGCGCGTGCTCCGGGCCCGCGCGCGGCTGCTCGCCCGGCTCGCTGGGACAGCGTGCCCGGCTCACTCCGGCAGTGTTGCGGCTTGCTCAGGTAGCGTTGCCCGGCTGCCCGGCTGCCCGGCTGCCCGGCTGCCCGGCTGCCCGGCTGCCCGGCTGCCCGGCTGCCCGGCTGCCCGGCTGCCCGGCTGCCCGGCTGCCCGGCTGCCCGGCTGCCCGGTTCACTCGGGCAGCGTGAGGATCTCCACCCCGTCGTCCGTCACCACGAGCGTGTGCTCGAACTGGGCCGTGAGCTTCCCGTCGGCCGTCACCGCGGTCCAGCCGTCCGCCCACATCCGGTGCTCGATCGTCCCGAGCGTCAACATCGGCTCGATCGTGAACGTCATCCCCGGCTCGAGCACCCGGTTGGCCCGCGGATCGTCGTAGTGCGGCACGATCAGGCCGCTGTGGAACGCGGTCGAGATCCCGTGCCCGGTGAACAGCCGCACCACCCCGTACCCGAAGCGCGCCGCGTAGGCCTCGATCACCCGCCCGATCACGCTCAGCTCGCGCCCCGGCCGCACCGTCTTGATCGCGCGGTTGAGCGACTCCCGGGTCCGTTCCACCAGCTGATGCGCCGTCTCGTCCACCTCGCCCACCTCGTAGGTGGCGTTGGTGTCGCCGTGGACGCCGTCGATGAACGCCGTGATGTCGATGTTGACGATGTCGCCCTCGGTCAGCACCGTCGAGTCCGGGATGCCGTGGCAGATCACTTCATTGACGGACGTGCACAGCGACTTCGGATACCCGCGGTACCCCAGGGTCGAGGGATAGGCGCCGTGGTCGCACAGGAACTCGTGCCCGACGCGGTCCAACTCGTCCGTGGTCACCCCGGGCTTCACCGCATGCCCGACCTCGACCAGCGCCTGTGCGGCGATCCGCCCCGCGATCCGCATCTTCTCGATCGTCTCCGGAGTCTGCACGTCCGATCCGGTGTAGCGGCTCGGCTGCGCCTTGCCGACATACTCCGGACGGGCGATGCGCGAGGGTACGTGTCGAGTGGGGGAGATGGTGCCGGGAACCAAGGGAGCCATGCAGACGAGTCTAGACGCCCGTTCGTGGGCACGAGGAACCTGGAAATCACGATTATCGACGGAGGCGCCATGATCGACGAGGGCCCGCAGTGGTACTACTGCCTCAAGCACCACAAGGTCGAAGGGCAGGTCGGTTGCAAGGCCAAGGATCGCATCGGCCCGTTCGCGACCCAGGAAGAAGCCGAACACGCGCTCGAAAAAGTCCAGGAACGCAACGACGCCTGGAAGGCGCAGAACGGCGGCGAATGACGGCTCACGCCGCTACGCGAAGCACCGTCGCCACGTCACCCGCCGGATGAATCCCGGGTGGCGGCGCTGCGGCTGGTGCTGAGCCCGGTGGGGGCGGAGTGCTGCGGCTAGTGCTGAGCCCGCTGGGGGCGGCGACGCCGCGGCCGGTGCACAGCCCGGTGGGGCGGAGGCGCAAGGGGCCTCACCAGCGATCGACCCGTGGTCCGTTGACGGCCTCCACCCACCGCCGGAGCCGCACGATGAGCCCGTGCTGCCGGCCGTCGATTGCGGCAGCCGAAACCACGTGCTGTGCCCCGTCGAACGTCGGCACATCAGCAGACTGAGGGACCGTGAGCGCGTCATGCGCCAGATCGGCTGCCAGCGGCGCGGACTGACCGAGCGTCAGAACTCGTGCCCCACGCCGTTTTGCGTCGGCTACGCGCTCGAGCACCAAGGACTCCGGGTCATTCTGCGCGACGACGAGCACGGCGTCGTTACGCCCGGCCGAGCTGATCCGATCGAGACCGACGCTCAATTGCGCCGGAGCTCCCTCCTCCGGAGCACCGCGCACCAGCGTCGGAATCAGCTGATCCAACCCCAGCACGCGCGCTTCCTCGGACAAGTGAGCCGTGAAATGCCACGGCTCCGCCTCACCCGGACCCACCAGAAGCAAGCCCCCGACCTGCCGCGGAGCACTTCGCAACGCAGCGGCGAAGTCGTCAGCCTCGTCCAGCCAAGCCCGGCCGCGCCCGGTTTCGAGCAACTCCCGCAGTATCCGTGCCTCGGACCTGTCCATGTCGTCATCGTGCCGCATACGGGACCGATACGAACAGGGTCACAACGCGCAATAGTCGAGCCTGGGCGCGACGCCGAGCCCATCGGGCCGACTTCATCGCTCCTGCTTCATGGCGCCCGCCTGATCGCACCTGCGCCGCTCTCGTCGCATCGTGCCTGGCGACGTCGTGGGCGCGTGGGAGCAGTCATGGGCAGGAGCAGTCGTGGGCGCCGTCCAGGCGTAGGCGCGTGGGAACCAAATGCGGGGACCGCAGGCAGACTCAGCGTCCGCCCACGATCCCCACTGCGATGCTCTGCGATGCGATCAGTGGAAGCTGTTCTCCGGCGCCGGGAAGGCGCCAGCGACCACGTCAGCCGCGAACTCTCGCGCAGCCCCGGTCAGCACAGCGCGGAGATCCGCGTACTTCTTCGCGTGCTTCGGCGCGTTCCCGGGCGTCATCCCGGCCATGTCGGTCCAGACCTGGACCTGGGCGTCGCACCCGGCCCCGGCGCCGATACCGACGGTCGGGACGTGCAGCAACTCCGTCACCTGCTCGGCCAGCTCAGCCGGCACGAGCTCCAACACGACCGCGAACGCTCCGGCCGCCTCCAGCGCCTTGGCGTCGGCGAGCAGGCGCTCCGCCTCCTCCTCGCCGCGGCCCTGCACGCGGTAGCCGCCCAGGACGTTCACCGACTGCGGCGTGAGGCCGATGTGCGCCATGACCGGTATCCCGGCCTGCACCAGTGCCTCGACCTGGTGCACCACGCGCCGCCCGCCCTCGAGCTTGACCGCGCCGACGCCGGCCTCCTTCATGAACCTCGTGCCGGTCTCCAGCGCCTGGCGAGGCGAGGACTGGTAGGAGCCGAACGGCAGGTCCGAGACGATCAGCGCGCGGCGGGTGCCGCGCACGACCGCGCCGGACAGGGTGATCAGTTCCTCGACTGTCACCGGAACGGTGTTGCTGTATCCGAGGTGGTTGTCCCCGGCCGAGTCGCCCACGAGCAGCACCGGAATCCCGGCCTCGTCGAACACCCCGGCGGTCATCGCGTCATACGCGGTAAGCATCGGCCAGCGCTCCCCGCGCTGCTTCGCCAGCGCCAGATCGCGCACCGTCACCCGGCGACCGGTACCGGTCGAGCCGTTGTACAGCGTGAGCTTGGGTTCGCCGGCCGAGCCGGCGGAGGAGGGAACAGGCTCATTGGTTATAGACATGATGCCAAGCACTCCTTGAGAGATCTCGTGGCGCCACAGTCGGCGTCCCCGGACTGCTCGGATCGTCTCACTTCCGCCCCGCTGACGCCAGACGGCTCAGCGGTCTATTCGAGGTCACTGACTCCAGAACTTGAACAGCGCCTGCCCCTGGGCAGCGCCGTTGTCCGGCTGCCGGCCGAACTGCAGAATGTCGACCACCGCGGTGGAGAAACCGTCCCGGACCGGGGGGAACGCGAACAGCAGCAGGAGCACCAGCAGGATCCCGTAGGGGCGGATCGGGTCGAGCGCACGCCGCGTCTCGTAGCGCAGGTACGGCTCGATGATCCCGTACCCGTCCAGCCCGGGCACCGGGATCAGGTTCAGAATCGCGACCGCCACCTGCAGGTACGCGAAGAACGAAAGGCCGGCCCAGAACGCCCAGTGCGGCGCCAGCGGATTGATCCCGGTGATCCCGCCGTAGTTGAACGTCGGCGCGAACAGGGCGACCAGCGCCATCGAGATCGCCGCCGCCAGGATGTTCGTCAACGGCCCCGCCGCCGACACCGCCGCGGCCCCCGCCTTCGTCCGGATCGCCGCCCGGTTCACCAGCACCGACCCACCCGGAAGAGGGAGTCCTCCGATAATCAGATAAATCGCAGGGAGGAGCAGTGACAGTACCGGGTTCACGTAACGCAAAGGATTGAGATCCAGGTAGCCGCGGCTCGCGATCGACGTGTCGCCGCCGCGATGCGCGGCAAGGGCGTGGCCGAACTCGTGCAGGCACAACACCGTGAAATACAGGCCGAAGACGAAGACGAACACCGCGAAGCCCGAACCCGAGCTCACCCAGGACACCACACCGCCGGTCACCGTGGCCGCCACGACCACGAGGAACACCGTGCTCACGGTGTGCTGGTGTGACCCGCCAGGGCTGAAGGCGCCCCGCCCAGCCCCGCGCTGCCCCGGAAAATTCATGTCCACCTCGCCGATACGGCGGCCGCACGGCCGTTGCCCTCATCGTAGCGATCGTGCACGCGCCGAGGTGCGCCGCTGAGCAGACAGGATCATATCCAGCGCCGAGGACACCGTTCCCCAGGACGCCGAGGCTGCAGTACCGTTCCGCACAGCAACGCCCCACAGACTCATACCAGGAGCGAGGGAGCCCCCATGGCCGTCAGCGGTGCCGCGGTATTCGCAGAGATCCGCTCGATCCTCGAGCGCGTTGAGCACAGCCAGCAGGACGCGGTAGCCGAAGCCGCCGAGCTGATCGCCGACAGCCTCGCGTCCGACGGCGTCCTGCACGTGTTCGGGACCGGCCACTCCGAAGCCCTCGCCATGGAACTCAGCGGCCGGGCCGGGGGCCTCATCCCCACCAACAAGCTCGCTCTGCGCGACGCCGTCCTGCTCGGTGACCTGCCGGTCGAGGCCCTCGCTGATCCCAAGGCCGAACGCAACCCCGAACTCGCCCGACACGTCTGGGAACTCGCGCCCGTCAAGCCCGGTGATGTCGTGCTGATCGCCTCGCAGTCCGGCGGCAACGGCTCCACCGTCGAAATGGCCCTCATCGCCAAGCAGTCCGGCCACAAAATCATTGCATTGACATCGCTGGCGCACTCGCAGGCCATCACCTCGCGGCACCCCTCCGGAAGCCGGCTGTTCGAGCTCGCGGACGTCGTCATCGACAACGGAGCCCCGCACGGTGATGCGGTCTTGCCGATGCCCGACGGCAGCTCGGTGTGCGCACTCTCGTCCATCGCCAACGCCGCGATCGCACAGGCCATCGTGGCCGAGGTCACCGCCCGTCTGCTCGAGCGTGGCGCGGAGGCCCCGATCTACCGCTCCGCGAACGTCGAGGGCGGCGACGTGCACAACGACGCATGGGAAGCCCGCTACGCCGGACGTATCCGCCGCAGCGCGTACTGACGGGTTCGCGTGCGCACGGACGGATTCAGTTCGTGAAAGCGCGCTCACGCGGCTGGGGCGTGCTGCAACGCGGCCCAGCCGGAATTCCGCCGGCTCAGTAGCGGAACTGCATGTCGCCGGGGGCACCGCGGTGCCGCGAAACCGGGTTGTACGGGTGCGGGATCGTGTTGAAGCGAGGGATGAAGAGATCCTCGCCGGTTCGATCCCCCGGCAACGTGCGCAGCGCGAGCCGGTACTCGTCGACCAGCGCGTCATACAGCGGGGTGTTGCGCAGGAAGACCCGATCGGAACCGGGCGGAACGGGACGGGCTTGGGCGGCGGTAAGGCGCGAGGCTGTCACGCTGTGGCTAACGAGCCGACCCACCCACCCGATACTCGGCCGTTCGGGTGATCCTACGCAACCTCGCGCATTAGCCCAGCTCGGGGATGAGGTCCGCGATCGACTTCACGACCCTGGACGGGCGATACGGGAACCGCTCGATGTCACCCGGCTGAGTGATTCCGGTCATCACCAGGATGGTTTCGAGCCCGGCTTCGATGCCGCACTTGACGTCCGTGTCCATCCGGTCGCCGATCATCGCGGTCGACTCCGAATGGGCCTTGATCTTGTTCAGCCCCTCGCGCATCATCACCGGGTTGGGCTTGCCGACGAAGTACGGCTCGACGCCGGTCGCGCGGGTGATCAGCGCTGCCACCGACCCGCAGGCAGGCAGAGCGCCATCGAGCGAGGGTCCGGTCGCATCGGGGTTCGTCGCGATGAAGCGGGCCCCGCCGTCGATCAGCCGGATCGCCCGGGTGATCGCCTCGAAGCTGTAGGTGCGGGTCTCGCCCAGCACGACGTAGTCCGGGTCCGACTCGGAGAGCGTGTATCCCGCCTCGTGCAGCGCCGTGGTCAGCCCGGCCTCGCCGATCACGTACGCGGAGCCGCCGGGACGCTGCGAATCGAGGAACTTGGCCGTGGCCAGCGCGGAGGTCCAGATCGCCTCTTCAGGCAGATCGATGCCGGTCGCCAGCAAACGGGCCCGCAGGTCCCGAGGCGTGTAGATCGAGTTGTTCGTCAGAACGAGGAACGGCACACCGCGATCCCTGAGCTTGCGGAGGAACTCGTCGGCCCCGGGAATCATGCTGCCCTCGTGGATCAGCACGCCGTCCATGTCCGTCAGCCAGGTAGCCACCGGCTCGCGGTCCTTCACCCTGTTCTCCTCTCCGGCGGCGGACTCCACCGGCTTCGATGATCAACGAAGAGGGCGGCCCGTGGACCCGGTCCGGCGGGCGAGGCCGCTCCCGCGAGCATTATCCCGCGTCCGGTTGCTCGCGTGCGCGGATGTACCAGGAAGCGGAACGCGCCGCCACCTCGACAACACGAGGATTGGCGGCGCGCTCGAAGGATGAGCGCCGGTACGCGTGTCGCCTCTCGGCGAGTGGCTCGACGCGGCTCCAGCCAAACGGTATTCCGCGCCGGCTATAGGTGAGGCCCGGGGACATCGTACGTACCGGCCATTCGAGGCTAACACAGGTGAGACGATCAGCGCACGGTGCTGCGCATCGCGCCGGAGACCATGACCTGGTTCGCGAGGATGCTCGCGGCCTCGGCCTCCTTGACCAGAGTCTCGTTCTCCTCGGCTGACGCGGTGTCACTCATGACCGTCGACGAAGCCTCGGCGGCCGAAGCCGGAGTCACGGTCGCGATCGTCGCGCCGTCCGCGACCGTGGTCGTCGACGTGGTCTGCGAGAAGCCGGAGTGCTCCTGGTGGGGATGCGGGTGCATCAGCGCGTGCTCGAGATCGTGCAGTTTGAAGTGCCGGTGGCTGTCGTCGTTGAACAGGTGCGCCCAACGCCGTGCGTCCATGTATCGCAGCACCGGGATGTGGCGGATCTCCAGCGACAGCAGGAGGCCGACGGTCGACACGGTCGCCACGAGCAGCTGCCCGCAGCCCGCGATGGCACCGATCGCCGCCGCGCCGAAGATGGAAGCGGCCGTGGTGACGCCGTGCAGGATCTCCCGCTCCTGGTCCTGCTGCTTGACGGCCTGCCGGAAGCACAGGCCGCCGCCGATGAACCCGATACCGGTGACCGCACCGCCGAGGACGGCGGGGTAGTGCGGTGCGACGGTACCGATCAACGCGGCGCTCAGACCTATCATCGAGAAGGTCCTGTCCCCGGCCGGTGCGCCGCGCACTTCGCGCTCGAAGCCGAGGATGAATGTCAGGACCCACCCGATGGCGATATTGATGGCCGCAGCCCACTCCGCACTGTGCACGTGCGTTCCTCCCCGGAGGCCGATCGTGTCGTGGATCGCGATGCGCCGTGTGGCGCGGAATTGTAGTGCTCAACCATACCCTGGCAAGTCGGCGCGGTGGCAGCCTACGGGTATGGGCTCCGCAAAGATCGCCTACCGTGTACGCCATGCGAAGAGTTCGGCTTCGGGCCTGCATCCAACCCCTGGTGCACTGGGCTTGGCGTCAAGCAACGGAAACCGGGAAGATCACGAGCGGTTCCCGAGCCGCGCGTCGGTTCGCCTTCTTCGGCGACGCCAGCGCCATCGGGTTCCCGCAGGGCACGCTGCTGGGGGAGCGGTGGATCTCCATCGGCCACTTCACCCTGATCGGCCCACACGCGACGATTTCAGCGGGCTTCATTCCCGAGCGGGATCTCGGACCCGAACCCATCGTGCGGATCGGCAGCGGTGTCGTACTGGGCAGAGGCAGCCACATCGTCGGCCACCAGTCCATCGACATCGGCGATGACGTATATACCGGCCCATATATTTATGTGACCGACCAGAACCACGGCTACGCCGATCCGGACGTTCCCATCGGCAAACAGTGGCCGGTCAACGAACCCGTCTCCATCGGAGCGGGCTGCTGGATCGGCACCGCGGCCGTCATCCTGCCCGGAGCGAAGCTGGGCCGCAACGTGGTCGTCGCCGCCGGATCGGTCGTCCGAGGAACCTTCCCCGACCACTGCGTGATCGCCGGAGTACCCGCGCGGATGGTGCGCAGGCTCGACCCCGACGGCCAATGGCGCACCATCCGGAGCGGCGGACACGCCGAGAACGCCGAGCCTGCCCCGGGCGACGGTTTCAGCGCGTGAATCACCTGGTCAAGGGCTCGCAAAGTCGCGCCCAGGGCAATTGCGGGTAGACTGCCGTTACGTGCGCTTTCTGAATGAGATCACCCCTCAGTACGACCTCACCTACGACGACGTCTTCATGGTTCCGGCCAGGTCAGACGTGGGTTCACGGCTCAGTGTCGACCTTTCTACGATCGATGGCACCGGTACCACGATCCCGCTCGTCGTCGCGAACATGACCGCGGTGGCCGGCCGACGGATGGCGGAGACGGTCGCCCGGCGCGGTGGCCTCGTGGTCATCCCGCAGGACATCCCACTCGAAGTGGTCGCCCAGGTCGTCTCATGGGTCAAGTCCCGGCACGTCGTCTACGAGACCCCCATCACCGTCGGCACCACGGACACCGTGGGCGATCTGCTGAATCTTCTCCCGAAACGCGCGCATGGCGCGGCGGTGGTCGTCGAGGGTGAGCGGCCCATCGGTGTCGTCACCGAGGCGGACTGCCTGGCCGTCGACCGATTCACCCAGGTCGGCCAGGTGATGTCGCGCGAGCTGCTGACAGTACCGGACGGTATCGCGCCCGAGGAGGCGTTCGAACGCCTCAGCAAGGGACATCACCGGCTCGCCCCCGTGGTCCGCGAGGACGGCAGCCTGAAGGGCATGCTCACCCGCCAGGCCTCGTTGCGGGCGACCCTGTACACCCCGGCCGTCGACGCGCAGGGCAAGCTCCGCATCGCCGCCGCCATCGGTGTCAACGGTGACGTGGCGGGCCGTGCGAAGGCCCTCCTGGAATCGGGCGTGGACGCGCTCGTCGTCGACACCGCACACGGGCACCAGGAGAAGATGATCTCCGCACTGCGCGTCGTGCGCGGGCTCGACCCGCAGGTACCCATCGTGGCGGGCAACGTCGTGTCCGCCGCGGGCGTGCGCGATCTGGTGGAGGCAGGTGCCGACATCATCAAGGTCGGAGTGGGCCCGGGCGCGATGTGCACCACGCGGATGATGACCGGCGTCGGTCGGCCCCAGTTCTCCGCCGTGCTCGAGTGCTCTGCGCAGGCGCGGGCGCTTGGCAAGCACGTGTGGGCAGATGGCGGGGTGCGCCACCCGCGGGACGTCGCGCTGGCACTGGCCGCCGGTGCGTCGAATGTCATGGTCGGTTCCTGGTTCGCGGGCACCTTCGAGTCCCCTGGAGACATCCAGCGGGACGGTGATGAGCGGCTGTACAAGGAAAACTTCGGGATGGCTTCGGCCCGCGCCGTGAAGCTGCGCAACGTCGAGGATTCGGCGTTCGAACAGGCGCGCAAGGCGATCTTCGAAGAGGGCATCTCGACCTCCCGGATGTACCTCGACCCGCGCCGCCCCGGCGTCGAGGACCTGATCGACTCGATCGTCGCGGGGGTGCGTTCGTCGTGCACGTACGCGGGTGCGAAGTCGCTTGAGGAGTTCCACGAGCGTGCGGTCATCGGGATCCAGAGCGCTGCCGGCTTTGGTGAGGGCAAGCCGCTGCACAGCAGTTGGTGAGTTGGCGAGCGCAGTTGGTGGTCTTCCGATGGCCGGAGGACTGACCGGTAAAGGCCTGTAAGTCCTGTGAACAGAGGGCGGAGACTGAGCCGGATGAAGGATGTTGCGGGTTGGCGGTGAGGCGCCTTGCGTCTTGGCGAGCCGGGGTGGCGCGCGGTGTGGCAGGTCTGGGGTCGTCCTGTTTTCGGGCACGCCGGATCCGCGTTGGTCTCCGCCATGGTCGGAGACCAACGCGTACGCCGGGTGCATCAGCCGGAACGATCCGGAGTGCACGGGCCCGCTGGTGAGCAGGCCCGGCGAGCGCCGGCGGGGCGGGTTCCCCGGGCGCAGGGCCCGGGTAGCCGCCACGCCGGCGGCCCCACGTGCGGAGCTGGGGCCTCGGTTCCCTGTGGGGGCCGAGGCCGGCTCCGCGGTCATCCCCCTCGATGAGCGCCCTACGCGGAGCCCTGAATCGGGCTGTGCGCTGCGGCGCTCTCGGGGGCCGGGGACTCGGCGGTCCCCGATTCCGGATCGCTCCGGCTGATGCGGCCAGCACCGCCACCGCACGCCGAACGGCCGTTTCGCCGTGCGGTGGTGGGCTGGAACCCCCAGGTGGGGCGCGGGTGCGCTTAGCCGGGGGAGGTCGGGTCGTCGACGGGCCGCCTACTCCTGCGAGCCGCCGTCCTGCTGGGTGCCGTCGAGCAGCGCGAACGCGACCGTGGGCGAGTCGGCGCCGCCGAAGTTGGCGTCGCCGCTGTACTCGGCCGAGATCGTGTGCCGGCCGATCGGGACGTTGATCTGCTCGCTGGCCAGGTCGTGGGTCACCTCGACCGGGGGCTGGGCCTTCCCGTCGAGGAAGAACGTGACCTCGCCGGTCACGGCGTGCCGCTTGGCCTTGGTCTTCCCCTTCTTGCCCTTGTGGTGCCCCGCACCCTTGCGGTGGCCGGGACCCTTGGCCTTGCCCTTGCCGGTGTCGGTCGGGCCGTTGTCCGTGCCGATCGCACCCCTGGTCTCGGGCATGTTGCCCCGCCGGTCCGGAGCGGGATCCGGCGCGACGGTCGAGCCGTCCGCCGAGCCGTCCGGGGAACCCATGGCGTCCGTGTCACCGTCCGGGGAGCCCGGGGTGGCGACGCCGTCCTGCGGGACGATACGCGCGGTCACGGTGAACGGCTGGCCGGGCTGCGCGCGCTGGGGCAGGTGGATGACGACGCTGGTCGCGGTCTCGCCCGTGCCGCTGCTGCCGGAGTCGGCGGCCATGGCGGCGGCGGGCGCGGCCAGGGCGGCCGTGCCGATGACGGACACGGCGAGCGCGCGATGGAAGATACGGGACATGTCGAACCTCCTGAATCCTTGCCGCCTCGCCGCGGGGATTCCGCGGGAAAACGGGGCGACGGATTCACGATCCCAGCGCTGACCTGGGGATACATCGAACATCTGGCGTATTTCAGTACGCACTCTGTACGGGCCCAACCGGGTGAACTCCGATCTCGGTTCACCCGGAGGGCGGTGTGCGGGAACCGGCGGGAGTCGAACTATAGTTCTATCCGTGAGGCGGTGGGCACGGTCCCGAGTGCGGTTTGCTCGGACTTCTCCGGATTCGCCGCCCTGGTGCATAAAGCTGTGGCACAGTGTGGCTCTGGACCTGCACGAGCACGGGGTCGACGGGCTGATGGGCTGGCGAGCGCTCTTGTCGGACTGCTTGACGGGCGGTTGGCGGTGATCCGCACGGCAACGTGTGTTTGGCGGCTTCGCCTGGAGGGCGGGCTGGGTTTCGCGGCCGAGGTCGGCTGTGCGGCCGGGGCCGGTTCGTACTGGTGGGCTGCGGGCCGTCGGCTTCGGTTTGCGATAGGCGTGGCGGACCTGCCCAGGGGTAGGTCGGCCGACCGGTCGGATCGTCGGGACTCGGCGGTGCGGCTGGTGCGATCGGTGGCGGCTCGTTTGCTGCTCGGCTCGACGTCGGTCTACAGCGCCGGGACGGCGGCTTGGCGGTGCCAGATGCGGTGCGATGCGGTGTTTCAGCGGGTCGAGCGGTCCTGTCGGTAGCGGCCGGTAGCCTCGGCACAACGACCTTGAACCGGCGGTTTTCGATATCACGGAGGCAGAGGAACCATGGCGGTAGGAACGGATCGCGAGAAGGCGATCGACGCCGCACTCGCGCAGATCGAGCGGCAGTTCGGCAAGGGCTCCTTGATGCGCATGGGCGACCAGACCAGGGCACCGATCGAGGTCATTCCGACCGGGTCGATCGCGCTGGACATCGCTCTCGGGGTGGGCGGGCTGCCCCGCGGCCGGGTCGTCGAGATCTACGGGCCGGAGTCGAGCGGTAAGACCACGGTGGCGCTGCACGCCGTGGCCAACGCCCAGCGGGCCGGCGGCCTCGCGGGCTTCATCGACGCCGAGCACGCGCTCGACCCGGACTACGCCAAGGCGCTCGGCGTGGACACCGACAACCTGTACATCTCGCAGCCCGACAACGGCGAGCAGGCCCTGGAGATCGCGGACACGCTCATCCGCTCCGGCGCTCTGGACATCATCGTCATCGACTCGGTGGCCGCGCTGGTGCCGCGCGCCGAGATCGAGGGCGAGATGGGCGACTCGCACGTGGGGCTGCAGGCGCGCCTGATGAGCCAGGCGCTGCGCAAGATCACCGGTGCGCTCAACCACTCGAAGACGACCGCGATCTTCATCAACCAGCTGCGTGAGAAGGTCGGCGTCATGTTCGGCTCGCCCGAGACGACCACCGGTGGTCGGGCGCTGAAGTTCTACGCCTCCGTGCGCCTCGACGTGCGCCGGATCGAGACGCTCAAGGACGGCACCGAGGCGGTGGCCAACCGCACCCGGGTGAAGGTGGTCAAGAACAAGGTGGCCCCGCCGTTCCGGCAGGCCGAGTTCGACATCGTCTACGGCGAGGGGATCAGCCGCGAGGGCGGCCTGATCGACATGGGCGTGGAGCACGGCTTCGTGCGCAAGTCGGGAGCCTGGTACACCTACGAGAGCGGGCAGCTCGGGCAGGGCAAGGAGAACGCGCGCACCTACCTGAAGGACAACCCCGACATCGCGAACGAGATCGAGAAGAAGATCAAGGAGAAGCTCGGCGTCGGGCCGCGCCTGGACGCTCCCGCCGAGGACACGGCTGCTGCCGCCGTCGCCGGCGAGGCGCTGCCGCGGCAGAGCGCGCCCGAGCCCGCGGCCAAGGCTCCGCGTACCTCGCGGGCCAAGGCGGCCGCCGCCGCGGACGCCGCTGAGCAGTGACCAAGCGGACGGGGCGGATTCCGGAACGTCGTGAGAAGGAATCGGAATCCGCCCCGCAGGATCCTGACTCCCTGGCCAGGCGGTTGGTGCTGGACGCGCTGTCGCGCTCGGCGCGCACCCGCGGCCAGCTGTCCGACCTGCTGGCACGCAAGGGTGTGCCGGAAGAGGTCGGCGAGGTTGTGCTCGACCGGTTCGCCGAGCTGGGCCTGATCGACGATGCCGCTTACGCGGAGGCGTTCACGCGCTCGCGGCACGAGCACAAGGGCCTGGGCAGCCGCGCGATCGCCTTCGAGCTCAGGCGTCGGTCGGTGTCGGATGAGGTGGTGCAGGAAGCCGTCTCGGTGCTTGACGCCGATCAGGAGCAGGAGACGGCCTGTCGCCTGGCGCGGGAGCGGCAGGCGCGGATGGCGTCGCTGCCGCGAGAGGTGCAGGCGCGACGGCTGGCCGGATTCCTTGCTCGCAAGGGGTACGGCGGCCAGGTGGTCGGGCGGGCGGTGCGTGAGGCTTTCGCCGCGGCGGCGGAGGCGGATGCCGATCGCGACCTGTCGCCGGATGATGCCGACAGTATGGGTTTCGGCGGCGGGATGGCGGACTTCGACGGGTCGGAGAACGGCATGGGATCGCCTTCGCTGGAGTTCGTCGAAGAGGACTGACGGGCGGCGGGGCGACACGGGGGATGTGGCTGTCCCTTATACACATCTGACCCTGCC
>NZ_JAGSOG010000223.1 GCF_018139695.1 Actinospica durhamensis | reverse complement strand
TGGCTGGGACACGGGCGGGGACGGCCTAGCCGTATCGCACTCCGACTCCCGCTTGACCGCTCGCCGGGCCCGTGGAGAGCATCGGCCCATGCCCGTCAACGAGCACCTGTTCGTCCTGTTCCTCATCACCACGTCCGTCGCGATGATCAGCCCCGGACCCGACATGCTCTTCATCCTGACGTGCGGCATGCGGGGCGGCCCGCGCGCCGGCCTGCTGGCCACCACCGGGGTCGCGACCAGCGAAATCATCCACATCACGCTGGCCGCCGCGGGGCTGTCGGCGTTCTTCGCGGCCGCGCCGACCGCGTTCACCGCGCTGCGGATCGCGGGCGGCGCCTACCTCGTCTATCTCGGCGTGCGGGCGATCCGGCACCGGGGCGAAGACCACATCGAGCTCGACGCGTCGGACGGCAGCCGGATATCGGGGCGGGTGGCTTATCTGCGCGGGCTGCTGACGAACCTGGTGAACCCGAAGATGGTCACCTTCACGATCGCGTTCCTGCCCCAGTTCGTCGATCCGCGCCTCGGCCGGGTCTGGCTGCAGTTCGTGATCCTCGGCGCGGTCTTCATCGCACTCGAATTCCTCGTCGACGGCACCGTGGGCGTCCTCGCGGGCCGGATCGGACACTGGCTCAGCCGCCGGCAGCGGGCACGGCGACGCCTTGACGTGGCGACCGGCAGCGTGTTCATCGGGCTGGGGGTACGTCTGGCCGCAGAGCGCTGATTTCGCTGAGCGCGGCGCTGAGGACGGCGGTGACGTCGTCCTCGGCGATCGGCTCCCGGGCGTCTTCCTCACGCAGGCGCAGCGCCCGCTCGATCGCGCTGAGCGAGGGCTCGCGCGCCAGCGCCCAGCGGGCGGCGTCCGACTTCGAGCAGTGCGTGCCCTCCACCGCGAACCGCCACATCCGGCACGCGGTCAGGACCATGAACGCGGCGTTGTCGGCATCGTCGGCCAATGTCAGCCACCTGCCCAGCCAGTACCTGCCGCGCTCCTCGATCCACGTGCGCGGGACCACGCCGATCACCTCGTTCGGGGCGGCACCGTGCAGCGCGCGTCCCGAGTCCCGCGCCATCGCGAGCTCGGGCAGGAGATCGGCGGACTCTTCGACCCTGGCGTCGACCTCGAAGTCAGGGACGCCGCCGGGGTAGCGGCCGACCAGCAACTCGAGCGCGGGGCGGGGTGCCGGCGCCCTGCACACTTCGGCGGTCGCGACGAGCAGATCGATGCCCGCCGCGCCGCCGAGGTCCGCGCCTCGCACGACCGAGGTCAACGCTTCGATCTCCTCGTCCGCCAGCGCGTGCTCGACCACGATCAGCAGATCGATGTCGCTGCGGCCAGGCACGAAGTCGCCGGTCGCGAGGGAACCGTGCAGAATCACCGAGGCAACGGGCGATCGCAGGTTCTCCAGGCACGCACGGCACAAGCTCTGCGCCGCCTCCAGGGCGATCCGACGGAAGTCATCCACGGCAGACCATCATCGACGCGTTGGCGGATGTGTCTGTGCGGGCGCGCCGGCTCAGCCGCTGTAGACGGCCCGGTCCTCGCCGCCGTGGTCGGAGCAGGCACCGCGGATGCCGCCGGACATGCTGTAGGTCTGGTCGTTGCACTCGACCATGTAGCCGCGGCCCTTCCAGAAGCTCGCGATGCAGTCGAAGTAGCTGCAGACGTCGGCGTTCGGGCTGGTGATGTGGCTGCCGGTGCCGCAGAAGTTGTAGCCCCACGGGTTGCTCGGCGCGCCGCAGACGGAAGCCTGGTGCGTCGGCGCGGAACTGGTCGCGGGAGCGGGAGTGCTCGGCTTGTGTGTGGTCGGCGTGGTGTGCGGTGCGGTGGTCGTGGTGGCCGGGGCCACGACGGCCGCGCGGGTGGACTTCGCGGGGCTGGGCGTCGTGGTCGTGGGCTGCGACGGCGAGGGCGAGAGGGACGGGGACTGCGACGGGGACGACGACGGCGACGCGGAGGGAGAGGTTGCCGGGGAGGCGGCGGAGGCCGAAGCGGACGCGGTCCACAGCGGGCCGGCGGAGTTGTTGCCGGCGGTCGGGTTGAGCTGGATCGGCGTGGGCGCAGGGCTCTGCGTCGCCAGCGCGTAGACCACGAAGACGGCGGTGGCCGCGGAGATGATGCTCCGGCGCCGCACGGTCCAGTCCCGGCGCAGCCACACCAGGACGATCCCCACCGGGAAGAAGGCGATCAGCAGCAGCGTCACGATCAGGGTCCGCTTGTGCCAGGGCCGTCCCGACTGCTGATGGCGCCCCGGCGGCGGGGGAGTGGACGCCCGCGGCGCGGCACGCGGAGGCAGGGGCGGCGGAGTCCAGGTGTTCGGCGGCTGCGGCCGGCGCGGCGGGTTGTCGTTGCTCATGATTGCCCCCTTATATGCGTTCTCTGCGGCGGAAGCGGCAGGTGGCAGCGCCTGCTTTTTCCACGGGCGCGAGGCTATCGGTGAGCGTGCGCGTTTCGTCAAGAGATCGTCATGTCTTCATCAACTTGCAACCAAGCACGGCCAAGCACGGCCAAGCACGATCAACGGCGACCAAGCACGACCAACGCGGATCGAGTCGTAAGGCAGGAGCAGCGCCGCCCCCCGTGACGGCGCTGCTCCTGCGGCTTCTGGGTCAGGACCGCGCGACGGTGAGGCGCAGCAGCACGGCGGACCAGGTGTTCGGGAGGGTGACGGTCAACTCGCGTGCGGCGGGGTTCCAGGCGGTGGTGGCCTTGCTGGACAGTGGGAATGCGACGTCTGCGACGAGAATCGGATCGGTGTCGGCGACGGGCGTGAGCCAGGGGAGCGGGAGGGTGGCTTCGGACTGCTCGGAGTCGCGGCGCCAGATCAGGACGTAGGCGGCGGGGGCTTCGGCAGGACCGGAGTCGGCGTCCGTCTCCGGCGCGATCTCCATGGCCAGCGCGGTCCAGCCGTCGCGCCAGGCCGGCAGGCCAAGCGGCCAGTGCGGGACGGAGACGGGCAGGTGCGGGCGCAGGTCGCGGTAGGCGGCCATCGCCTCGTGCACGAGCGCGGTCTGCTCGGGGCGGAGCTGGTCGAGCCTGCCGCTCAGGTGGATCCGTCCCAGCAGCGCGCCGGCGAGGGTGAACGCGGTCTCCTCGTCGGTGCTCTCAGGGATCGGATACGCCCACACCGCGGTCTGCTCGGGGGTGACCGCGAGGGGTGCGGGCGCGGCGATGGCGGGGATCAGCCGGAAGTCCGTCTGGTCGGTGACCGAGTGCAGCTGCGCCGTGGCCAGCATCGCGTGGTCGGTGCGCAGGCCGCCGGAGGCGCAGCTCTCCACCACGAGGCCCGGGTGCCGGTCGAGCAGGGCATTGATCCACTCGAGGTACGCGCGGTTGTGGCCGAGCAGGCCGTCACCCGCGCTCTGGGCGTCGTGGTCGGTGCCGGGGCCGATCTCGATGTTGTAGTCGAACTTCAGGTATTCCAGGCCGAACTGCTCGATCAGCCGATCCACCGCCACATCCAGGTGCGCGCGGGCCGCCGGGTGGCGCAGGTCGAGCTGGTGGCGGCCGCGCTCGGTCAGCCGCCTTCCGGCGCGGGTGAAGAACGCCTCGGGCGGCAGCGTCCGCGCGGCCTCGCTGCGTACGCCCACGACCTCCGGCTCCAGCCAGATGCCGGGCTTCATGCCGAGGGCGCGCACCTGGTCCACGACCGCCTCGAGGCCGCCGGGGAAGCGCACGGTGGAGGGCAGCCAGTCACCGACGCTGTCCCACCAGCCGGCCGTGTCGTCGTACCAGCCGGCGTCGATGACGAAGTACTCCGCGCCCGCCTCGGCCGCCGCCTGCACCAGCGGGAGCAGGCGCTCGGTGCTCGGGTCGCCCCACAGGCAGTTCATGTAGTCGTTGAAGATGATCGGCAGCTGCCGGTGGTCGGTGTGCCTGCGGCGGGTCCGGCGGCGGTGCCGGGTCAGCTCGGCCGCCGCGCCCTCGATCCCCCGGGTGGACGCGGCGATCGTGACCGGGACGGTGGTGAAGGTCTCGTCCGGGCCCAGCAGCGTCGACCACTGGTTCTCGGCGTCGCAGGGTCCGGACAGGCCCAGGTAGACGCCGGCGTCGTGGAAGTCGCCGATCTCCCAGGCCCACGAGCCGTTGTGCTCGATCTGCCACAGCAGCGCGCGGCCGGTCTGCTCGTCGACCAGCGCGCCCATCGGCAGGTGCTCGCCGCTGGACCAGGATCCGGTGGAGGCCAGCGAGATCCGGTTCTTCGCGTCGGGCGGGGCGACGGGGTTCAGGCCGCGCTCGGCCAGGGTGCGGCCGGACCAGCGGCCCTCGCCGCACCACGGGTTCGCCGCGCTCCACACGGTCAGCCGCTCCTCCCAGCGGCCGTCGGCGACCGGGACGGCGCCGGGCACCAGCAGGGAGGTGGCGTGCAGCAGCACGAGTGGTTCGGCGGGCCCCGCGGTGATGCGGGACCAGGCCCGGATCGCGGCGATGCCCGGGTGGTGTTCCAGGCAGGTGACGACGTCGGCGCCGGTGACCGGATCGTGCGCGGTGACCTCGAGGATTTCGCGGGCCGAGCCGGAGGGCGCCTCGGACTCGACCACGCGGTGGCCGGTGTAGACCAGGCGCGTGCCGACCACGCCGCCGATGTGGCGCTTGGAGTTGGTCTCGCGGGTGTGCCCGGCGAATTCGACGTGGGTGAGCGGCAGCATCCGGCGGATCGCGGCGTCCTGCGGTTCGGCGGCCAGGGTGGCGCCCGCGTGCCGGAGCGCGACCAGGCGCGGGGGTTCGCCCTCGGCGCAGTGCAGGTCGAGCTCGAGGGTGTCCCCGTAGGTGATGATCATGTCGGTCGGTCCGTCGCTTTCGCTGTCGCTACGAGTGGGGCCGGGTTCCCCCCGCAGGGCACGGGCGGGGGGAACCCGGGGTCGGCGGAGTTCGCCGGAGTCCCTTACAGGGCGGCTACCTGGATGTAGTCGATGTTCGGGACGTAACCGGTGGAGTTCGCGAACGAGATCGTGTTCTCCCCGGCCGCCAAGGTGATCGGCATGGCCACCGTGCGGTAGCCGTGCCAGCTGTAGGTGTTGGCGAACACCTCCGTGGTGGCGCTGCCTCCGTTCACCGAGATCTGCGCCCAGCGCGACTCGATGTTGGCGTTGTAGTTGCCCGAGCCCGCCGTGTCGTCGTTCGCGTAGGCGATGACGAGCATGTACGTGCCCGCACTGGCCGCGGAGACGTCGTTGAAGGTCAACGTGTTGGCCGCGCCGTCGCCGATGTAGCCGACGTACGCGCCGCCGGAGGCCCAGGTGTCCGAGGTCACCGCGGCCGTGCCGGCCAGGGTGTTGGCCGAGCTCTCGGCCTGGTAGGTGGTGCCGGTACTGCTCGGCGCGGCGGCGACCAGGACGTCCTGGACCGAGCCGGCGCCGTTCGCGGTCACCGTGACCGGGTTCAGGCCCGCCTGCAGGAAGACCGACGCGGACGCGGTGGTGATGGAGCCGCCGGTCGAGGGCAGCGACGCGCCTGCCACCGGCTCGCCGTTCGCCGTCAGCGTCATGCTGCCGCTGGTGGCGTAGCGGATGGTGGTGGTGTAGAAGCCGTTGCTGGGCGCGTACACGTCCACGGTGGAGGAGGCGCCGGAGGCGAGGCCGAGGGTGCCTTCACCGGTGCCGTCCGAGGAGGTATAGCTGTAGCTGACCGAGCCGGAGGTGCGGCCGAGTACGGACTCGTACGCGGTCGCCGCCGAGGAGGCCGCGGTCAGGATGATCTGATCCAGCGTCGCCTGGCCGATCGAGGTGCCGAGCGTGGAGTTGCTCACGGCCAGCTTGATGGTGTGGGTGCCGGCGGTGAGGGTGACGGGTACGGTGACGTAGTTGCGCCACAGCCAGTTGAGCGTCGCCGGGTAGTCGACGAACTCCTGTGCCACGCCGTCGATGCTCAGGGCCTGTTGGGCGACGGTGCCGGTCTCGTTGCCGTAGAAGATCTTGAGGTTGTAGGAACCCGCGGCCGGGGCGGACACGGTGAAGGTGACCGCGCTGTCCGAGGCGTCGAGCGAGCCGACGTCCTCGCCGTCGGCGGTGGCGTAGCCGGTCTGCGTGTACACGGTGCCGTCGGTGATCGACGCGTTGGCCGCGTAGTACGTGGACGAGGACGGCACGGTCGGGGTGGTGGCCGAGGAGACGTTCGAGGGCGTGAGCACGATGCGGTAGGCCGACATCGCGTTCATGTTCGTCAGCGGCACGGTGATGGAGCCGGACGAGGTCGAGTACGTGGTCCGCGAGATCACCTGCGGAGTCGCCCCGGCCCCGGCGAAGCCGGACCAGTCCGTCTCCTCGACCGTCGCGGTCACGTACGAGCCGAATACGCTGGAGGAGATGCCGTTGACGACGGTGTTCGTCGCGCCCGAGGATCCGCCGAGGATGACCTGGGCCTGGTCCTTGCCCGTGTCGTACGAGGCCACGCCCTGGAGCGTGTCCGCCGTGTTCGGCGAGGGCGGGGTGACCGACACCGTGTTCCCGGTCATCCGGGCGTACCAGTAGTACAGCCAGTAGGCGCCGGTCGGGGTGTTCTGCCCGGTCGCCAGGTCGTCGAAGTTCCCGGCGATGTCCCAGTACGCCATGTCGCCGTAGACCTTGGCCTTCTCGAACATCGCGATCCACTGCACGAGCTGGCCCGGGGAGGACAGGTCCAGGTCGGTGCCGTACTCGTCGATGTCGATCGGGATCGGCGTGGTGATGCCGGCCGCGGTCTCGTCCGCGCGGTAGGCGGAGTAGTGCGAGGCGAAGTTCGTCAGGCTGCTGGTGGACAGCTCGTGCCAGCTGATCAGGCCCGGCAGGTCGCCGGCCGACTTGGCGTGGGCGAGGAAGGCGGGCATGAACGAGGAGTCGAAGCCGGACTCGTTCGGGCCGACGATCACCGCGCCCGGGTCGTCCGCCTCGATCTCCGCGTACAGGTCGTCCCACCAGGTGTAGAAGGTGCTGTAGTAGCTCGACCCGCCGCCGAGGTCGAACCACTGCTGGTCCGGCTCGTTGAAGGGCACGATCTCGAAGTCGGCCCGCTGCGGGCTGGCCTCGATCGCGGCCATGATGGTGTTGACGGTGGACTCGTAGGAGGAGAGCGTCTCGGTCGGGTACGGCCAGGACGAGTAGATGTCCTGCAGGTACACCAGGATCTTGCCGCTGGAGTCCTCCTGCATGAAGGACGCGGAGATCTTGCCGGCGTCGCCGTTGGGGTGCTGGGTGTCCCCGGGCGGGCCCTGGGCGATGGTGGTGACGTTCAGGGGGCTGATCAGGTTGGCGCTCGGGACGCCGGCGTCGGAGACCCCGTAGAGGGCTCCGGTGGCGCCGTGCATCACGGCGCCGGTGCTGGTGCCGAGGTTCACCGTGAAGGTGGACGCGGCGGCCGAGGCGGGCAGTGCGCCGGTGGTGGCGGACGCGGTGGCCGCCGTGGCGACGAGCAGCGCCGCGGTCGCGGCCCGCAGGGTGGCGTGCGTGGGTTTCCTGGTCACTCGCTCACTCCATCGTGGGAGGTGGGGGGTTCCACTTCGCTTTCTTGGGTTCCGACCCGCCGGAGGTGGATCAGGGTACTGGCGTGATCTCCGGCGGGCAGGTCTTCGAGGGGTAGGCCGCGGGCGAGCAGCACGGCCCCGTGGTGCTCGCGGCCGGTGGCGGCGTCCCGGTAGAGCGCTTGCGGGTCGAGGTCCCGCAGCGGCAGGGGTGGTTCGAGCTGGCCGTGGCGGCGGGCGTCGCGGTAGACGAGTACGACGATCTCGGCGGCCGGCGCGTTCGTGGCGGCAGTGTCCGTATTCATCACCGCGTCCGCGAGGAACTGCACCGCGTGCAGCGCCTGGTCCGGACCGCCGAGCCGGTACTGGCGTCCGTGCTGGACGACCGGGCGCACCCGCTTGTACGCGGCGACCAGTTCACCGACCCGGGCGAGTTCCTCCTCGTCGAGCGCCGAGAGGTCGAGCCCGATGCCCAGCACGCCTGCCGCCGCGACGTGGAACCGGTACTCCAGCGGCGTGCGCCGGCCGGTGAACGGGTTCGGCGAGTCGGTGATCCAGGCGCCCATGGTCCCGGCCGGATGGATCTGCGTGTACCCGTGCTGGATGTGCCTGCGGTCGGCGGCGTCGGTGTTGTCGGAGGCCCAGACCTGGTCGGTGCGGGCGAGGATGCCGAGGTCCAGGCGCGCGCCGCCGCTCGCGCAGCACTCGATCCGCAGCGCCGGGTGGTCGGCGCGCAGCCGGTCGAGGATGCGGTAGAGGTGGGTGACGTAGTCGAACCAGAGCCCGTCGTCGGTGCGGCCGTCGAGCGGCCCGACCTCGGTGAGCGAGCGGTTCATGTCCCACTTGAGGAAGTCGATCGCGTTCTCGCGCAGTAGTGTGTCGATGGCCTGATGCACCTGGTCGGCCACCTGCGGGAGCGCGAGATTGAGCACGTGCTGCCCGCGCTGCCGGGTGCGGGTCCGGTGCGGCCGGTGCACGATCCAGTCCGGATGCGCGCGGTAGAGGTCGCTATCCGGGTTCGCCATCTCCGGCTCGATCCAGAGGCCGAACCGCATGCCGAGGCCGTGGACGTGCTCGATCAGCGGGGTCAGGCCGTCCGGGAAGCGCTCCGGATTCGGGTACCAGTCACCGAGTCCGGCCGCGTCGCTCGTCCTGGCGCCGAACCAGCCGTCGTCCATGACGAACAGCTCGACGCCGATCGCCGCGGCCCGCTCGGCCAGGGCCATCTGCCCCTTGAGGGTTACGTCGAATTCCGTAGCCTCCCAGGAGTTGTAGAGCACCGGCCTTAACTCGTCCGGGTGAGGGAGCACGTAGCGGCGTACGTAGTCCTGCCAGGCACGGCTGGCCGCACCGAATCCGCCCTCGGTATATATGCCTAGGCTCGAGGGGGTGACGTACTGGGTGTCGGCGGCGAGGTCGAACGCCGCGGGAGTGTGCCCGGCGCCGAGTGAGAGGCTGGCCCGCCCGCTCGGCAGGCGCTGCGCCACGAGCTGCCAGCTGCCGCTCCACGCGAGCGCCGCGCCGTAGACCGCGCCGTGCTCCTCGGTGGCGGATCCGGCGTCGACCATCGCCCACGGGCCGGCCTGGTGGCCGGTCACGCCGCGGCGGCTGCCGAGCACGGTCTCGCCGTAGGCCAGGGTGCTGCGTTGGACGGTGCCCTCGGCGGCCCACTGGCCGTGGGCGTGGCTGAGCCGGTAGTCCTCGAGTTCCGGTAGCACCCAGCAGGCGCAATCCGCGCGTACGACGCTGATCGGCGCGCCGCCGACCGGGCCGGTGTGGCGCAGGGTGAGCCACCGCTCGATCGCCGGGGTGTCCCGCCGCACCCGATAGTGAGCGTTCACACTCAGCGGATAGTGCGCGTCGGCGAAGCAGAGTACGAGCTCGGCGGCCGCGCCGTCCGGCTCGTCCTGAAGTACGTGCGCGCCGGTGAAGGAAAGCTCCAGATCCCGTGTCCCGTCCGCGAACCGGACCTGCAGGCCCGCGTGGCCGTACCTGAGCCCGCCGTCGGGGTCGAGATCGAGCAGCCCGTCGCGCGCGTCCTCGCAGCTGCGCGGACGCGGCGGCGCGTAGTCGAGCAGCGAGACCGCCTGGGCCGCGGTCAACGCGCGGCCCCAGTGCGCCGTCCGCAGCAGGTCGTCGGAGTCGAGGTGCAGCACGTAGCACGACTGCGCTGCCGTCAGGACCCAGAGCCGGTGCTCGGCGACGTGCGTGACCAGTGCCATGACCATCCCCTATGTGAGCGGTAACGGTGTGCGGAAACGGGGTGCCCGGCAACGAACCCTGCGCACGGACTCGTCTTCGGGCGGGTTCGGGTCGGGCGGACTCGGTGGGGCGGATGCGGTGGGGCGGATGCGGCGGGGCGGACTCAGCGCGGCGCGGGGCCGCTGCTCTCGCGCAGGATCAGCTCGGGCTCCGCCCAGGTGCTCGGCACCGGCGCGGACTGCGGGTCGACCAGGTTGTGCAGCAGCCCGAACCCGGCCCGGCCAAGGCCCTCGAAGTCCAGCCGCACGCTGGTGAGCGCGGGTGCCAGGTACGCCGACTGCGGGGCGTCGTCGAACCCGATGACGCTCAGGTTCCCCGGCACGTCCCGCCCGGCCTCGCGGGCCGCGCGCAGCACGCCCAGCGCCAGATCGTCGTTGCCCGCCAGGATCGCGGTGACCTCGCGGTCCGCGACCAGCTCACGCGCCGCCAGATAGCCCGAGCGCGGGGTCCAGCCGGCCGAGCGCAGCGGCGGCACCGGGCGTCCGGCCGCGGTCAGCGCGTCCTGCCAGCCCTGGGTGCGCTGGCTGAGCACCTGCGTGGAGGACGGGATGGACAGGTAGTGCACGCTGCGGTGGCCGAGCCCGAGCAGGTGGCGGGTGGCGCGGGAGGCGGCCTCCCGGTCGTCGATCCACACCTGCGGCCGCCCGTCCGAGGCGTGGCCGGCCGCGGGCCGTTCCACCACGCCCACCACGGGATAGTCCGGCGGCAGCGCGGCCAGCGCCCGCGTCCCGGCCGCCTCGAACGCGATCACGATTGCGGCCCGGCCGCCGGAGAGGCGCTCGATCACCTCCTGCGCGCCGAGCACCGCGTCCGGCTCCAGCACGCTGATGCCCACGGTGAACCCCACCGTGCGCGCCGCCTCCTCGATCCCGCGCAGGGCCGAGGCGTAGCCGTACGCGGCGGTGTCGGCGGTCAGCACCGTCACCGAGCGCACCGGGCCGCCCGCCAGCGCCTGCGCGGCCCGGTTCGGGGTGAAGCGGAGCTCTTCGATGGTGGCCAGCACCAGGGCCCGGGTCTCGGCCTTGACGTGCGGCTTGCCGTTGATCACCCGGGACACGGTCTGGTGCGAGACGCCCGCCGCGCGGGCCACCTCCCAGATGCTGGTGGCCGGGCCCCGGTCGGGCGGTGTCGAGGTTCCGGTACTGATGTTACCGCTCCCTGTCACGTGGTCATTGTCCGAACTGCGCGGGCTCGAAGTCAATCGGGCCGGGTCTCCCGCCCCGGGCCGGGGCGGGAGACCGGTACTGCGGGGGTCAGTCCCCGGAGGCGACCGCGGCGTTGGACACCGAGGTGATGTCGTTCGCGGCGGCCAGCGGGGACATCTGGTCCAGCCAGACCTGGTTCATGTCCTTGAGCACCACGTTGGTGAAGGCGGTGCCCGCGGTGGTCAGCGGGTAGCCGATCGTCGTGCCCTGCGAACCCTGGTAGAAGGCCGAGACGTCGATGCCCTTGGCCTTCCACGCGGCGATGAAGCCGCTGTCCAGGCTCGGGATCGCGGCCCAGACCGTGCCGGTGTCGGTCACGATCTTCTCCGAGGCGGCCGAGGCGAGCCACTCCTCGAGCTCCCAGGCCTGCTCCGGGTGCTTGGTGCCGGCGTAGACGGCGTCGGTCAGGCCGTTGAACACGGTGCCGCTGCCGGCCGGGCCGGTCGGCATGGTGGCCACGCCCCAGCTGCCGGCCGGCAGGGAGCTCTCGTAGGTGTCCAGGTCCCAGTCGCCGTCGAAGGTCATCGCGGCGGTGTTCTGGGCCAGGATGGTGGGCAGCTGGGCGCCGTTCGGCGTGTTGGTGATGGTGCCCGGCGCCGCGACGTGCCACTTGTACATCAGGTCCTGCTCGAACTGCATGGCCTGCACGCACGCGGTGGAGTTCACCGTCCAGGTGCCGTAGGCCTTGGACTGCAGCGCGCAGCCGTTCTGCACGCCGAAGTCCCACCAGTCCTGCTGGCCGTTGGGCGCCTCGAGCGCGATGCCGTACTGCTTGATGTGGCCCGCGTCGAACCCGGCCTGGTTCGGGTGCTTGCCGTTCTTGTCGACGGTGAGCTTCTCCAGCGCCTGCACGAAGGTGCCGCCGTCGGTGGTGTTCCAGCTCAGCGAGCCCAGCTGTGCCGGGGTGATCCCGGCCGTGGCCAGGTCCTTGGCGTTGTAGATGGTCTCGATGGTGTCCCAGTCCTTGGGCAGCCCGTAGATGACGCCGTTGTTCTCCCACTGCGCGAGCAGCTTGGGGCTGTACTGGCTCAGGTCGATCTTCGAGGACTTCACGTCGGCCGCGAGGTTGGTGATGATGCCGTCCTTGGCCAGCTCCGGCAGGTACTCCAGGTGGTCCCAGAACAGGTCCGGCATGTTCCGCCCGGCCGCCGAGGTCTGCAGCTTGGCCCAGTACTGGGCCCAGGGCACCAGGTCGATGGTGACGTGGATGTCCGGGTGCGCCTTCTCGAACACGTCGACCGACTTCTGGTAGGCGGCCTCCTCGCTCGTCTGCCAGATCATGTAGGTCAGGTTCACGACTCCGCCGCTGCCGGACGAGCCGCCACAGGCGGTTGTCAGTCCGGCCACGGACGCGAGGGCGGCGGCTGCGGCGAGGGGCTTTCTGGCACGTCGGAACATGAGGGTTCGTCCACTTCTCTGTGGCGGTGCTGGGGTGAGGGAAAGGAAGGTGCGAGGGTTGCTTCCGTGCGGGTCGTGCAGCGGTGCGGGTCGTGCGGCGGTGCTGCGGTGCGGGGTGTTACTTCAGGCCGGTCAGTGCGATCGACCGGACGATGTGGCGTTGGAACAGCAGGAAGATCGCCACCAGCGGCAGCAGCGCGACGGCCGCGGCCGGCAGCAGGATGTGCAGTTCGGAAGCGAACTGCCCCTGCAGCGCGGCGATGCCGACGGTGACCACCTCGTCCCGCTCGCTGCTGGTCGCCATCAGCGGCCACAGCAGGCTGTTCCAGGTGTTGACGAAGGTGATGGTGGCGAGCGTGGCCAGGATCGGCTTGCTCAGCGGGATCATGATCCGGCGCAGGATCGTCCAGGTGCCCGCGCCGTCGATGCGCGCGGCGGCCTCGAGATCGGCCGGGATGGTCTGGAAGTACTGGCGCACCAGGAAGATGCCGTAGGGCGTGCCGAAGACGTAGGGCAGGATCAGCGCCCGGTAGGTGTCGATCAGGTTCAGGTGGCTCATGATCAGGAACAGCGGGATCAGCGTCACGATCTGAGGCACCATCATCATCGCGATGAAGCCCCAGAACAGTGGCTCGCGGCCGGGGAAGTCCAGCCGGGCGAAGGCGTACGCGGCGAAGGTGGTGAACACCAGCTGCCCGAGCGTGATCGTGCCGGCCACCACCGCGGTGTGCACGATGAACCCGGACATGTCGTACTGCGACCACAGGGCGGTGAAGTTCGACCAGGTGGCCGGGACCGCCGGGGTCCACGCCTGGGTGGACAGCAGCGTGGACTGCGGCTTGAAGGCGGCGTTGAGCGTCATCAGGTAGGGCGCGATCGAGACCAGCGCGCCGATCGAGAGCAGCAGGTAGACGGTGCTCGCGCGCATCCGCCGCAGCACGTGCCCGCCGCGCTGCCCGGAGTTTCGTGGGGTCTTGGCTCGTGGGGTCATGGGGAAGGCCTCCTTCTCAGCTGAAGTCGTAGATGGTGCGCTTGCGGAAGTACCGGAACTGGACGAAGGTCACCACGAGGATCACCGCGAACAGCAGGATCGAGAGCGTGGCCGCGTATCCGGCGTGGAAGAGCTGGAAGGCCTGCTGGTAGATGTAGTAGTTCATCGTCGTGGTGGACTGGCCGGGCCCGCCCTGCGTCATCACGAACACCGTGTCGAACTGCTGGAACGAGCCGATCACGTTGGTGACCAGGACGAAGAACAGGGCGGGGCGCAGCAGCGGGAGGGTGATCCGGAACAGCCGCTGCACCGCGTTGACCCCGTCCAGCGACGCGGCCTCGTAGACCTGCTGCGGGATCGCCTGGAGCCCGGCGAGCAGGAAGAGCATGGTGTAGCCGGTGTACTGCCAGACGTTGACCGAGGCGATCACCGGCATCGCCCAGGTGGTCGAGGTCAGCCAGTTCGGCCCGGTGAATCCGAGCAGCGAGATGACGTGGTCGATGATCCCGGAGCGCGGGTCGAAGAACCAGTTCCAGATCACGCCGAGGGCCACCGGCATCGCCATCCACGGCAGCACGAACACGACCCGGAAGAGCTTGGACCCGCGCATCTTCCGGTTCAGCGCGAGCGCGAGCAGCAGGGCGAGCACGGTCTGCATCGGGATGTTGAGCACGACGTAGTACGCGGTGTTGAGCAGCGCGTGCCAGGACTGGCTGTCGGTGAACATCCGCCGGTAGTTGGCCAGCCCGACGAACTGCGGCGAGCCGATCAGGTTCCAGCTGAACAGGCTGAGCACGAACACGATGACGACCGGGGCGACCAGGAAGGCCACGAAGCCGAACAGGCTCGGCGCGATCAGCAGGTACGCCTCGAGCGTGGTGCGGGTGCGTCGGTTGCGCCGTGCCGCCCGCGATCGTGAGGCCGCGCCCGTGACGGCTATGTTAGCGCTCACAATTTTTCCTCCTGGACGGCGCCGTCGAGATGGGGAAGGGATGGGTTCGATGCGCTGCGACGGGGGGTGCCGGGCTGCGCATGTGCGGACAGGGAAATAGTTAGCGGTAACAGGATTGGGCTGTCAAGGGTCCGGCCTCGGATCCGGCGGATTCTCATGGAGCCGATTGCCTTGCCCGGCAACGCTTTGCGCGGCGCGGTCCGCCGACGCCCCGCACCGTCGCGGCGGCCCTCGGCGGGCCCTCGGCGGGGCCCGGCGGCGGGCCCGGTGGTCCGCAGACCCGTCGACCGAGTCAGTACTCTGCGCACGTACCGGAACCGTCCGGGCGCGGCCCGCACCCGTTTTTCTCTGTTTCGCGGACCTCGCGCTGACCTGGCCATTTTCCTTACGGGTGGGAGTGTGCCAAGAGTCACTTGACTCTTGCCGTAACGTTCTGCTGGTTTCACGCGTCTAGGTGGACGAAGGCGTGTCAGGAGGAGGGGCAGAGCGGTGAGTGGCGAGTATCGGAACGGAGCGCCGGACGGCTGGTTCGGCGGCGCTGACGGTGCGGACGGCGGGCAGGCGCCCACGCCCGAGGCCAACGCGTGGCGCGCGGCGTCCGCCGACGACGTGACCACGCAGATGCCGAAGGTGGGCGGCAACGGTTACGGCGACGGCTATGGCAACGGCAGCGGCTACGGCGCGGGCGGTGACGGCGCGTACGGCGCCGCCAATTCCTACGGCCCTGGACCCGCGGCCGCGCCCGTCCCCGCGCAGCC
>NZ_JAGSOG010000222.1 GCF_018139695.1 Actinospica durhamensis | reverse complement strand
CGCCCCCACGCTCCCACGCGCCCACGCGCCCGCGAGACGACGGGCCCTGCGACGGTCAGTTGGCCCAGGGCGGGCTGACCTCGCTGCCGTCGGCCATCCGCGCGGACAGTCCGATGCTCGTGGCGACCCAGACCAGCGCGTCCTGGGCGCCCGGGTTGTCCAGGCGCAGCAGACAGTCGGCCGGGGCTACCACGACGTCGCCGGGGGCCAGGGTCGTCTCGACGCCGTCGACGGATGCGCGTGGGGCGCCCTCGAGCACGAGGAAGATCTCCTCGCGGCTGATCCGGTGCTCGGCGCCGGGCTGGCCGGCCGGGAGCCGGGTGCTCCAGGCGCACAGTTCGCCGCTGCCGTTGGCCGCGTTGGCGTAGGCGGTGAAGACGGCTCCGTGCAGCCGGTGCTCGGTGCCTTCGGTGGAACGGATGACGGGCATGGTGCGCGCACCTCCAGGGTAGAGAAAGACAAGTTCCTTGACTAAAATAGTCAAGGAAACTGTCGATTCTGTCAATGCGTATGCGACCATGGACGCGTGACGAACCGACCCGTGCCGCAGGAGCAGCAGGCAGTCGTGAAACAGCAGGCAGTGGATGACCGGCGGCTGCTGGCGCTGCCCGCGCTGCTGCTCGGGGGCGCGGGCACGCTGATGCAGGCGATCCACGAGGGGGTCGAGCAGCGCGGGTTCACCGGGGTGCGTCCGGCGCACGGGTTCGCGTTCGTGCGGCTGGCGCCGGACGGCGCGAGCATCGCGGAGGTCGCCGAGCACCTGGGGGTGACCAAGCAGGCCGCCAGCCAGCTGGTCGAGGAACTACTGCGCCGCGGCTACGTGCGGGTCGAGCCGCATCCGCGCGACGCCCGGGCCAAGCTCGTCACGCTCACCGAGCGCGGCTGGGCCTGCACGCGCGCGGCCGACGAGGCGGCGCTTGAGGCGGTACGCGCCTGGGCGGGCGAGCTCGGCGTGGACCGGGTCGAGGAGTTGGCCGCCGACCTGGCCCGGGTGGCGCGGCCGGGGCGGCTGCGCCCGCTCTGGTAGGCCGGGCGCCTCGGCGCAACGGGGCGGGCGGTGGCGTGAAACGGGGTGGCGCGCGCGTCACCCGGCCCGGCGCGGGGTGCTCGAGCCGGAGCCGATCGGTTCCGAGCCGACCAGGCGCAGGCCATGCGGGCGGGGAAGCTCACGGTGCATCAGGACGACGTCGTAGCGGTCGAGGTCCTCGGCGACGGCGTTGGGGATCAGGCCCGTGCGACGGAAGCCGCAGCGTTCGTACAGGGCCAGCGCGCCGTGGTTGTTCCCGCGCACCTCGAGGCCCAGCACCTCCACGCCGTGGTCGGCCGCGTCGGCCACGGCCAGCTCCACCAGGATCCGGCCCACGCCGAAGCCGCGGGCGTGCGGGGCGACGCAGACGCGGTCGATCTCGGCCAGCACCCGGCGGGTGCGGTACGGGCTGCGGGTCCACTGGGCGGTGCCGAGCACGACCCCCTGCGCGTCGGTGACCACGCCGAGGCCCGCGTCGCCCGCGGCGGCCAGCTCCAGCAGGCGCTCGAGGTGGGCCCGGTACTCTCCCGCGGTGAGCGGCCCGGCCAGGCCCAGCGCCTCGCGCCGGTTGACCGCGGCGGCCACCAGTTCGGCCACGGCGCTCAGGGCCGGCCCGTCGGCCGGGGTGAGCATCAAGGCCTTCGTCGCATCCATCATGGTGTGCACGCTCCTGTTCCGCGCCGGCCCGGCGTGTCCTGCTCGCCCGGGCCGACGTCACACCAGCTTGGCATACCGGCCCGCACCGTGGAGCGCGCGGCGGGGCGCGCGGTGCGACTCAGAACGCTGAGTCCTTGACCGGGGCGCGGGGCCGCGGTATCCGTGGACAGTCAGCAACCGTGCCAGGAGGATCCCATGCGCCCACCCCACCTGCCCTCGCTCCGCTCGGCGCGCGCCCGGCGCACCGTGATTCCGCTGGTCACGCTCGCGGTGGCGGCGGCCGCCGCGGGGACCGGGGCCGCCGCGTCCGGGCACCGGCTGGCCGAGTCGGCAACCTACCGCGCCCCGGCCGCCCGCACCGCGCCCCTCGCCGAGTCCGCCGCGAGCCCCGCCCCGTTCACCCTGCGCAGCTCGGATTTCGCGGCCGGCGGCCGGCTGCCGACCTGGACCGAGTTCGGCGGCGCCTATGCGAGCGAGGCCGGATGTTCGGGTAAGAATCTCAGTCCCGAGCTGCGCTGGAGCGGCGCACCGGCCGGCACCGAGGGCTACGCGCTGTTCGTGCACGACGTGGACGCGCCGCAGTCCTACGGCTGGACGCACTGGATCGTCTACGACATCCCCGGCTCGGTCTCCGCGCTGCCCAAGGGCGACGACGCCGCCTACACCCCGGGCACCACCGACTGGCAGGCCAACGGGATCCCGCAGGTCGGCTGGGGCGGCCCGTGCCCGCCCGCGGACGGCGAGACGCACCACTACGTCTTCACCCTCTACGCCCTGTCCACCGCGGACCTGAGCACCTCAGGGCTCGATTACAACGGGCTGATGGACGCGATGGCGCCGTACGTGCTCGGGGCCACCTCGATCGTCGGCACCTTCAGCCTCGGCTGAGTGCGATCCGACGCCCCATCAGGCCCGCTCCGACCCACCCTTAGCCCGCGGTTCATCCGCAGTCAACGCAACTTGTCTGTACAGGTCCATCTGACAGAGCCATGATGCGACGCGTCCCGTCCTCCGCCCGCCACCCGGGCGAATCGCAGGAAGGTCCGCGTACCCACGATGGCTCCCCTCTCCCGCCGGGCGCTGCTCGGCTCCGCCGCAGCGGTCGGGGCCGGCAGCGCCTTCGGCCTGCTGCCGGTCAACGTCCAGCGCGCCATGGCCGCCTCCGCCGCCAGCAGCTCGCTCAGCTCCGTCAAGCACGTGGTGATCCTGATGCAGGAGAACCGCTCGTTCGACCACTACTACGGCACCCTGCAGGGCGTGCGCGGCTACGGCGACACCAGCCTGGTGCGCTTCCCGGGCACCGCGGCCAACGTCTGGCACCAGACCACCAAGGGCAAGGCCTCCGGCGGCACCACCCTGCTGCCCTGGCACCTGAACACCGCGACCACCGACGCCCAGCAGGTCGAGGACCTCGACCACTCCTGGTCCGGCACCCACGGGGCGTGGAACGGCGGACTGTGGAACAACTGGATCCCGGAGAAGACCGGGTTCACCATGGGCTACTACAACCGGACGGACATCCCCTTCCACTACGCGCTGGCCGACGCGTTCACCCTGTGCGACCAGTACTTCTGCTCGGTCCAGGGCCCGACCAACCCGAACCGGCTCTACCAGTGGACCGGGATGATCGACCCCAACGGCACCGGCGGCGGGCCGGTCACCGACAACAGCGAGGCCGGCTACTCCTGGACCACGTACCCGGAGATGCTGCAGAACGCGGGCGTGAGCTGGAAGGTCTACCAGCAGCAGGACAACTACGACGACAACCCGCTGGCCTGGTTCACCCAGTTCAAGAACGCGGCCACCTCCTCGCCGCTCTACACCAAGGGCATGGCCCGGGTCAGCACCATCTCCACCGCCATCCAGTCCGACATCGCGGCCGGCACCTTCCCGACCGTCTCCTGGGTGGTCGCCCCGACCGCGCAGTGCGAACACCCCTCCTACCGCCCGGCCGACGGCGCCAACTTCGTCGCCGGGGTGCTCAGCGCCATCGCGAGCAACCAGGCCACCTGGGACTCGACCGTCGTGTTCTACAACTTCGACGAGAACGACGGCTTCTTCGACCACGTCGTCCCGCCCACCGCGCCCTCGGGCACGGCCGACGAGTACGTCAGCGGCAGCCCGATCGGCCTGGGCCCGCGGGTGCCGATGACGGTGATCTCGCCCTGGTCCGCCGGCGGCCTGGTCTCCTCGCAGGTCTTCGACCACACCTCGCCGCTGCGCTTCGCCGAGCTCGTCACCGGTGTGGAGTGCACGAACATCTCGGCCTGGCGGCGCACCGTGTGCGGCGACCTGACCTCCGCGCTGAACCTGACCGCGACCGAGGTGGCGTTCCCCACCACCCTGCCGAACACCGCGACCCTGGTGACCCAGGCGAACAGCGAGGAGTCGCTGCCCGCCCCGAAGGTCCCGTCCTCCGGCGCCCTGCCGGCCCAGGAGTCGGGCGACCGCGCCGCGGCGAGCAGCCTCGGCTACGTCTTCAACACCACCTCCTGGGTGAACACCTCGACCCAGCAGTTCTGGTTCCAGACCGTCTCGGCCGGCAGCCTCGGCGGCGGGTTCGCCTCCTACGTGCAGAACACCCGCACGTTCGCCACCTGGAACTACACGCTCCCGGCGGGCGGGACCATCTCCGACTACTTCTCCGCCGTGACCTACGGCGGCGGCCCCTACGACGTGGACGTGCACGGCCCGGACGGCTACCTGCGCGGGTTCACCGGCAACGTCGAGACGATCCTGAGCTCGACCACCGCACACCCCGAGGCGTACGTGGTGGACAACCTGGACGGTGCCACGCTCGCGTTGACGCTGACGAACACGGGCACCGTCTCGACCACCTTCACCATCGGCCTGAACACCGCCTACCTGGCCTCGGGCGGCAGCACCTCCACCGTCACCGTCGCCGCCGGGGGCAGCGCCACCGCGACGCTCAAGGCGACCTCGGCCGGCCGCTACGACTACACCGTCACCGCGAGCACCGGCGACAACTTCGGCCGCCGTTTCGCGGGCCGGCTCTACAAGCAGGCCTGAGCAAGCGGCACCAGACAGCACAGCGTACGGAAAAACAGGGCCCTGCCCCCGCGTCCGAGGGCGCGGGGGCAGGGCCCTTACGCGCCTCTACGCGTCAGCGCCGGGCGAGCGCCAACTCCGGGTAGTGGCGTTCGAGGTCCTCCTCCCGGTAGCGCTTGACCTCGCGGTGCCAGTGCAGCACGGCCGCGAGCCAGTCGCGCAGCTCCGCGGCCCGGCCGTCGAGCGCGCGCCGGGTGGCCTCGTCGAGCCGGTAGTCGGCGTAGAGCTGGGGCAGCTCGATCTCGGCGGCGCGGTTGAACTGCTCGAGCCGACGGCGCATCAGGTCCTCGACGATGCGCAGCGAGTCCTCGTAGGAGCAGTCGAAGAAGTTCTGCACCACCAGCAGGATGTTGTGAACCTCACCGTCGTACTGCATCTCCTTCTGGTAGGAGAAAACGTCGTTGATCAGGCCGCCGTAGTCGGCGGCGCTGTTCTCCAGCGACGCGATCGCCTCGTGCTGGGCCACCTCGGGCGGGATGGCGCTGCCCTGCTTGAGCCGGGCCAGGGCGGCGGTCATCTCGGCGCCGAAGGTGCGCCGGCGCATCTCGAGGTAGTCCACCGGGTCGGGGATCCGGTTGAGCGCGGTGTTGTCCAGCTCCCACAGCCAGCTTTCCAGCATCTCCACGACGGTCCGGCGCACGAACACGCGGGCCGCCTCGGTCATGTCCGGCACCGTGCGCAGCCACAGGTCGCCGAGGCCGCGCTCCAACGCGTTGCGCGCCTGCGGCAGGGCCGCCCCGTCCCCGGTCGGCATGAACAGCTTGAGGCGCTCGGTCTGCTCCTTCGCGGCCGCCCGATCCCGCTTCCGGACGAAGACGGCGGGATAGTAGTCGTCGGCGTAGGTGCCCCAGGACAGCCAGTTCGTCTTCAGGCACAGCGCTTCGAGCGAATCACGGGGGCAGATGCCGCCCGCGCACAGCGCGAGGTCGAAGTCCACCACCTTCCGCGCGTCCCACACCCCGCTGCCGGGAATCCCGGGCTGTTCCTCGAGCAGGCCGATCGCGGCCGTCCAGGCCTGATCCTGCAGCCTGGCCTGCTCCAGGTGCCGGTTGATCGTGACCGGGAACGGCACGTCCATCGCCGTGATCACGGACGGGCCGGTGTAGCCGTAGGGCTGGTGTGAGAAGGACCTGGCCCGGTCCCGCGCGTGCTTGACGCTGAAGGCCGTGTTGCCCAGCCCCGGCACGCTGAACACGCTGGCGGGCGGGAGCAGCCAGGGGCTGAGCGAGCGGGTGCGCCCGCCCTTGTTCATGTACCGGCTCGAGCGCATGTGCCACTCGTGGCCGCCGGACTGCCAGTCCTGCAGGCCCTTGACATACAGCGCGACGTCGGCGAGGGACTTGGGATCGAGGCCGGACTCGGCCAGCAGCGCGGGCACCTCGACCACGGCGGTGTGCTCGAACTGCTGCAGCCGCGAGGTCAGCAGGTCGTTGAGACGGTCGGCGGCCTCCTGGGTCGGGCAGCCGAGGAAGGTCTCGAACACCAGCACGCCGTTGTCGTACTCGCCCTCCTGCTCCACCTCGCGCTGGTAGGAGAAGATGTCGTTGCGCAGGTGGACCGAGTCGGAGAAGGCGTCGCGCAGCACGTGCATCGGGCGGGTGCCCGAGATCGCGGCCGGGACCTCCGCGTTGACCGCGTGCTCCACCAGGTTCGCCGACCAGGGCGCGCCGCCCACCCGGCGCCGCATCTCCACGTACTCCACCGGATTGGCCACCCGCTTCGCGGCGATGTTGTCCATCTCCCACATCGAGGCCATGATCAGGTGCCGAGTGGACTCGGTGAACCGGCGTACCCAGTCCTCGCTGCGGGCCGGGGCGGTGCGCGCCCACAGGTCCACCAGCCCGGCCTCGCACGGGTTCTCGGGCGTCAGTCCGTGGTTCGGCGCCATGAAGGCGCACAGCCGGCTCAGGTACGCGAGCGCGCCGGCCCGGTTTCCCGAACTCTTGTACCGGGCCAGGAAGTGGTCGTCGAAGAAGAAGACCCACACGTACCACTCGGTGATCAGGGCCAGCATCTCGGGCGAGACGTCCGGGTGCGTGTAGCCGCACAGCAGCGCGTAGTCGTGCGCGTCGAGGTCCGCCTCGGTCCACACGTCCGAGCCCTCGAGCATGCCGTACGCGTGGGCCCAGGCGTTGGACTCGATCCGGGCGCGCTCGACGTGCGGGCTGCGGCGGGCCGGGTAGGGCACGTAGAAGTCGGGCAGTTCGAACGGCTGCGGCACAGCGGTTCCGCCTTCCGGCTCGGGGCGAGCGGACACCGCGGGGCACGCCGGCCGCGCGCCGCCCGCGGCGGTCATCGTGCACTGTCTTTCCAGGTCGCGGGCCGGGAACACCGCGGGGCGCGGCGTATTCACACGATCGTGTCCCCTTTCGGGAAAAGCCTTCAATTCGTGGGAACCGCCGTTCTAGGTTCCGCAGCAGAGGCCGAACCGCCGAGACAGAAGGATGAATCGCCTGTGACGATCGACCCCACCGTTGCCGAGACCGACGAGGCGCAGTCCGCGCGCGAGCGCCAGAGCCTGAGCACCCAGGCCGCGCGCAACCTCGCGACCACCACCAAGACGACCCCGCAGATGCAGGGCATCTCCTCCCGCTGGCTGCTCAAGGTGCTGCCGTGGGTGCAGGTGAACGGCGGTACCTACCGGGTCAACCGCCGGCTCTCGTTCGTGGTCGGCGACGGGAAGCTCACCTTCTCCAACATCGGCGACCGGGTCAGCGTGGTGCCCGAGGAACTCGGCGAACTGCCGCTGCTGCGCGACTTCGGCGAGGCCGACGTGCTCGCCGCGCTGGCCGGCCGCTGCGAGCAGCGTGAGTACGCCGCCGGCGAGACCATCGCGATCGCCGGTGGCGCGGCCGAGCACGCGGTGCTGATCGCGCACGGCAAGGTCTCGCGTCGGATCACCGGCAAGTACGGCAACGAGGGGCGGCTCGGGCTGCTGGCCGACGGGGACTTCTTCGGCGACGAAGGCCTGGTCGGGGACGAGGGCACCTGGCCGTACACGGCGAGGGCCGAGACTCGGGTGATCGCGCTGCTGCTGCCGCGCCGTGCGGTGCGTGACGCGATGGCCGCCTCCCCGGCGCTGGCCGAGCACGTCGGGTCCTACCAGACCCGCAAGGCGATCCCGCACAACCGCTCCGGCGAGGCCGAGATCGAGATCTCCTCCGGGCACGCCGGAGAGCCGGCCCTGCCGCGCACCTTCGCCGAGTACGAACTCAACCCGCGGGAGTACGACCTGTCGGTCGCCCAGACCGTGCTGCGGGTGCACACGCGCGTGGCCGACCTCTACAACGAGCCGATGAACCAGGTCGAGCAGCAGCTCAAGCTGACCATCGAGGCCCTGCGCGAGCGCCAGGAGTACGAGCTGGTCAACAACCGGGAGTTCGGCCTGCTGCACAACGCGGACATGCGCCAGCGGGTGCAGACCCACAGCGGGCCGCCCACCCCGGACGACCTCGACGAGCTGCTCTCCCGGCGGCGCGAGACCAAGGTGCTGCTGGCCCACCCGAAGGCCATCGCCGCGTTCGCCCGGCAGTGCACGAAGGCCGGGATCTACCCGAGCGGGGTGGAGTTCCTCGGCCGCCGCGTTCCCGCCTGGCGCGACGTGCCGCTGCTGTCCTGCAACAAGATCCCGATCAACGACGACCACACCACCTCGATCGTGGCGATGCGGCTCGGCGAGGACAACCAGGGCGTGGTCGGCCTGCACCAGACCGGCATCCCGGACGAGTACCAGCCCTCGCTCTCGGTCCGGTTCATGGGGATCAACGAGCAGGCGGTGATGTCCTACCTGGTCAGCGCCTACTACTCGGCGGCCGTGCTGGTCCCGGACGCGCTCGGGGTGCTGGAGAACGTCGAACTGATGCAGAACGGAGGCTGAGTCAGGCCGCCACCGGCTCCCGCGGTCACGCTAGGGTGATCGCCTGGCCCGCCCTCGAAGCGGAAGAGGAGATCGCGATGAGTGTGCTGATCCGGGAGCCGGTGGCGTCCGACGCGCCGCAGCTCGGCCGCGCGCACGCCGCGGCCTGGCACGCCGCCTACACCGGGATGATGCCGGCCTCCGTGCTCGAGAACGTCACCACGGCCAGCCGCACCCGGATGTGGGAGCGGGTGATCGCCGTCCCGCGGGCCGAGCGCGAGCACATCGCGGTGGCCGAGGTGGACGGCGTGGCGGTCGGCTTCGCCTGGACCAGCGTCTGCCGCGACGAGGGGTCGCCGGAAGGCCTCGGCGAGCTGCAGGCGATCAACCTGGACCCCGGCCACTGGGGGACCGGCGTCGGCGGCGCGCTGCTCGAGGCCGCCCACGACGCGCTGGCCCGGGCCGGGTTCACCGAGGCGATCCTGTGGGTGCTGCCGGGCAACGCGCGGGCGCGCCGGTTCTACGAGGCGCGCGGCTGGCACAGCGACGGCGTCGAGCGGGACCTGGAGCTGCCCGGCGCCGAGGACGTCGCCGAGCTGCGCTATTCACGCCGGATCGAGACCGCCACGACCGGGGTGAACGGCGCGCTCGGCGCCTGAGATCCGTCTGCTGCGAACGCGTGTGCGCACTTACTCGGCCGGCGCGCCGAAACGCTCGCGCCAGCCGTCCACGTCCTCCGGGGTGATCTTCCGGAAGAGCACCGGCGGCACCGTGAACGCCGTGCCCGGGGCCAGCGTGTCGAGCCGGCGCGCCTGCTCGGCGGTGGGCCAGGGCGAGGGCGCGGCGTCCTCGGCGCCGAAGATCGCGTCGAGGCGGGCGGCGGTGTCCGGGATCACCGGGCGCGCGAGCGGGGCGAACAGCGCGATCAGGTTCATCGCGGTGCGCACGGCCAGCGCGGCGTCCTCGGGGTCGGTCTTCACGGCCGTCCACGGCAGCTTGACCCCGAGGTACGCGTTCGCCTCGGCCCACAGCGAGCGCAGGGCGTGCGCGGCCTTGCGGAACTGCATGTCCTCGAGGTGCTGTTCGTACTCGGCCACGAGCGCGGCGACGTGCCCGCCGAGTTCGTGCTCTGCCTCGCCCGGCTCGCCGCCGGCGGGCACGGTCTCGCCGAAACGCTTGGCGCCGAACGCGAGCACCCGGTTGACCAGGTTGCCGAGGGTGTCGGCGAGGTCCTTGTTGCACTGCGCGGCCAGCAGTTCCCAGGTGAACGAGACGTCGTCGGACTCGGGCATGTTCGCCACCAGGAAGTAGCGCCAGGCGTCCGAGGGCAGGATCTCGAGCGCGGCGTCGGTGAAGATGCCGTGCTTGCGGCTGGTGGAGAACTTCCCGCCGTAGTACGTCAGCCAGTTGACGCTCTTGACGTAGTCGGCGATCTTCCACGGCTCGCCGGTGGCCATCTCCATGCCGGGGAAGAAGATGGTGTGGAACGGGACGTTGTCCTTGGCCATGAACTGCGTGTAGTGCACGTCCTCGGCCCCGTACCACCAGGACTGCCACTCCCGGCCCGGCTCGAGCTCGGCCCACTCCCGGGTCGCGCCGATGTACTCGATCGGCGCGTCGAACCAGACGTAGAAGACCTTGCCCTCGAAGCCCTCGCGATCCACCGGCACACCCCAGGACAGGTCCCGGGTCACGCCGCGGTCCTCGAGGCCCTCGTTGAGCCACTTGAGCGCGATCGAGGTGGTCAGCAGCGGCCAGCCCTCGCGGGTGGTGATCCACTCGCGCAGCCGCGGGGCCAGCTTGGACTGCTCGAAGAACAGGTGGTGGCTGTCGCGGATCTCCAGGTCGGTGCTGCCGCTCACCGCCGAGCGCGGGTTGATCAGCTCGGTCGGGTCGAGCAGCCGGGTGCAGTTCTCGCACTGGTCGCCGCGCGCGGCCTCGTAGCCGCAGTGCGGGCAGGTGCCCACCACGTAGCGGTCGGGCAGGAAGCGCCCGTCGTGTGGCGAGTAGATCTGTTTGACCACGCGCTCGACCAGGTAGCCGTTGGCCGCCATCCGGCTCGCGAAGTGCTGGGTGAGCTCCTTGTTGGCGGTGGAGGAGGAGCGGCCGAAGTGGTCGAAGGAGAGCCGGAAGCCGTCGTACACGGCCTTCTGCGCGTCGTGCTGGCGCCGGCAGTACTCGGCGACCGGCAGGTCGGCTTCGCGCGCGGCGAGCTCGGCCGGGGTGCCGTGCTCGTCGGTGGCGCAGATGTAGAGCACGTCGTGACCGCGTTCGCGCAGGTAGCGCGCGTAGACGTCGGCAGGGAGCATCGAACCGACAAGATTGCCAAGGTGCTTGACACCGTTGATATACGGCAAGGCGCTGGTAACGAGGTGACGGGCCATAAGTTCGAGGTTAACAGCGGCAACCAGCGGTTTTCCCTGCGGCCCCCGGACGGGTCACCCGTGCGTGGAGCCGGCGGCTCGGCTCGGCGCCGGCCCCGGCCGGGGCCGCAGGTCCCGCAGTGCCCAGCCGCGGCCGGACGGATCCACCGAGACCGAGGCCTGACGCAACAGTTCGGCCGCGCGCCGCGCGGAGAGGCGGGCGCGGCCGGTGTACGGGCAGCGGTCCCGCCGTGCGACGCCGTCCGGCGCGCGCCGCTCGGTGAGGAAGACCGGGCCGGTGGCGCGGCCGACGACCAGCAGCGGCAGCAGACCCGCCGTCAGTTCGCCCCAGCCGATCCGGTCCTCGGGCCGCGGTAGGCCGCGGCGGCGCACCCGGCGCTGTGCGAGGTCGAGGTCCGGCACGTCCAAGGCGAGCAGCCGTCCCACCGGCGCGCCGGACTCGTGCACCAGCGCCCACAGCGCCTTCTCCCGCAGCGGCACCGGCAGCGCGAGCACCGCACCGATCTGCGCGGCGGGCGGCCTCGGATTCGCCGGGATCGCCGAACGCGTCCGCGCGCGCAACGCGGTCTGCGCCTCGGGCCCGATCCAGCCGCGGCGGGTCCACCAGTGCACCGCCGTGCGCACGATCGCGCACTCGCGCGCCGCGGTCCGTTCGTTGACCATCAGGGCCCTGCGTTCCAGGGCGGCGCGCAGCCGGGCCGCGCCGTCCGGGCCGTCCAGCCGGGCCAGCGGGATCGACGGCGACCGCGCGCCCCGGCGGGCCGCGCCGCTCGGCGCCAGCCCGTCGTCCACCAGCAGCCAGCCGAGCGTGCGCAGGGCGATCCGGTAGACCCGGCTGGAGGCCTCGGAGATCCCCGCGCCGTCCAGGAACCGATCCACCGCGACCGCGTACTCCACCGGTGCCTGCACGCCCCGCCCGCCCTCTCCAGGTCACTGTCGCGGTAAATAGCACTGCCGCGGTAAACATCCGTGCCTGGTGCGGTAAACACATTGCTCTTCGCTATCAACCGCTCGGCACCTGCCCGATTTTCGTGGCCAAGCCGCGCGGGCGCAAGCAGCATCTTGAGCCATGGAAACTCAAGTCACGGACGCGGCGGCGCGCCGGAGGGTCTTCGCGCAGCCGGCCTTCCGCCGCTACTACCTCGGCTACGCCGCCTCGCTGTTCGGCACCGCGATGGCCGGCACCGCCAACACCTTCGCGTTCCTCGACACCGGGCGCGGCGCCTCCGGCCTCGGGCTGGTCGCGGCCTGCGGCATCGCCCCGCTGCTGCTGTGCCTGCCCGTCGCCGGGGTGCTGGCGGACCGCTTCGGCAGCCGCCGGGTGCTGCTGGCCGCGGACGCCCTGCGCTGCGCCAACCGGGCCGCCTTCGCGCTGTGCCTGGTGGCCGTGCCGAGGATGCCGTTGTGGCTGTTCGTGCTCTTCTCCGTGCTCGAGAACATCGGCGACGGGCTGTTCATGCCGTCCTACAGCGCCCTGATTCCCCGGCTGGTGGACCGCGAGCTGCTGCGGCCCGCCAACGCCGCGCTCTCGGTCGCCAAGTCCACCTTCTCGGTCCTCGGCCCGGCGCTGTCCGGCGTCCTGGTCGCGTTCTTCGGCCCGGCGCTCGTGCTGGGCCTGGACTCGGCCAGCTTCGGCGTGTGCTTCCTCGCGCTGCTCGGCATCCCGCTCGCCGGGCCCGCGGTCGCGCGCGTCGCCGCACGTCCGCTGGCCGACCTGCGCGAGGGCTGGTCGGTCTTCGCCGCGCACCCGTGGCTGTGGCTCTCCACCCTGCAGTTCGCCCTGTTCAACTTCATGGTGTGGGCGCCGTACCTGGTGCTCGGCCCGACCGTCTCGCTGCTGCACTACGGCGGACCAAGGGCCTGGGGCGTCGCGCTCGGCAGCTGGGGTCTGGGCGGGGTCGCGGGCGCCGCGTCGGCGTCCCGGCTGCGCGAGTCCCGCAGGCCCCTGATCATCGGGATCCTCGGCACGGCCGGATACGCCCTCGCCCCTGCCTCCTTCGCGCTGCGCCTGCCGCTGCCCCTCGTCGTCCTCCTGCTGGTGATCGGGGGCGCGAGCACGCAGATCAGCGGCGTGCTCTACGCGACCGTCGGGCAGCGCGTGCTACCGGCCGGCGCTCTGGCCCGGGTCAGCTCCTACAACTACCTCGGCGCCTTCGCCCTCGGCCCGCTGGGCCTGGCCGCCGCGGGCCCCGTCGGCGACGCGGTCGGATACGGGCGCGTACTCGGCTTCGGCGCGTGCGTCCAGCTGCTGTTCACCGGCCTTGTGCTCGCGCTTCCGGCGGGGCGTCGTGCGCCCGACCCCTCGCGCGGCCCGGGCGGCGAGCAGCTTCGTGAGCACGAGCCCGACGACCACGCCGCCGAGCTTCTCGAGGTAGCCGTGCACGCCGAGCAGGGGAGTCTCGGTCATGGCCGCGATGTAGAGGACGTACGCTGAGATCGCGGCCAGGACCACGCGGGCCTCGGGATCACCGCGCAGGATGTGCCGCAACGCCGGGCCGGCCGCCTGACGCAGCCGCCTGACCGTCGCGAAGCAGACCCCGGAGACGATGCCGAGCAGGACCGCGCCGAGGACGTGGGCGGCCATGGCCTCGGCCGGCGCGTGGTCGTCGCTGGCCGCCGCCGCGCCGCCGAACGCGAACGCCAGCGGCACCGTGAGGCCCCTGACCACGAGGCCCTCGACCCGGCGGCGCGCGGCCGTGGACTTGGGGTTGAGCGCGGCCGCGCGGCTGAACCCGCGCAGCGCCTCGTCCCAGCGCCGCGCCTTCTCGTCCAGCCGGGCGATGCGCACGTGCGCGGCGAAGGCCTGCGGATCGAGCGCGAGGGCCTGCGCGAAGGCGGCGCGGGCCTCGTCCGCCCGGCCGAGCTGCTCGTAGATCCGGCCGCAGGCCACGTGCACGGTCGCGCGTTCCGGCGCGAGCTCGCGGGCGCGCTCGGCCGGGGCCAGCGCGGCGGCGGGATCCACCGGGAACAGGCTGTTGGCCAGCCGCTCGTGGTTCGTCCAGTCGCCCGGGCCCAGCCGCACCGCCACGCGCGCGGCCTCGGCCGCCTCCGCCGCCCGCCCAACCCGGCCGAGCGCGAAGGAGAGCGTCCAGAACGGATGGGCCGAGTCCGGCTCGGCGGCCGCGGCGGCCCGCGCGGCGAGGATCGCCTCATCGTGCTCGCCGAGAGTGGACAGGCACATCGAGCGCAGATTCAGGGCCCGTGCATGCTGGGGCCGTGCCGCCAGCACGCGATCGAGCACGACCAGCGCCTCGCGTGCGCGCTTGAGCCCGTGGAGCTGGTAGGCCCGCATCAAGTCCTGGTGAATCGAGCTCGTCACAGCAGGCGGTTCTTCTTCATGTACCCGAGCAGGTCGTCGTAGGCGCCCGAGGTGTTGGCGAACAGCACCACGTTGCGCGCCTCCTCCAGCCACGGCCCGATCGACGGGCGTATCTCGCCGATCGCGGCCTCCAGGTCGGCCATGTCGATCAGCCGCACCGCGCCGTCCCTGGCCGCCGCGAGCAGCGCCGACTCGGCCGCGCTCTCGCACACGTGCGCCAGGTCCGCCCCGGAGTAGCCCTCGGTCCGCTTGGCCAGCGCGGCCAGGTCGATCCGGCGTACCGGCCGGTCCTTGAGGTGGGAGCGCAGGATCGCCTCGCGCGCGCGCCGGTCCGGCGGGGCCACCAGCAGGGTGCGGTCCAGCCGCCCGGGCCGGCGCAGCGCGGTGTCCACGTCCCAGGGCGCGTTGGTGGCGCCGAGGACGAACACGCCGTCGTTCACCCCGTCCACGCTGTCGAGCTCGGTCAGGAACTGGTTGACGACGCCGCGGGTCGCGTTGCCGCGCAGCTGGCTGCGCTTGCGCCCGAGCGCGTCGATCTCGTCGAAGAACAGCACGCACGGCGCGTTGCGGCGGGCGGCGGCGAAGATCTCGCTCAGGTTGCGCTCGCTCTGCCCGACGTACATGTCGACCACGTCGAGCAGGGATTCCAGGCCGACGATGGCCTGGGTGCGGCGTGCGACGGCGCGTTCTGCGGCGCTTCGGGCCTGCGGGTGGGGTGCGGCTTCCTGGTCGGCTTCGCTCCAGACCGCACCGTGGTC
>NZ_JAGSOG010000221.1 GCF_018139695.1 Actinospica durhamensis | reverse complement strand
TGATTAGACTCGGATCATGTTGAGCGGGCGGGACGGGGAACTGCGGAGCCTTCGAGGACTGCTGTACGACGCGCGGGCGGGCCGCGGCGGCGCGCTGACGCTCGTCGGCGAGGCGGGGATCGGCAAGTCGGCGCTGCTCGACGCCCTCGCGCGGGAGGACGGCGTCAGAGTGCTGCGGGCGACCGGGTTCGAGCCGGAGTCGGGGCTGGCTTACGCGGGGCTGCATCTGCTGCTGCATCCGGTGCTCGGCCGGCTGGCGGCGTTGCCCGGGCCGCAGCGGGAGGCGTTGAAGGCGGCGTTCGGGCTCGGTCCGGCGGAGGCGTCGGCGGCGGGCGACCGGCTGCTGATCGGGTTGGCGGTGCTGACGCTGCTGTCCGATCTGGCCGGAGCCGAGGACGGGACGGACGCGGAGACCGGCGGGACGGCAGGGGAAGCGGGCGAGGCCGGGCCGCCGGTGCTGTGCCTGGTGGACGACGCGCACTGGCTGGACAAGCCGTCGCTGGAGGCGTTGGTGTTCGCGGCGCGGCGGCTCGGGGCGGAGCGGGTGGCGGTGGTCTTCGCGGGGCGGCCTGGCTGCGCGGCGCTCGAGCAGTCGGGGCTGGCCGAGTTGGCGGTGCGCGGCCTGGCGCAGGACGCTGCCGAGGAACTGCTGGGGCAGCGGCGTCGGGATGCCGGCGCACTCCCGGATGCCGCCAGGGCTCGGATTCTGGCGCAGGCGCAGGGCAATCCGCTGGCGTTGCTCGAGCTTCCGGCGCAGGACGGCACGCCGCGTCCCGGGTTCGAGATCCTGGGTGACGCACTACTGCCCGAGTTGCCGCAGCGGCTGATGGAGGCGTTCCGGACACAGGTGGAGGCGTTGCCGGCGCAGAGCCTCGCCCTGGTGCAGCTGGCTGCGGCGGCGGACGGGCTGGGCCTCGAGGTGCTGCTGCGGGCCGCGCCGCGGTTCGGGACGGCGCCGGATGCAATCGGGCCGGCCGAGCGGGCCGGGATCCTCCAGGTGAGTCAGCGTACGTTTACGTTCCGGCATCCGCTGCTGCGTACGGCCGTGGCCTCGACCACGCCGGTGCCGCTGCGGCTGGCGGCGCACCGGGCGTTGGCGGCGTCACTGGACGGGCCCGAGGACGCGGACCTGCGGATCTGGCACGAGTCCGCGGCGGCGACCGAGCCGGACGAGCGGCTCGCGGCCGAGCTCGAGCGCACGGCGGAGCGGGCGGCCTCGCGCGGCGGACGGCAGGCGGCGGTCGCGGCGTACGAGCGGGCGGCCCGGCTCAGCCCGGACGCCGGCGCACGGCTGCGGCGCTGGGTGTCGGCGGCGGAGGCCGCGGTGGAGCACGGCGACGGGGAGCGGGCGCAGGAGTGCGCGCGGCTCGCGGAGACGGTGCTGGCGGAGTCGGCTGAATCGGGCGGGGGGCCGCGCAAGCAGAGCGGCGTGGCGGACGCCGGATTGCGGGCGCGGCTGGTGTTGGCGCGGGCGGCGGCCAAGTTCGAGCTCGGGGATCTGCGCGCTGCTTATCAGATCGCGTACTCGGGGGCGCAGGAGCTCGGGCGGGTCGGGGACGTGCGCGAGGCGGCGTGGCTGCTGTGTCAGACCGTGGACGTGGCCTGGTATCTGGGCGACCGGGAGGTGGAGTCGTACAGTGCGCTGTTCATGACGTTCTCCGCCCTTCCGGCCGAGGATCCGGCGCGCACGGTGGGCCTGTTCGTGGAGTCGGCGCTGCTGCTCTCGTTGCGCGAGCCGCTCGACTTCCTGCCGTACCGGCTGGGCGACGCCGTCGCCAAGACGCGGATCGCGGGCCTGGACGACGCGCCGGTGATGCTGACGCTCGGGGCGCTCGCGCCGATCCTGGGCCAGGACGAGGAGGCGCTCGAGCTGTTCGCGGACGTGCTCGCCGATGTCCGGGAGCACGCGCGGATCGCCTGGGTCAGCCCGACGCTCGGGGCGTTGGGCCGGATCCTGGCCCACCTCGGGCGGTTGCCGGAGGCGCGCAACGCGGCGCTCGAGGCGAGCGCGCTGGCTGAGGCGGCGGGACAGCCGCAGTGGCAGAGCCAGGTCAGTGGGCTGCTGGCGTATCTCGCGGCGGCCGCGGGCGAGGAGGAGGCGTGCCGCGGGTACGCGCGGCAGGCGATGACCGACCTCGCGCCGACGGTGATGTCCCTCGGCGAGTCCTGGGGGCGGTGGGCGCTGGGCCTGCTGGACCTGGGGCTCGGGCGGCCCGCGGCGGCGCTCGAGCACCTGCGGGTCTTGGAGAACGGGCCGGCCGTGCACCAGCTCGCCGCCACCCGCGCGTTGCCGGATCTGTTGGAGGCGGCGGTGCGTACGGGCGACCGGGCGCTGGCCGAGCGGACTCAGGACCGGCTGGTGCGCTGGGCCGGGTCGATCAAGCAGGACGCGGCGGACGCGCTCGTGCTGCGCGGCGAGGCCTTGCTGGCGGAGGACGACCCGGCCACGGCCCTGGGCGCGTTCGCCGCGGCGGTGCGGCTCTACGAGCGGCGCGACTTCCCGTTCGACCGCGCGCGGACGCAGCTGCTGTGGGGCGAACGGCTGCGGCGGGAGCGTCGCCGGACCGAGGCCCGCGTTCCGCTGAATGCCGCGCTGGAGACCTTCGAGCAGATCGGCGCGACGCCGTGGGCGGAGCGGGCGCGTCAGGAGCTCGCGGCCAGCGGCGGCCCGGCCCCGGCGGCGGGCGCGACGGTGGTCACGCCGACGAACGGTCCGGCGGCGGCCGCGCTCGCGGCGTTGACCTCGCAGGAGGCTCAGATCGTACGGCTGGCGGCGCAGGGGTTGTCGAACCGGGACATCGCGGCGCAGCTGATTCTCAGCCCCCGCACTGTCGGGCACCATCTGTACAAGGCGTATCCGAAGCTCGGCGTGCTCTCGCGCGGGGAGCTGCCGGCGCTGCTCGGGACGGCGTAAGCGGGGCGGGGCCGGCGCCGGGACCCGACCTCACACCAGCCGGGCCCGCACCGCCTCGGCGAGGTAGAGGTCCGTGCGCACTCCGGCGAGGAACTCGCGGGTCAGGACCCGGAGCTGCTCGCGGCCGGCCTCGTCCAGGGTGGCGAGGTCGTCGGGGGTCACGCCCGTCTCCCAGCGCGCGAGGAGCCGCTGCATGCTGTGTTCGTAGTCGGCGAGGATCACCTCGGGGGCCACGCCCGCGTGGGCGAGCAGCAGCATCGAGGCGAGTCCGGTGCGGTCGCGGCCGGCGGCGCAGTGGACGACGACGGTGCCCGGGGCCGCGGCTTCGAGGGCGCGGCCGAGGTCGATGGCGGCCTGCGGGTAGTCGGCGAGGTACTGGCCGAAGTTGCTGGGCAGGCCCGGCGGGTCCCAGCGTTCGATCCATTCAGGGGCCGGATACGTGTCGAGGGGGACGCGGACGAAGTCGATACCCGCGGGGTGCTCGACCTCGCCGCACTCCTCCTCGTTGCGCAGGTCGATCACCGTGCGCACGCCGTACGCGGCGAGCGCGGCCCAGCCCTGCGGCGTGAGCCCGTCGAGACTGTCCGCGCGCACCACGCGGCGCGGCGCGATACGGCCGCCGGACGCGAGCGGCAGGCCGCCGAGGTCGCGGACGTTGAAGCAGCCCTCCCAGTCCAGATCCCGGCCCGTCACGGCCGCCGATGCGACAGAGTCCGCCGATTTCACCGGTCCACCCCATCCTTGGCCCGCTGCGCCAGTCCCGCGACCATGGCCCGGGCGCTCGCCTCGTCCGGTGCGGCGACGAACGGGAGGGCGTTGTCGCCGGTCAGTTTGAACGCGCTGCCGTCCGCGCACATCGTCACGCCGCCCGCCTCGGCGTGCACGAGCAGGCCGGCCGCGTGGTCCCAGACGTATTCCCAGGTCATCAGGGCACTGGTCCGCGTCCCCGAGGCCAGGGCCAGGTACGCGGTGCCCGCGCCGTCGATGTAGCTGAAGGCCACGCCGTGGGTGCTCAGCCGCGAGACGGCGGCGCGGTGGTCGGGCTCCCAGAACCGCGGCTGCGAGGCGAGCACGTCCAGGTCGCGCAGGTTCTGGGCGGGACTCGGCGGCGGGGCCACGTGCAGGCGTTCGCCGTCGAGGTGGGCGCCGCGGCCCTTGACCGCGTGCGCCATCCGGTCCAGCCAGGGCACGTATATCCAGGACGCGACCAGTTCCGCCCGGACCGCGAGCGCGACCAGGACGGTGAACCTGGCGTTGCCGTGCGCGTAGTTCTCCGTGCCGTCGATCGGGTCGATGATCCAGACCGGCGCGTCGCCGCGGAGCAGGTCGAGCACGGCGCGGTCCTCGTAGACGGCCTCCTCGCCGACCACGCGCGAGCCCGGCAGCAGACGCGTGAGCCGGGCCGCGAGTTCGCGCTCGGCCGCCCGGTCGGCGACGGTGACCAGGTCGCCGGGGGTCTTCTCGGCGATGTCGCCGGCCGCGAGGCGGCCGAAGCGGGGCAGGATCTCCTGGGCGGCCACCGCGCGTATCGCCGCGGATATCTCGGCCACGGCCTTCTCATCGGGCAGTTCGAACACGTCCGGCATGACGATCACTCTGCCACAGACCCCCGCGACCACGGCGGGGACGGCGGGCGAACGCGAGGCGAACATGCGCGGCCGGGGAATCGACGCGACCGGTGGGCGGGCCCGCACGTACCATGCGGCCATGGACACCAAGGCAGTGCTCGAACTGTTCGACCGACGGCTGCGCCGCGACCATCCCGCCGACGGGCCGGGGGACGTGGTCGAACGCGTCGGGGCGGTGGTTCGGCAGGTGGGCGCGGGCGACGGCTGGACCGGGGTGCTCTGGTCGGACTTCGGCGGGGCGGACGGGGACGACGCGGCCGCAGCCGCCGCGGACGCGGCCATCGCCGAGCAGATCGGCTACTTCACCGGGCTCGACCGGGAGTTCGAGTGGAAGCTCTACTCGCACGACCGGCCCGCGGACCTCGGCGGTCGGCTGGCCGCGGCCGGGTTCATGCCGGACGAGCCGGAGACGGTTCTGGTCGGGGCGGTCGCCGACCTGCCGACCGAGCCGGAGGTGCCCGAGGGCGTGCGACTGCTGAAGGTGACCGACGTCGCCGGGGTCGAGCTCATGATGCAGGTGCACGACGAGGCCTTCGGGCGCCCGTCGCCGCGGCTGCACCGGCACCTGCTGCACCAGGTCGCGCACGAGCCCGACGCGATCGACGCGGTGCTGGTGCTGGCCGGGGACCGGCCGGTGTGCGCCGCGCGCACCGACTTCCATCAGGGCACGGAGTTCGCCAGCCTGTGGGGCGGCGGCACGGTGCCGCAGTGGCGGGGCCGGGGAATCTACCGGGCCACCGTCGCGTACCGGACGGCGTTGGCGGCCGCCCGCGGATATCAGTACCTCCAGGTCGACGCGTCGGACCAGAGCCGCCCGATCCTCGAGCGGCTCGGCTTCCACGCCCTGGCCACGACGACTCCGTACACGTACACGCCGCACTGACGAGCCCCGGGCCGCGCGCGCCGCCCTCCCGCAAGGCGGCGCGCCCGACGGGCCTGAACCGACGTGCCCTACTTGGAGCCGAGCAGCCGGGCGAAGAAGCCCCGGCGCGGCGTGTTCTCCTCGGCCTCGCCGGCGGCGGCAGCGGCGGCGGCCGCACTGGCCGCGGCCGCGGCGGCCTTGGCGGCCGAGATCGCCGCGGCGCCGCCGGCCGGGGCCTGGCTCGGGATCGCATAGCCCTGGGTCACCAGGCGGTCGGCCACCAGCGCGTACGCGGCCGGGTCGTGCGGGGTGAGCGTGGCGAGGCCGTCGACGTAGCGGTTGTACATGCAGAAGGCCGCCGCGACCAGGACCGTGTCGTGGATGTCGCGGTCCTCGGCGCCCGCCGCCCGCGCGGCCGTGATCTGCTCCTCCTTGACCGCCCAGCCGCCCTGCGCCACCGCGCCCGCGATGGCCAGCAGGGCGCGCAGCCTGTCGTCGATCGGGGCCAGCGACGGGTCCTTGCGCACCTGGTCCACCAGCGGCGTGCCCTCCGGCATCAGCACCGCCGCGCACGCGCCGTGGGAGGCGGCGCAGTACTCGCAGTCGTTCTGCTCGGAGACGTAGGCCGCGATCAGTTCCCGCTCGCCGCGGGTGAGCGGGGAGTCGCCGCGCAGGAGCACCTCGGCGAGGTCCATCATCGGCTTGGCGGTCTCCCTGCGGTACTCCAGCAGGGACCTGATTCCGTAGAGATTGGGGTCCAGGAAGATGTGGGGCACGGGAACTCCTGCGTATTCAGATGCGTCGTCAGGTTCGGCCGTACACTAGCGTATTGGCCTGCTGCCGCCCACCCTGCGGGCTGCCCGGAGCGCCCGGCGGACGGGTCCCGCGGCGGCGGACGGCCGGCCGGAAACGGACCCTTCCATACCTCGGCGGCGGGTAGGGTGCCGCCTATGACCGAGACCCATCACCCGACTCCGATGGACCTGCCGCACCACCAGATCGAGCACCCGGTGGAAGGCCACGTCCCGCATCCGGCCCCGGACCACGAGGGCGAGCACGGCGAGCACCCGCACGCCGAGCACGAGCACGACCCGTTCGCCGACTCCCCCGGACGCCAGGCCCCTTACGCCACCGAGGAGGTGGACCCGCACGCCATCGGCGCGGTGCACACCCAGTACGCGCCGAAGCACGACGCCGACCCGGACCCGGGCGAGATCGTGTGGACCTGGGTGCCCTACGAGGAGCACGACGGGCGCGGCAAGGACCGGCCGGTGCTGCTGGTGGCGCGGGAGAAGGAGACCGCGAACGACGAGACGCTGCTGGCGATCAAGCTCACCAGCAAGTGGCACGCGGACGCGGAGAACTGGGTGGACGTCGGCACCGGCGCCTGGGACCGGGAGGCGCGCGAGTCCTGGGCGGTGATCGACCGGGTCATGCGGGTGCACCACCGCGGCATCCGGCGCGAGGGCTGCGCGATGGACCGGGAGGACTTCGACAAGGTCATCGCGCACCTGCACGAGCGCTACCGCTGGAGCTGAGCGCGGGCACGACGGGCGCGGGATCCGGCGCGCCGCCGACGGCCCGCGCCCCGTGGCGCCGAGACGGCAGGGACCGTCGAGGCCCACCGCCGGTGGGCTAGGCTGGAACTTTACCGATCGTGCGAATCCGGCGAGGGGAACCCAGGCGAGCGATGTACGTGCTGCACGCGCTGTTCAGCGAGGCCGGCTCCTGGGAGCTGTGGGCCGAGGATTCGCGGCGCGATCGGCACGCCGCGCCGGAGCAGCCGGGCGGCACGCGCACGGGTGGGACGCGCGCCGGCGCCGCACGCACCGGCACGGCACGGGCGGGTGCCAAGCGGGCGGACGGCGGCGCGGCGCCGGCGGCGCGGCATCCGTTCGCGGCCGACCCGGCCGAGCTTGCGCGGGTGCTCGCGGGCGCGGGTCCGGCCGTGGCCGAGGCGCTGACCGGGGCGGATGTGCGCGGCGCGGTGCCGCTGGCGCTGCCCTCGGGCACGCTCGGGCCGGTGCCGAGCGAGCGGCTGGCCCGGCTCGCCGCGTCCGCGGAGCCGACGGCGGCCGAGGGGCTGCGCGCCTGGATCGTGCCGACGCTCGTGCTCGACCCGGCCGCGGGCGCCGGACTGCTCGACGCACTCGGCGAGGACGACGTGCTCGCGGTCTACGACGAGGACGGAACCGAGCGCGAGCTGCCGCTGGACCCCAGCGTCCGGTACGCGCACGCGGTCGCCGCGTTCGCCGGGGCGCTGGTCGCCCGGGGCGCGCTGCGGCCCTCGCTCGGCTACGACGCCGAGGTGGACGGCTACTTCGCCGGCTGGGTGCCGGACTACACCCTGGAGACCGCGGCGCACCGCAGGTCCCTGATCGCGGCGATGCCCCCGGCGTTCCGCTGCCAGCTGCTCGACGACTCCCTCGACGGACGCGTGGCCGGCGAGGTCTTCGACGGGGCGCTCGAGGCATTGGTCGACGCGTACGCCGCGGCCGCGTTCACCGGACCGCACGGGCTGCACGGCGAGGCGCTGGCCCCGCCCGGCGGCCGCGCCGGGCGGGCCAGCGCGCAGCGGCTCTGGCTGGACGCGCTGACCTCGGCCAAGAGCCGCCGGCTGGATCCTGAGCTGGTCTCGGCGGACGCGGCGGACGCGGCGGACGAGCTGATCGACCTGCTCGAGGCCTGGGCGAACGCGCCGCAGGACGAGGCCTCGCCGGTGCGCACCTGCTTCCGGCTGCGCGACCCGGGCCAGCAGGAGCACGACGTCGAGGCCTGGACGGTGGAGCTGCTGCTCGCCTCCACCCAGGACCCCTCGCTGCTCGCCACCGCGTCCGAGGTCTGGCACCGCACCGGCGCGGCCCGGGTGCTGCGGGCCGGCGGTCTGGATCCGCAGCAGGCGCTGCTGCAGGGGCTCGGCCGGGCGGCCAGGTACTTCCCGGAGCTCGGCGAGGTGCTGCTGCAGCCGCGGCCGGTCTCGGTCACGCTCACCCCGAGCCAGGCTCTCACCTTCCTGCGACGCGTCGCCCCGGCGCTGCGCGAACGCGGGTTCGGCGTGCTGCTGCCGCCGTGGTGGGCGGGGCGGCGCAAGCGGATCTCGCTCACCCTGCACACCGAGTCGGCGGCGCCGCAGCCCGGCGCGGCCGAGCTCGACGCCAAGTTCGGGCTCAAGGAGCTGGTCCAGTACCACTGGCAGGCCGCGATCGGCGCGACGGAGCTGACCGAGGCGGAGTTCAAGGAGCTGGCCGCGGCCAAGTCGGACCTGGTCCGGCTGCGCGGCGAGTGGGTCGAGGTGGACACGGCGCGGCTGGCCGCGGCCGCGGCGGCGGTCGGGGCGCACCAGTCGGGCGTGATGACGGCGGCCGACGTGCTCAACCGGGCCATGCACGGCCTGGACCAGCAGCGGCTGCCGCGCGCGCTGCGGGACCGGCCGCTGGAGGTCAAGGTCAGCTCGACCGGCTGGCTCGGCGACCTGCTCTCCGGCACGGCCGAGCAGCGCTACACGCAGGCCGCCACCCCGCGCGGGCTCAAGGCCACGCTGCGGCCGTACCAGCGGCGCGGCGTCGGCTGGCTGCAGTTCATGGACGGGCTCGGGCTCGGCGCGATCCTGGCCGACGACATGGGCCTTGGCAAGACGGTGCAGGTGCTCGCGGTGCTCGAGCAGGAGCGCGCCGAGGCCGGGCGCAGGCGGCTGGAGCCGACGCTGCTGATCTGCCCGATGTCGCTGGTGGCCAACTGGCAGCGGGAGGCCGAGCGGTTCACCCCGAGGCTGCGGGTGCACGTGCACCACGGCTCGGAACGCCTGAGCGGGCCGGAGTTCCACGAGGCCGTGCGCGGGGTGCACCTGGTGGTCACCACGTACGCGCTGGCCCTGCGCGATCGGGACCAGCTGGCCGAGGCGGGCTGGCGCCGGATCGTGCTGGACGAGGCGCAGGCGATCAAGAACGCGGCGACCAAGCAGGCCAAGGCGGTCCGCTCGCTGCACGCGCCGCGCCGGATCGCGCTGAGCGGCACGCCGGTGGAGAACCGGCTGGCGGACCTGTGGTCGCTGATGGAGTTCGCCAACCCCGGGCTGCTGGGCACGGCCGAGCAGTTCAAGGACCGCTTCGCCCGGCCGATCGAGCGCGGCAACGAGGGGGCCGATGCCGCCGCGGCCCGGCTGCGCCAGGCCACCTCCTCCTTCATCCTGCGGCGGGTCAAGACCGATCCGGCGATCATCAGCGATCTGCCGGAGAAGGTCGAGATGAAGGTGGTGTGCAACCTGACCCGGGAGCAGGCCAGCCTGTATCAGAGCACGGTGGACCAGATGCTGGCGGCGATCCAGGGGGCCAAGGACGGAATCGGGAAGAAGGGCCTGGTCCTGGCCATGCTCACCCGGCTCAAACAGATCTGCGACCACCCCGCGCTCTTCCTCAAGGACGGCTCGCGGCTGCCCGGCCGCTCGGGCAAGCTGGCCCGGGTGGAGGACCTGTGCGACGAGGTGCTCGCGGCGGGCGAGAAGGCCCTGCTGTTCACCCAGTACGCCGAGTTCGGCGCGATGCTCCAGTCGTTTCTGTCCGAGCGCTTCGGCCGGCCGGTCTCGTTCCTGCACGGCGGGGTGTCCAAGCCGGCCCGTGACGCGATGGTGCGCGGGTTCGAGGAGGCGGACGGGCCGCCGCTGTTCGTGCTCTCGCTCAAGGCGGGCGGCGTGGGGCTGAACCTGACCGCGGCCAACCACGTCGTGCACGTGGACCGGTGGTGGAACCCGGCGGTGGAGAACCAGGCCACCGACCGCGCGTTCCGGATCGGCCAGCGTAAGAACGTGCAGGTGCGCAAGCTGATGTGCGCGGGCACGCTGGAGGAGCGGATCGACCGGGTGATCGAGGAGAAGAAGGGCCTGGCCGAGCGGATCGTGGGCACCGGCGAGGGCTGGCTGACCGAACTGTCGGTGGCTCAGCTGCGGGATCTGGTGCTGCTCTCGGGCGACGCGGTCTCCGAGTGAAACGGCGGGCGAGGGTGGAGGTGAGCAGACGATGAGTCCGGCAGGAAGTACGGGCAGGACGGGCGGCGCGGGCGGTGCGGGCGGCAGGAGCAGCCGCGGCGGCGGTCGGGCCGCGGCTGCAGCAGCGGCAGCCGAAGTGACGGCGCCTCAGGCCGAGGCGGGCGGTGTCACCTCGCATCGCTGGTCGAAGCGGCTGATCATGGTGCTGGAGAGCTTCAGCGACCGGGAACGGCTGCACCGCGGCCGGACCTACGCGGCGAGCGGCGACGTGGAGGATCTCGACGTACGCCCCGGCGAGGTCTACGCGAGCGTGCGCGGGACGCGGCGGCGGCCCTACAGCGTGACCATCCGGATCAACGTCCTGACTCCGGACCAGTGGTCGCGGGTGGAGCGGCTGATGGCGGCGCGTACGGACCTTTACACCTCGCTGCTCGAGGGGACGATGCCCGAGCACGTCGAGGACGTCTTCCACGACACCGGGCTCTCGCTCTACCCGAGCCGCCGCGAGTTCGACGCCGACTGCACCTGCCCCGACATGGTGCGTCCGTGCAAGCACATCGCCGCGACCTGCTACGTGCTGGCCGACCGGCTGGACCAAGACCCGTTCGACCTGATGCTCTGGCGCGGCCGGCGCAAGGCCGATCTGCTGCGCCGGCTCGAGTCGCTGCGCGACGACCAGGCCTGGGCGCAGTCGGAGGCCGCACCCGAGCCGGAGGACCTGCCGCTGGCCGAGGCGCTCGGCGCGTTCTGGTCCGGGGCGCAGCCGCTGCCGGTGCTGCCGCCGGCGCCGGAGGACTCCCGGCCCGGCGCGATCCTGGACCGGCTCGGCCCGCTCGGGGTGGGGGTCTCCGGCGAGGGCGGCCGGGGCGAGACCGACCTGACGGACCTGCTGCGCCCGGCCTACGAGGCGCTGGCCCGCAGCTGACGCGGCCCGCGGCCGGGGCCCGGACGGCCGGGTGCGCACCCGCCCGGAAAACCTGGCACGACACCCGGTGACCTGTTAGCTTTCCCTGGTGACTTCGAAGTCGAACGGTCCTTCCGCACATGCGGATATAGACGAGTTGCAGGCCTGGGCGGCCCGCGCGAACAAGGCCGCGGTCGGCAGCGCGGGCACGACGCCGAGCACGCCCACCGCGTCCGCGGGCAGCACCCCCGGCGCCGCGCCCTCGGCCTTCTCCAGCGTGCCGACGCCCTCGTACGGCCAGGCGGTGAGCGAACGGCGCGGCTCCGGACTGCGCGGCGGCTCGATGCTGCCCAAGATCCTGCTCGTGGCCGGCGCGGGGATCGCCGTCTACCTGGTGTTCTCGTTCATCCTCAGCCTGCTGATGACGCTGCTGATGATCGTGGGCGGGGTCGCGCTGCTCTACGGCGTCTACAAGGTCGGGCGCTGGCGGGGCCGGCGCGACTGACCTCCGGTCAGGCCAGCGCCTTGGCCTGGATCAGGTCCGCGACCAGCGCGATCGCCTCGGTGCGCCCGGCCGAGTCGCTCGTGTCGCGCAGTTCGGAGAGCTTGTCGACGACGTCGTGCACGTCGGTGTCCGGATGCGCGGCCTCGTCGAGGTCGAGCACGACGACGGATTCGTCGGCGTAGTGCACCTTGCCGTCGCGGAAGACGACCAGGGCCTTGGTGCCGGTGGCGGTCTTGGCCGAGCGCGGCGCGCTCTTGCGCTTCTTCGCCTTGGACGAGGGTTCGGGGTCGGGCTCCACGCTGCGCGGCTGCGGGACCTCGGGCTCGGCCGAAGCCTCGGGCTCGGACTCCGGCTCGGGATCGGGCTCGGCGGCGGGCTCGGCGGCGGGCTCTGATTCGGCCTCGGTCTCTGCTTCGATCTCCGCCTCGGGAACAGGCACCGCGGGCTCGGAGATCTCAGCCTCCGGATCGACCGGATCGACCTCTTCGACCGGCTCGAGCACCTCAACAGCGGCACCGTCGTTCTGCATCGCGTCCATGCCCGGACCAACGAACGACCCCTGAGCCGGTTACTCACGCTCCGCACACACCGACGCGCCGGGGCGAAAAGCCCGGCGCGTCGAGGTGATACGGCTGTCTACCTCCTGATCAACCTACCGCCGCGGGTCGTCCTCGATCCGGATGGTCTCGACCTCGGAGCCGGGCGCGGACTGCTCGACCGTCTGGCCGAGTCCCTGCTTGACCGAGTCCAGGATGGTAAGACCCTGGCTCACCAGGCCGGCCGCGATCTGGCCGAGGCCGTCCGCGCCGTTGAGCACGTTGATGTTCGCGCCCTGCAGGCCGTTGGCGGCCTCGCGCACGATCTGCGGGAGCTGGTCGATGATCATGCGGTCCAGCGCGACGCGGCCGTTGGAGGCCGCGGCCTCGGCCTGGATCCGCATCCGGTCCGCCTCGGCCTGAGCCAGCACCTTGATCCGCTCGGCCTCGGCCTGCGCGGGCTTGATCACCTCGGCCACCAGCTGCTGCTGGCGCAGTTCGGCGGCCCGCTCGGCCAGTTCGGTCTGCGCGGCCAGCACCTGGCGCTGGGACTGGGCCTGGGCGAGCGGTCCGGCCTGGGCGGCCTCCGCCTGGGCCTTGTCTATCTGCGCCTTGTACTCGGCCTGCACGACCGCGGTCTGCCGGGCGTACTCGGCCCGCTGCCGCTCGGCGTCCTGCTCGGCCATCGCCGAGGCCCGGGTCGCCTCGGCCTGCGCGACCTGCGCCTGCCGACGGATCTCGGCCTTGTGCGGGGCGCTCATCGCCTCGATGTAGCCGCTGCCCATGTCGTCGATGGACTGGATCTGCAGCGAGTCCACCAGCAGGCCGATCTTGACCATCTCGGCCTTGGAGGTGTCGAGCACCGCCTCGGCCAGCTTCTGCCGCTCGGTGATGATCTCCTCGACCGTCATCGAGCCGATGATCGAGCGCAGGTGGCCGGCGAAGATCCGGCCGGTGAGCACCGACATCTGGTTCTGGTCGGACAGGAACCGCTGGCCGGCGTTGACCACCGACTCCGGGTCGTTGCCCACCTTGAACGCGATCACCGCCTTGACCTGCAACGGGATCGCCTGACGGGTGACGCAGGTCTCGGAGACCTCCGCCTCGCACATGGCCAGGGTCAGGAACTTGACCTTCCGGAAGATCGGCAGCACGTACGTGCCGTGGCCGGTCACCACCCGGAACGGCGCCCCACCCTGCCGCCTTCCACCCGAGATCAGCATCGCCTGGTCGGGTGCCGGGACCTTGTAGAACAGCATCGCTCCCCTACCTTCTTTCGTTCATGGCGCTACCCCGCCGGGAGCGTCGAGCGGATCGTCCGGCCAGGGCACGACATCCACGGCACGCGGACCCCGTCGCGTGACCGCGAGAACGTGCGTTCCTCGTGGCAGTGTCTGCTCGGACCAGGCGATATACGCCTCGGTACCCCCGCCCACCTGCAGCAGCGCTTCCCCGGGACCCTGGGCGCCGCGCGTACCGATCGTCAGTACGCCGATTGCGCCGAGAGCGGGCTCTTCGTGCACCGCCTGCCACACCCCTCACCCGTCGATCCAGGACGTCATCCGGACATCCACAGGTAACCGTACTCCTCGCCAGGGTCCCCGGACAGAGTCCGCACGGCGGCGCGGCGGGTGACCGGCGCCACACCGCGCCGAGCGGATTTCCGCAGCTCGGGCAGGTAAGGGACAATCGATGATCGCGCCCTTTGTCTCGGGCCCCTCCCCCACGCCCCGCCGCACGTCCGAAGCCTCCGGAGCCGCCCGTATGGCCCTGTCCGCCGAGTCCTTCGACTCCCTCGACCCCCTGGAGCCAGCGCACTCGGCGGCGCCCTCCACCCCGCTCGCCACCGCGCCCGGGCGCGCACCCGCGGCCCAGCCGATCGTGCTGCTCGGGACGCTGAGCGCACTGGCCGCGCTCTCGCTGGACATGTACGTGCCGGGGCTGCCGGCGCTGGCCGCCGACCTGCACACCACCGCGTCGGCCGCGCAGCTGACCCTGACCGCGTGCCTGGTCGGGCTGGCGCTCGGGCAGCTGCTGGCCGGGCCGCTCAGCGACGCGCGCGGGCGGCGGCGGCCGGTGCTGGTCGGGATGTGCCTCTACACGGCGGCCTCGCTGCTGTGCGCGCTGGCGCCCTCGATCTGGCTGCTGGTGGGGCTGCGGCTGGTGCAGGGCGCGGCCGGCGGGACGGCGATGGTGGTGGCCACCGCGGCGGTGCGCGACCGCGGCTCCGACCGGGTCGGCACGGCCCGGCTGTTCGCCACCCTGATGGTGGTCAACGGCCTCGCCCCGATCCTGGCGCCGGTGATCGGCGGTCAGCTGCTGCACTGGACCGACTGGCGCGGGGTGTTCCTGCTGCTCGGGGTGATCGGCGCGCTGATGCTGGCGGCCTCGGCGGCCTGGTTCGGCGAGTCGCATCCGCCGGAGCGGCGCCGGCGCGGGCTCGGGCCACGGGCGCTGCTGCCGGTCTACCGCAGGGTGCTCACGGACCGGGTGTTCGTGGGCTGCCTGCTGGGCAACGGCCTGGCCATGGGGGGCATGTTCGGCTACATATCCGGCTCGCCCTTCGTGCTGCAGGACGTACACGGGCTCACCGCGCAGCAGTACAGCCTGGTGTTCGCCTCCAACGGCGCCGGAATCGTGGCGGGCAGCCAGCTCAGCCACGCGCTGGCCGGCCGGGTCGGACCCAGGACCCTGATGCTGGCCGGGCTGTGCGGCACCGCGGCGGGCGGGGTGGGGGTGTGGAT
>NZ_JAGSOG010000220.1 GCF_018139695.1 Actinospica durhamensis | reverse complement strand
GGGTTCCGCGAGCGGCGGGGGCGGCCTGCGGCCGGTCGACTACGACGTCCGGCAGTACCGCAACTATCAGCGTGGCAGGGCACTAACGCCGGAGCAGCGGGCGTCCTGGATCGAGGCGTACGCCGCGCGGCTGCCCGCGACTCGGCCGTTGCGCGGGCTCGACCTCGGCTCCGGGACCGGGCGCTACACGCGGGCGCTGGCGGAGGCGTTCGGGCCGGTGGTGGGGGTGGAGCCGTCGGCGCGGATGCGTGAGGTGGCGCGGGCGGCGGAGCCGGGGATCGACTTCCGGGAGGGGCCGGCCGAGACGATTCCGTTGGCGGACGGATCGATCGACTACACGCTGCTCTTCCTGGTCTGGCACCACGTCGCGGACAAGGCGAGAGCGGTACGGGAACTGACCCGCGTCTCGGCGCCCGGGGCAATGATCCTGCTGCGTTCGCAGCTGCGCGACCGGATGCCCAAGCCCTGGTGGCTCGCCTATTTCCCACGCGGCTACGAGGTCGACGCGGCCATGTACGAGTCCTTAGGCGAGGTGCACGGCCGGTTCGCCGACGGCGGCTGGGCACTCGCCGGGCTCGATCTTGTGAGCGAGTACTACCGGGAGACCAAGGCCGAGGCGCTGGAACGCCTGCGGCTACGGCCCTACTCGACCTTCGAGCACTTCACCGACGAGGAGACACACCTCGGCTTCGCGCGCCTGGAACAGGCCGTCGCGGAGGATCCCGACGGGCCGGTGCCGGTCGTGGAGTCGACGTTACTGAGCTTCACGCGCAGATAGCAGATAGCAGATAGGGGTCGACGAAATTCCGTTGCGCTGACGAGCGAAACCGCGAGAAGCTAAGGCACATATCCGGGAGAGACATCAATCAGGAGGCGAACAGCATGTACCGCGAGTACGCGCGACTGTGTGGCCTTCGGTGTCTGTGCCTTCTCGCGCTCCCGGAGGACGCCGCGGCCTGACCGTCGATCAGACGGCAATCGCCGCCCGCCGGGACAGCTCCCGGACCGGGCGGGCTTTTCGTATTCCATCCCTTCTTTGCACGCCCTCGTAGCCCAACGGCAGAGGCACGGCGTTCAGGACGCCGCACGTGTGAGTTCGACTCTCACCGAGGGCACGCTCCACCGCACCACACGAACACGCGCTCGTGCCGCAACTGGAAGACGGACCGGCCCGAGGAGCCGGGGGTTGAGGGTTCGACTCCCTCCGAGCGCACGCACCACCCGTACGGCCGCGCGCCCATGCTGGTTTCTGATCAAGCGTTCAAGCCCTGAAAGAGCGTTATGTAGCGTCCCGGCGAGGTGATCTCTTACTCGTCGGGTTTGGGCTTTAGCCCGCCGCGCGGCGGGTGAGGCACCTGGCCACCAAGCACTGCTTTCCGGTCACGACGAATTTGATGTTGAGTCCGGCGACGGCGGCACCGAGAGCGAAGGCGGCCGCGATGAACCAGCCGTCGGCGCTGGGACCGCTCACTCTCAGCCCGTAGCCCGCCACGGTGAGCGAGGCCAGGACAAGGCCGCCGAGCGCGCTCGCGTAGACGCGGGCCAGGCGCAGGTGCCGTTCGAGGAAGTGTCGGGCTGCCGCGAGAATCAGCCCGGTCGGGATCGCGCATGCGAGGCCGACCAGAGCCCCGATGATGCCTCCGATGACCGCCAACACGAGCACGCCGAAGAGCGGCCAGCCGCCCGGAGGGCCGAAGGCCATACCGACGGCAAGAAGCCCGCCGGCCAGCACCCCCATCGTGATGCCGGCAGCAAGCGCGCGCAGCATGACGATTTCCCAGGAACCCTCTTCCATCAGTGCCCTCCCCAGGGTCGAATTCTCCTACTGCCGAGTATGACAGCCGCACTGATGCGCTGATCGCGGCAGGGCGCCGGACCACGGGCGCCCTGAGGACCTGTGAACGCTCAGAGGTAGCGCCGGTAGCCCTGGGCGCGGGGTTCGAGGCCGAGGGCGCGGTAGAAGGCGTGGGTGCCCTCGTTCTTCGAGGCGCTGATGAGCTGGATCTTGTAGGAGTGCGTCTGCTGAGCCAGCTCGGTGACGGCGTCGAACAGGGCGGTGCCGACGCCCTGGCGGCGGACGCGCTCGGCCACGACTACGTTCTCGACGACCAGGTAGGGGCGGGCGCCGCGGGTGAGGTTGGGCAGCAGGGCGCAGTCGACGGTGCCCACGACGTCGCCGCCGAGCTCGGCGACCAGGATGGTGCGGCCCGTCTGTGCGGCGATGTGCTGCCAGACCTCGGCGACGCGCTCGGGGGCTACCGGCGGGTCGGTCGGGTGCAGCTCGGCGTACAGGGAGAGCAGGGCCGGAACATCGGACGCAGCGGCGGGGCGCACGGAGGTCTTTGTCGGCATGGGCGCGACCTTATCAAGACTCGAGATCAAGACACGAGATCATGACTCGAAACCGAGGCGCGAGGTCGTTGATCGAGTGCTGATTTCAAGACTGCCGGTGCGCGCTGAGCAGGTTTTGCGGTGCGATGCCCGGTTACCCGAGAGGCGATCGGTACGGGATGAACCGTTACCTGGAGGTGTGATGATGGTACGCACGCATGGATCAGGCAGGGTGCTCGCCAGCGTTCTGGCGGTGGTCGCGCTGGTCGTCGGTGCGTTCCAGGGCTGGATCGCGTTTCGGACCGGGGACAAGCTGACGCTGCACTCCCTGACCCAGAACAACTTCGGCGCCACGAACGACATCGTCAAGAGCGTCGGTGGTCTCAGCATCCTGCTCGCCCTGATCGCGGTGGTCGCGCTGGTGGACCCCAGCGCGTGGCTGACCCGGCTGGCCGGGGCCGCGGCGGTGGTCGTGTCGGTGATGTTCGCCGTCGAGGCCTTCCGCCACTACGGCCACCAGTTCGACGCCACCCTGCACGGCACGCGTCCGGGCTTCTGGCTCGAGCTCGGGGCCGGCGTGGTGCTGCTGATCGCGGGCAGTTTCGGCTCGCGGAGCACGGTGGTCGCGGTGGATGAGAACTCGCAGACGCTGGTCGAGGCCCGGGGCTGACGCGGAAAGCTCCGTCAGGGCACGAGCAAGGGATCGGAACGATGGTCACGCGGTCCGGCTGCGGGCGAGAGCCCGCAGGCCGGCCAGCGTGGCGAGCACGGTGAGGGCGAGATAGACCAGCCCGGCCTGGAAGCCGCGGCTGTCGGCGGCCGCCGGGCTCAGGCCGGTCGCGCCCGCGAAGTGGAAGAACACGATGCCCACCAGCGCCACGCCGAGGGCGCCGCCGACCTGCTGCACCGCGGCGAGGGTGCCGCTGGCCGCGCCGGTGTAGGCGGGTTCGATCGCGGCCAGCGCCCGGCCGAGCAGCGGGGTGAGCACCAGGCCCTGGCCGAACCCGGCGAGGGCGAGTACCAGCGCGAGCAGCGTCCGGTCCGTCAGCCGCGGGTCGGCTGCCGTGGCCAGGAACGCTCCGGCGTACGCGGCGAGCAGGACGAAGGTGCCGACGGTCAGCGGACGGTCGCCGTAGCGCTCGGCGAGTCGGCGGCCGAGCAGCGAGGAGATGAAGAAGCCGAGCGCCAGCGAGGTCACCTCGAGCCCCGAGTGCACCGGTGACAGGCCCTGACCCTGCTGCAGTTGCAGGGCGAGGATGAAGAAGAACGAGCTCAGCCCGGCGTAGAAGGCGAAGACGCTCAGCAGCCCGGGCAGAAAGCCGCGCTGGGCGAACAGCGGCGGAGGCAGCAGCGGCGCCCGCCCGGCCCGGTGCAGCCGCAGCTGGTGTCGGGCGAAGGAGGCCAGGATCGCCGCGGCGCCGGCCAGGCAGGGGTAGCACCAGGTCGGCCAGCCCAGGGCCCGGCCCTCGGTCAGCGGCCCGATGAGCAGGACCAGGCCGGCGAACAGCAGCACCCCGCCGGTCACGTCCAGCCGGGTGGCGGCGCTCGGCGCGAGCGAGGGAATCAGGCTACGCACGGCAGCCAGCGCGAGCAGGCCGACCGGGACGTTGATCAGGAAGCACCAGCGCCAGCTCAGCCCGAACAGGTCGGCGCTGATCAGAGCGCCGCCCACCAGCGCGCCGAGGGCCGCGGCCAGGCCGATGGCCAGCCCGTAGTACGTCATCGCCCGGGCCCGCTCCTGCGGCGCGAACAGGGCCTGCACCAGGGCCAGCACCTGCGGGAAGAGTAACGCGGCGGCAATACCCTGCACACCGCGCGCGACGACCAGGGCGGATGCGTCGGGCGCGAGTGCGCACAGCAGCGAGGCGACGGTGAACCCGGCCATGCCGAGCTCGAACGCGCGCCGCCGGCCGAGCCGGTCGCCCAGCCTGCCGCCGGTGACCACGAGCGCTGCGTAGGCCACCGCGTAGCCCGCCACCACCAGCTCGGTCTGCCCGCTGCTCGCGCCGAGCCCGGACTGGATGGAGGGGATGGCGACGTTGACGATGAAGAAGTCCAGGATCGGCATGAACACGCCGGTGAGCGCGGCGATCAGGCCCCACCAACGGCGGGCCGCAGCGCCGCCGGCCACGGGGCCGCCGGGAGCGCCGGGAGCGCCGGACGTGCCGGTGCGGGGAGCCGGGATTGTCGTAGAGGTCATACATCCAGGCTGACGGCTCGCCGAAGGTTGATCCAGAAGGGACTTATCATGGTATGCGCGCTACCAGGTTCGGTGACGAATCAGGGCACGTAGCCGGGGGCGGTCACGACCGAGGGGAGAACGCCATGCCGGGGTCACGCGAACGCCGGGCCGAGCTGTCCGACTTCCTGCGCGGCCGCCGCGAACGGCTCTCGCCGCAGCAGGTGGGGCTGGCGCCGGGCAACGGCCGCCGGCGCACGCAGGGGCTGCGGCGCGAGGAGGTGGCCGTGCTCGCGGACGTCTCCCCGGCCTGGTACACCTTCCTGGAACAGGGCCGGGACGTGCGCGCCTCGCCGCAGGTGCTCGAAGCGCTGGCCCGCGCGCTGCGCCTGGACCCGGCCGAGCGCGCCCACCTGTTCCTGCTGGCCCGGAGCGAGGCCCCGCCGCAGGCGGGGGCGCAGTCCGAGACCGTGCTGCCCGCGCTCGCCGCCCTGCTGGGCCTGCTGGAACCGAATCCGGCGTTCGTCACCGGCCGTCGCTGGGACGTGCTGGACGCCAACCGCCCGGCCCGCGAGCTGTTCACCGACTGGCTCGCCCGGCCCGCCGACCAGCGCAATATGCTGACGTGGGTGTTCACCGAGCCGCGGGCCCGCGAGGTGCTGGTCGACTGGGAACAGGAGGCGCGCGCCCTGCTCGGCCGGTTCCGGGCCGCGGCCGGACGCTACGTCGAGGACCCGGCCTTCACCGACCTGATCGACACCCTCCAGGCCGCCTCCGCCGAGTTCCGCACCTGGTGGGCCCGCCACGACGTGATCGACCGGGGCAGCGGGAGCAAGGCCATGGCCCACCCGCGCATCGGCCGCGTCACGCTGAACCACACCGCGCTCAACGCCGCCGAGAACGCGGAGCAGCGGCTCGTGGTCTACTACGCCGAGCCCGGCAGCCCGGACGCCGCCCGCCTGCGCGAACTGCTCGAGCCGGCGCACCGGGCGGTGGGCTGAGCGGCCGGCTGAGCCGGTCGGCCGGCCCCGCGAGCTGAATCAGGGTCCTCCTAGGGGTGTGCGTCAGGGTTCGATCAGGGTAGGCGCGCGGACTGTCCCCGATGCCCGAGGAGCCGGTGGGGGTGCATGCTCGAAGAGCGGGGGCGCCGCTCTCCGCGGACCTCAGCCCGTCGCAGACCTCAGGGGGAGTACACGATGTCCAAGTCCAAGTCCGAGTTCCGCAGGCCGTCCGGGCAGACGGTGCGCGCCGTGATCGCCGGAGCCACCCTCACCGCGCTGGTCGGTATGGCCGCGCTCGCCGGGAGCACCGCGCAGGCCTCACCCGCCACCGCCGCCATGGCGCTGCCCGCGGCGGCGATGGCCGACCGGCGTGACGCGGTGCACCTGACCGCGTACGCGAACGGCGACGGATCGAGCGAGACGGTGGTGCTCACCGGCGCGATCGGCGACTACGGCCAGGCGGTGTTCGTCTATCCGGACGGCTCGGTGGACCCGGACCACGACAGTGAACTGAGTCTCCAGCTGAGCCGGGGCACGCTGCGGCTGGACATCGCCCCGCTGGACAAGGCTTTCGTCGCGGCCGTGGTCCACGACTTCCCGACCAACGCCGCCACCTGCTCCGGCAGCGCCTCGGTGACGCGCAAGGCCGCGGTGGTGGCGGGATCCGGCACCGGTGCGTACCGGAACGTGACCGGCAGCTTCACCCTCACCGCCACGCTCGACGAGGTCGACGCGGCCGGCACGTCCGCGCCGTGCGACGGGACCGGGGCGATCCTGGGACAGGTGATCGTCATCACCGGCCCGGGCGTGGTCGCGTTCTGAAACATCCACCGAACAATTCCGCTACCGTGTACTGCACTCTCCATGCGCCCGCTGAAATACGTACTCAACAATCGGATGAGAGTGCTGACGCGGGCGAATTCCCGCAACGCTAAAGGGCCATTGCCCAGCCTTTGCTCCGGCTTTGCGCGCAGCAGGCACGCCGTTCGTCATTCTCCGTCTCAACACCGGTACGACACGACGCACCGGTTCGAGACGGAGGACACATGCCCCGCCTGATACCCACGCTCGCCTTCGCGGTCACCGCCGCGGCGGTGGGCCTCGGCGCGAGCCCGGCGCTCGCGGCCACGGTGCCGGCAGCTGCCGCCGCGCCCGCGGCCACGGCGCACTTCAGCGCCCCGGCCACCTCGGCCGCCGGCTACGCGCACAGCGACGCGATCCGCAACAACGCGAAGTCGCACAAGGTGAACGCGACCGCGAACGCCACGCCGTCGGGCTACGGCCCCTCGAGCATCCAGTCGGCCTACGCGCTGCCCTCGAGCACCGCCGGCTCCGGCGAGACCGTCGCCATCGTCGACGCCTACAACGACCCGAACGCCGCGGCCGACCTCGCCGTCTACCGCAGTGAGTTCGGCCTGTCCGCGTGCACCGTGGCCAGCGGCTGTCTGAAGATCGTGAGCCAGACCGGCTCCACCACCTCGCTGCCCGCGAAGAACGCCGGCTGGGCCACCGAGGAGTCGCTCGACCTGGACATGGTCTCGGCCACCTGCCCGAACTGCAAGATCATCCTGGTCGAGGCCACCACCTCCTCGAACGCCAACCTGGGCAAGGCCGTGAACGAGGCCGCCTCCCTCGGCGCGAACGCGATCTCCAACAGCTACGGCGGCAGCGAGTCCTCCACGGACACGACCTACGACACGAGCTACTACGACCACCCCGGCATCGCGATCACCGCGTCCTCCGGTGACAGCGGCTACGGCGCGCAGTACCCGGCGGCCAGCCCCTACGTCACCGCGGTCGGCGGCACCTCGCTGAGCACGGCCTCGAACACCCGCGGCTGGACCGAGACCGCGTGGTCCGACGCGGGCGCGGGCTGCTCGGCCTACGACGCGCAGCCGAGCTACCAGGCGAGCGTGGGCACCGGCTGCGCCAAGCGCGCCATCGCCGACGTCTCCGCCGTGGCCGACCCGAACACCGGTGTCGCCACGTACGACTCGACCTCGTACGAGGGCTACGTCGGCTGGCAGGTCTACGGCGGCACGAGCGTGGCCTCGCCGATCATCGCGAGCGTCTACGCCCTGGCCGGCAACACCTCCTCGGTGGACAACGCCGCTCTGGCCTACGCCAACACCGGCTCGCTCTACGACGTCACCTCCGGCAGCGACGGCTCCTGCTCGGTGAGCCAGCTGTGCACCGCGCGGGTCGGCTGGGACGGCCCGACCGGCCTCGGCACCCCGGACGGCGTCGGCGCCTTCTAGGCCGCCCGCACCCCGCACTCTCCGCACCCCGGAGTAGTACAGCAGGACCCTGCGCCCGCCGCGTCATCCACGCGGCGGGCGCACGGCTGTGCTGCGGTACGGTCGTGCGCATGGCTGACACCCGGCTGACCCCGCCGTCCTACCTGGTCCTGGGCATCGTCGAGAAGCTGGGCGAGGCCAGCCCGTACGACGTGAAGGTGGAGGCGGCCCGCACGGTCGCGCCGTTCTGGTCGATGCCGCACGCGCAGGTCTACACGCAGTGCGACCGCCTGGTCGAGGCCGGGCTGCTGTCCGAGGCGCGCCAGGCCGGCGGACGCAACCGGCGGGTGCTGCGGCTGACCGAGCAGGGCCGGGCCGCGCTGCGCGGATGGCTTGCCGACCCGGAGTTCGTACCGGTGGAGGCCAGGGAGCGGGCGATCCTCAAGCTCTGGTTCGGCGCCGAGCCAGACGTGCTGGCCCCGGCTCAGCTCGACGCCCACTGCGACACCCTGGCGAACTACGAGGGCCTGGCCGAGAGCGTCGGGGAGCTGCTCACCCGCGGTCAGCGCGAGGCGGTGGAGTTCGGCATCCGGTACGAGCGGATGATGGTGGAGTTCTGGCAGTGGGTGCACACCCGCGATGCCGCCGAGTCCTGATCCGCCCGCGTCCGGATCCGTTCGAGCCCTGATCCGCCCGCGCCCCGGCCCGTTCGAGCCCTGATCTTCGCGCGCCCTTGACCCGGCGTCGGCTCCGCACTACCTTCCCGATAGTCCAATCTGGACTATCGGACGTACCCGGGTGCAAGGGAGCCGTGATGGTCATGCCCAGCAAGCCCGCGTCCGCGTGGCAACGGCTGCGCCGCGCGCGATGGGGACGCGCGGCCCTGATCGCCACGGTCACGGTGTGCGTGGGCTACGCGCCCATCGCGATGACCGAGCTGTGGCCGTACGCCAGCCCGGGCGCGCCGGCGATCGGCCGGCGCCTGCTGGCCGACGCGGTCTCGCCGCAGTACGTCGCGCAGGCGCTGGCCACCCGCCTCACGCCGTATCAGCGTTCGCTGATCCCGTTGATCGTGCACTCGGTACTCGGCGGCATGCTGATGCTGCTCGGTCCGCTGCAGCTGCTGACCGCGCTGCGGCGGCGCAGGCGGCTGCACCGCGCGCTCGGCGTCGTGTTCGCGGCGGCGGTCTACGCGTGTATGGCCGCGGCCGCCGTCTATCTCGCCCGCACCCCGCCCGCCCAGGCCTTCAGCGGCGCCGCGTTCTGGGTGGCGCTCGCGGCGATCCTCGTCGGCACGGTGTTGAGCGTGACGTTCGGCATCCTCGCCGCCGTCGCGCGGATGCCGGACGTACATCAGCGCTGGATGCTGCTGTGCTTCGGCTTCCTGATGAGCGCTCCGCTGCTGCGGCTCGAGTGGGGCGCGCTGCCGATGCTCTACCCGGGCCTGCCTATGGCGAGCATCAACGAGATCGCGATCATGCACCTCGGCTCGGTGTGCGCCTTCGGCGGGCTGCTCGCCGCGCGCACGATCGACCGCCGCCCGACCGTGCGCGGCGTCGAGGGAACGTGGGTGCCGACCTCGGCCCTGGTCGCCGTGCACGTCGCCGGCGCCGCCGCGCTGGTCTGGATCAGCCGCGCGTATCTGGGCTGGGGTGTCGACGGCACGCGGAGGCTCACCTGGTACCTGATCCCGTTCGCCGTGACCTGGGCGATCATGACGTACGGTCAGGTGCGCGCGGGCCGCACCGGGCGGACCTGGGCCCGGGAGGAATGGCGGGTGCAGCAGGCGTTCCTGTGCCTCGCGCCGCTGCTCTCGCTCGTGGTCGCGGCCGCCGTCCAGCGCTCCGTGGCCGTCGACGCCGAGACCGCCATGACCGCGGGGGTGAGCGTCGGATGCGGCACCACGGCCGTGTTCGCCACCGTCGTCGTGAGCCTGCGCCGGTACCACGCCCGCGAGACGGTCCGGCGGCTAGGGCAGGCGGCCGGTTCCCGCGCGGGCGTCGTGGCGGCGCCCGTCGAACTCAGCGAGGCGGGACAGGCGTGAGCGCCGAGACCACCCCGACGCAGGCCGCCGCCGAGGTTGCCACCACCACCACGGCCGTCTGGCGTCCGCTCACCCCCGGCCTGAGCGTGCTCGCCGGCACGGTCGCCGTCATCAGCATCCTGACGGGCCTGGTCCTGATCGGCCCCAGTCTGGCCGGGCACGCCTTCGGCGCCTGGACCTCGCCGTCCCCGGTGACCCAGGGGCTGCTCGGCGCCGCGATGCTGGGCGTCGCGCCGGGGCTGCTCGAGGTCGGCCGGGCGCGGACCTGGCAGGAGGCACGGACCCTGGTCTGGCCGCTGGCGACAGTCGTGGTGGGCATGTTCGTGCTCTGCCTGGTCGATCACCGGGAGTTGCAGATCATGCACGGCGGCCCGATCCTGGCCGTGTTCTTCAGCCTCGGCTGGGTGGGCGTCTTCGCGGTGCTGAGCCTGTGCGTGCTCGGCTGCGTGGCGCGCCAGCTCGCGTGGCCCGCGCAGGAGGACGGCGACGCGGCGTCACCAGAGCCGCCGACGTCCACGGAGCCGCGGACGTCCACAGGGCCGGCGCGGGTGGCGCTGCCCGGGTGGACCAAGCCCGCGCTCGCGATCCTCGGCTCGTCCTGGTTCGGCATCGGCGCCGGGCTGGTGCTGCGGCCCGGCTTCTGGTCCGCGTTCGTGCCGTGGAGCGTCACCCGGCTCGACGCACAGGCCCTCGGCATCTGGGCTGGTGCGCTCGGCGTCGGCGTTCTCGGTACCCTTGCCGAGGACGACCTGGCCCGGGTACGCCCGGCGCTGCGCTCCAGCGGCGCGACTGCCCTGGCCCTGGGCCTCGTGCTCGCCGCGCATCCGGGCGGCGTGCACTGGACGGGTGGACCCGCGTTCTCGCTGCTGAGGATGGTGGCGGGCCTGCTGGTGAGCAGCGTGGCGGGGCACCGGATCCTGGCCGCCGCGTCGTCCCACTGATCGGGAACAAGCGCCGGGTGGCGCGTGTTGCCCGACTCGGCGGACAGCGTCGTGTCGCCTTCCGTCCCCTGACTTCCGTGGAAGGTTGTTACATGCTCACCGGCGCCGTTCGCCGTGCCCTGCTCGCCCTCGCCGTGGGCGGATTCGCCATCGGTACCGGCGAGTTCGTCATCATGGGTCTGCTGCCGCAGGTGGCCTCCAGCCTGGCGGTCTCGATCCCGCAGGCCGGACAGCTGATCTCGATCTACGCGCTCGGCGTGGTCGTCGGCGCGCCGCTGCTGACCGCGATATCCGTGCGGTACCGCCGCAAAACGGTACTTATGGTGCTGATGAGCTGGTTCGCCGTGGGCAACCTGCTCTCCGCCGTCGCCCCCACCTTCGGCCTCGCCCTGGCCGCCCGCTTCGTCTCCGGACTGCCGCACGGCGCGTTCTTCGGCGCGGGCGCGGTGGTGGCCGGATCCCTGGTGGAGCGCACCCGCAGCAACAGCGCGATGGCCGTGATGTTCGCCGGTCTGACGGTCGCGAACATCGTCGGCGTGCCCTTCACCACGATCCTCGGCCAGCACGCCGGCTGGCGTCTGGTGTACGCGATCGTGGGCCTGATCGCGCTGCTGGCCGTGGCCGCCATCGCGGTGGCGGTGCCGGGCGACCCGGTGTCGGCGGACGGCGCCGAGGGGCGGGTATCGCTCGGCCGGGAGCTGCGCGCGTTCGGCAAGCCGGAGGTGTGGCTGGTGCTCGGCGTCGCGATGCTCGGCGGCGGCGGTCTTTTCGCCACCTTCAGCTACATCACGCCGATGATGACGAACGTGACGCACTACGCCGACTCCTCGATCACCTGGCTGCTGGTCCTGTTCGGCCTCGGCATGACCGTGGGCAACCTGGTCGGCGCCCGGCTCTCGGACCGCTTCCCCGCCCGCACTCTGGTGATCTCGCTGTTCGCCGAGATCCTGGTGGCCCTGGCGTTCCTCGTCTTCGACCACAACCGGATCACCGCGGCACTGGCGATCTTCCTGTTCCCGCTGACCGCGCTGGCGGGCCTGCCCACCCTGCAGGGCCGGATCATCGCGCTGGCCGGGGGAGCGCCCAACCTGGCCGCCGCCTCGATCCAGGCCGCGTTCAACATCGCCAACTCGATCGGCGCCTACCTCGGCGGCCTGGCCATCTCGGCCGGCTACGGGTACGGCTCGCCCAACGCGGTGGCCGCGATCCTCGTCACGATCGGCCTGAGCCTGGCCCTGGTCGCGGTGAAGGTGGAGCGGCGGTCGCGGCGCGCGCCGGAGAATCCGTCACTCGCGGTCGAGGAGTTCGAGCTGGTCGCGAAGTCCTGACCGGCTCCGCGCCGCGCGCTTGCCGGGCACGGTGACGCAGGGGCGAGAGAGCGCTCTCAGTGGTGAACGGGCTCTCGCCCCCGCCGCACATGCGGCCGGGCCGGTCCCGGAACCGCCCGCCTCGACGGTAACCCGCGTCACCAGAACTCTGATTTACCTGAGAGAGCGCTCCAGCAGTCTGTTATAACTGGTCCATGGCCATCAGTGACGCCCAGCGGACCGCCCTGCCCACCCTGGAGGACGTGGCGCGCGCGGCCGGGGTCTCGCGGGCCACGGTCTCGCGGGTCGTCAACGGCGCCCCGAGCGTCTCCCCCGAGTTGCAGCGCGTGGTCCAGGACGCCATCGCGGCGGTGGGCTACGTGCCGAACCGGGCCGCCCGGCAGCTGATCACCCGGCGGAGCGGAGTCATCGCCCTGGTGATGTCGATCGCCCCCGGGTCTGCTGCGGACGCGTCCGCCCTCGACGCCGGCGCACCCGACGACGCGGTCTTGCGCGATCCGGCCCCCGACGGCGCCGCCTCCGAGGACGCGTCCCCCGACGCGTCCGCCGACACCGCGGTCGACCGTGTCTTCGCCGACCCCTTCTTCGGCCGGATCGTCGCGGGTGTGCTCGGATTCCTGCGCCCGCTGCACCTGCATCCGTTGCTGATGCTGGCCGAGGACGAGGCCTCGCGGGCCCTGGTGCTCGACCATCTGCGGCAGGGCGCGGCCGACGGCGCGCTGGTGGTCTCCATCGATCCGGCCGACCCGCTGCCGGGCCTGCTCGTGCAGGCCGGGCTGCCCGCGGTGTTCTTCGCCCGGCCCGAGCGGCCGCTGCCGGTGCGCTACGTCGACCTCGCCCACCAGGACGGCGGCCGGCTCGCCGCCGAACGGCTGCTCGCGCAGGGCCGGCGCCAGGTCGCCGCGATAGCCGGGCCGCTGTCCCTGCACGCCGGGCGCGCGCGGCTGGACGGGTTCTGCGACACCATGGCCCGGCACGGCGTCGCCTACGTGCCCTACACCGTCGGCAACTTCACCCAGGACAGCGGCGAGCGGGCCATGCGCGAACTGCTCGAGCGCGAGCCGGAGCTGGACGGGGTCTTCGCCGCCAACGACCTGATGGCCGTCGGCGCGCTGCACGTGCTGCGCGAGCGCGGCCGGCGGGTGCCGCAGGACGTGGCGGTCATCGGCTTCGACGACAGCAGCGCGGCCGCCTCCGCCCGCCCCCGGCTGACCACTGTGCGCCAGCCGGTCGAGGCCATGGCGGCCCGGATGGCGCAGCTGCTCCTCGAGCGCCTCGACGAACCGGACTCCCCGCCGCGCGCCGTGCTCTTCGACACCGAACTGGTCGTGCGCGCCTCGGGCTGAGCCGAGGCGCGCACGGATTCCGCAGGGTGTTCAGTGCGCCGGACTCACGGGGTGTACACCCCGAACTCGTAGAGCGAGTAGCCGTACGTCGTGCCGCGGGCGGTGCCGTACATGCGGACGTAGCGCCCTGAGACGCCGCTCAGGTTGATGCTGTCCACCCCGCCCACGCCGGTCGTGGTGGAGTACACCGTCGTCCACGTGCTGTTGTCGTTCGACACCTGGATCTGGTACGCCTGCCCGTAGGCCGACTCCCACACCAGCTGCACCCCGGAGATCGGGTAGCTCTTGCCGAGGTCCACCTCGATCCACTGCGGGTCGCTCCAGTCGCTCGCCCAGCGGGTGGCCAGGCTCCCGTCCGTGGCGTCGCTGGCCGGGTAGGGCGCTCCGGTGCCGGTGCTCTGGTACGAGGACGCCGTGGTGGTGCTGTTGAGCGCCACGTTCAGGCCCGGCATCGTCGCGGGCACCACGTTGATCGAAGCGGTCTGGATCCCGGCGTTGCCCTGGTCGTCGTACACGTACACGTCGACCTTCCACACGCCGATCTGGTCCGGCGCGGTCGCGGTGATCGTGCCGCCCGAGGTGGTGAAGGTCGCGCCCTGCTGGGCCGTGGCCGCGTTGATGTACTTGCTGTTGTACTCCACGCTGTAGCGCAGCGGCGCGCCGATCGGGCTGCTCGCCCCGACGTTGATGGTGTACGTGCCGCCGGCCGGGACCGCGGTCGGGTCGCTGATCGTCATGCTGGAGATCACCGGGGCCTGATTCACCGCGTTCTGCCCGCCGTAGAGGGCGTTGAGCTCGTAGAACGAGTCCCGGCGGTAGTCCCCGGTCATGAAGTTGAACCAGATCCCGCCGAAGTCGTTCTCCACGCCGTAGTTGAACAGCGTCGCGCCCAGCGCCACCCCGCTCGCCCCGGTCACGCAGCCCCAGTCGGTCGCGTAACCCTGGGTCGAGGCCTGGTCGGTGTCCTCGAGCGGCACGCCGTTCTCGTCGTTGGCCACCTCCCACTCGCCGGACGGGCCGGCCTCGGTCAGGATGTAGGGCTTCGTGTACCCGCCGGACTGCCAGGCCGCCTGCACGCCGCAGGCCGCGCCGTAGGAGTTGACCGCCATCAGGTCCAGGTCGGGGGTGTACTGCTGGTAGTAGGGCCAGGCGCCCACCCAGGCGTCGGTGGAGGTGACCGGGTGGTTCGGGTCGGCGGCGTGGATCGCGTCGACGACCTTCTCCACGAACTGCGCGTAGGCGATGCGCTCGTTCGTCAGCTGCGTACCCGAGTACGTGCTCGAGAGCGAGTTCATCACCTCGTTCCCGACGTCCCACATCAGTACGCCGCCGTTGGATTTGTACTGGTTCACCAGCGAGACGATGTTGTTCAGGTCGCTGGTCTCATCCGTGGTGTCGTTGATGTAGTCCTCTGACTGGCTCAGCCAGAAGCCCATGATCACCTTCACGCCGTTGGCGTCCGCGGCGTTGAGCAGGTCGGCCGTGTCGGTGCTGTCCGTGCCCCAGGTGCGCACGGTGTTCGCGCCGGTCGCGGCGATCTGCGGCAGGTAGTACGCCGCGTCCGTGTTGGCCGGCCCGTACGTCACGCCCTTGATGTAGTAGGGCGCGCCGTTCACCGAGAGCCCCCAGTTGCCCTGGCTGCCGGTCACCTTGACCACGCTCGGGGTGTTGGGC
>NZ_JAGSOG010000021.1 GCF_018139695.1 Actinospica durhamensis | reverse complement strand
GGGCGGCGTGAACGGCGCGACGGGCTGGGGTGGCCACGACGGCCAGGGGGATCACGCGGGAATACCGGCGGTGCCGCTCGCGGGCGGTCCCGGCGGACCTGGGCCTGGTGCCGAGCAGAACCCCGGGTACGGTCCGGATGCGGTTGGTCCGACTGACGCAAGCGACCCGGGCGACCCGCCAGCGCAGTCCCAACTTCCGCTGGCGCCCGAACTCGCGGTCCTCGGCGCGAAGCCGCTGAGCCGGAGCGACCCGGCGATGGTCGGCAGGTACCGGATCCACGCCCTGCTCGGCGTCGGCGGCATGGGACGCGTCTATCTCGGCTCGACTCCCGCCGGCCCCGGCGCAAACCGCGGCGGATCCGCGCCCGCCACCTGGGCCGCGGTGAAGGTCATCCGCCCGGACCTCGCCGACGATCCCGACTTCCGCCGCCGGTTCGCGCGCGAACTCGAGGCCGTCGGCCGGGTCAGCACTCCGTACGCCGCGGCGCTCGTGCACGGCGAACCGCGCGCGCAGCAGCCGTGGATGGCGACGGAATTCGTGCCCGGAGTCGCGCTCGGCGACGCGGTGCGCCAGGGCAGTGCGCTGCCGGATCCGGCGGTCTGGCGGCTGGCGGCGGACCTGGGTTCGGCCCTGGTCGCGGTGCACCAGGCCGACCTCGTGCACCGGGACGTCAAGCCGTCCAACGTCATCCTCGGCACCGAGGGCGCGAAGATCATCGACTTCGGCGTGGCCCACGCGTCCGACCTGAGCCAGCTGACGGCGACCGGCCTGAATGTCGGAACCCCGTCCTACATGGCCCCGGAACAGGCGAAGTCCGGCGAGGTGACGCCCGCGTCCGACATCTTCTCGCTCGGCGTGCTGCTGTACTTCGCGGCCACCGGGAAGCTGCCGTTCGGCGAGGGCGGGACGGCGGAGGTGCTCTTCCGCGTCGTCTACGAGGAGCCGGACTTCGACTCGCTGGCCCGGGTCTCCCCCGCCCTGCGCGAGCTGGTGCTGCGCTGTCTCGGCAAGGACCCGCTCAGCCGCCCGAACGCCGCCGGGGTCGTGGCGCAGACGCAGGCGGCGGCGACGGCAGGAGCGTGGGTCCCTGGTCGGTTCGCGCAGTGGCCGGCGGCGCTGGCCGAGCGCATCGCCGAGCGGACCAGGGCGGCGGGCCGGACGCTGCCGGAGCTCGCCGACCTGCCGGAACCCCCGAAGCCGGCGGAGCCGGCACCGGCACCGCACCGGCCGGACTTCGATCCGCAGGCGCTCGTCATCCCGGTGCCGCCCGCGCTCCCGCCGGACGAGCTCCAGACCGTTCTCGTGGACAACCGTCCCGGCGGCAATCGCGTCGGCGACGCCCTCACCAGGCCCGGACGCGCCCGGACGCGCGGGCGCATCGTCGTCGGCGCGGCCGCGGTGACGGTCGTGGTGCTCGGTGTGGCGGCCATGCTGGTGTGGGGACCCGGCGGCGGAAGCGGTGCGGGCGGCGACAAGGTGGACGCGCTCACCGGCACCAGCGCCGTGATTCCGGGCGGCGGCGCGTCACTCGGTGAGGCTTCCGGCACGGCCTCGGCGTTCCCCTCCGGCTCGATCTCGCCGTCGGCCACGGTACGGCCCTCCGGTTCGCCCAGCTCCAGCGGCTCCGCCGGGCCCGCTTCGTCGGCGGCGTCGGCGGCGTCCTCAGCGGCGGGCGGGGGCGTGGTGAACGGGTCGAGTTCCTCGGCAGCCGCTCCCGGCGGCGGTGCGGGCGGCTCGACCACCACCTCCGCTGCCGCCGCCCCGACGTCCGCGAAGGCCACCACGGCTTCGCCCACCGCGTCCCCCGTGAACACCGGGTGCAGCGGCTGGGACGCCGTCGAGCAGGGATCAGAGTACGGATACGGCTCGGGCAACGGCAGCTGGAACCTGTACATCGGGCCCTACTCGGCCTGCGCCACCACCGGTTTCACGGCGGCGCACGGGGACCGGCTGCGGCTGTGGTGCTACGTCACCAACGCCTACGGCAACGAGTGGACGTACGTGCAGGACACCGTGAACGACAAGTACGGCTGGATCTCGGACTCGAACTTCGTCGGCGCGGTCGGCGCGAGCAACCGCTGTTAGGCCGTCTGGGTTAACGTGGCGGCATGAGCGGCAACGATGAACGCGCGAAATCGGCGGCCGACGGGCCCGCGCAGGCCTACCTCGACGAGGTGGGCCTCGAGCGCGCGCTGAACATCGCCAGGGTGCACAACGCGCGCGACCTCGGCGGCCTGTCCGGCGCGCTCGGCACGGTGCGCCGCGGCCGGGTCCTGCGCTCGGCCGCACTCGACCGGCTCACGGCCGCCGGCGCCGGCACCCTCGCCGACCTGGGCCTGCGCACGGTGTTCGACCTGCGCACGCAGGAGGAGCGGGACGAGGCTCCGAGCGCGCTCGCGCCGGGGCTGACCGAGGTCGAGGTGGTCGTGGTCGACTATCTCGGCACGCTCGACGACCTGCCGGCCGGCCCGATGGAGCTGTATCTGCACCTGGTCGAACGCAGCGCTCCGGGCATCGTCGAAGTGTTCGAATATCTCAGCCGTCCCGACGCCGCGCCCGCGCTGGTGCACTGCACGGCGGGCAAGGACCGCACCGGCCTGACCATCGCGCTGCTGCTCGAACTCCTCGGCGTGCCGCGCCCGGTGATCGTGGCGGACTACGTCGCGAGCAACACCGGACTGCTCGGCCGCATCCGCACCAGCGTCAGCACCGAACTGATGGAGAACACGCTCGCCGCGCTGGACCAGGCGCACGGCTCGCCGCTCGGCTACCTCGAGGCGCACGGACTGAGCGGCGCGACCGTCGAGGCGCTGCGGGACGGCCTGCTGGAGCACGCCGCCGACGCGTGAGCATGCGTGCGGCCCGTGTCCTGCGGCGTCGGCGAGGCGACGGGCCGCGCGGCATATCAGAGCCCATGGACGTTCGGCGGGCCGCTACTGCGTCGCCTCCTTTCGCAGGGCCTTGAACTGAGCGAGCGCCTGCTCGTCGCCGGTGATCCGCACGGCGCCGTCGTCGACCCTGACCCACAGCCACAGCAGCACGTCCGCGGGCTGCCCCGAGACCGTCACGGCCGCCCGCTCGGCCGCGTCCCGCGCGGCGTGCTCGCCCGCTGCGACGTCGTCCTCGAACGCGGTGACCTCGACTCCGGCCTCGGTGGTCGCGAGCGTCCAGGTCCGGTTGCCCGCGGTCACGGCGAGCGGACGCGGATCCGGATCGCGCAGCGCGGAACCGTACTCCTCCGGGTACTTCCGGCTGAAGAACCCGATGAACAGGGTCAGGAACTCGTCGATCCCGTCCAGCGCCACCTCGTCGTCGATCGGGGCGAGCTCGAGCCCTGCGACCTGCTCGGCGTCCACCCGGTGCACGACCGTCTCGTGCGCCATCCGGCGTATCCAGAACCCCACCGTCTGGTCCGGATCGTGCCAGGTCGCCGCCGGGCCGGCCGGATCGTGCGCGTCGAAGGACGCGGTGAGCGCGCCGAACTGCTCGTCGAGCACCGCGACCGGGTCGGGGTCGAGCTGCGGGGGCCAGTCCTGCGGGAACTCCCCGAGCCGGATGCACTCGACCTTGTGCAGGTACGTCTGGGCGACGTGGTGCGCGAGCTGATCCGCCGTCCAGTCGGGGCAGCCGGGCACCTTGGCCTCCCGATCCGCACTCGCGATGGCGGCGCGCAGGAGGTGGAACTCGTGGTCCAGGCCGGCGCGAAGTCGTGAGGTCTCCATGTCTGAGAGTGAATCACCCGCTACCGACAATTTCACCCGGCCACACCCGGCTCGGCGCCCGCGCGGCGCCGGGCGCCCTCACGCCGTCATGACCCCCGGGCCGAACAGGGCCTTGACCTCCGAGTAGAACCCGTTGCCGGCGTCCACCCGGTAGGCCGGGAGCGCGTACTTCGACGTCTTGTCGCTGCCCACCACGGTCAGCTGCACCCGCTGGCCGCCCGGGTAGGTCTCCAGGATCCGCCTGAGCTCGGCCACCGACTGGGCGTTCACCCGCCGCTCGCGCAGGGTCAGCAGCACCGGCATGTCCGTCCCGGCGGTGGAGATGTCCAGCGGCGCGAGCTCCTGGCCCATCACCGACTTGACCCCGTCGCGCTCCTTGAGGTTTCCGCGCACCGAGACGGCGGCGTCCGGGCGCAGCTCGTCCACGTACAGCTGGTAGGCCTGCGGGAAGAAGAGCACGTCGATGCTCGCGTCGAGGTCCTCGACCACCACGGCGGCCCAGGTCTCGCCGCGCTGGTTGACCTTGCGGTCCACCTTGGTGATCAGGCCCGCGATGCGCACCTGGCCCTCGGTCCGCTCGTTCTCCAGCAGGTCCGGGATGGACAGGTCGCGGTGCCGGGCGAGCAGCGGCTCCGCGCCGCCGAGCGGGTGGTCCGAGACGTAGAGGCCGAGCATCTCCCGCTCGTAGGAGAGCAGCACCTTCTTGCTCCACTCCGGCGCGTCGTCCGCGATCGCCGTGCCGCCGAAGGAGGCCACGTCCGGCTCGTCCGCGCCGAGCTCGCCGAACAGCGAGTCCTGCCCGAACGCCTCGGCCTTCTTCAGGCTGATCACCGAGTCGACGGCGGATTCGTGCACTTCGATCAGGGCGCGGCGCGGGTGGCGCAGCGAGTCGTAGCCGCCGGACTTGATCAGCGACTCGACCGCGCGCTTGTTGCACACGACCAGCTCGACCTTGTCCAGGAAGTCGCCGAAGGAGGTGTACGCGCCCTTCGACTTGCGGGCGCGGATGATCGCGTCCACCACGTTCTCGCCGACGTTGCGCACCGCGCCGAGGCCGAAGCGGATGTCCCCGCCGACCGGGGTGAACTGGTGGGCCGACTCGTTCACGTCCGGCGGGAGCACCTGGATGCCCATCCGGCGGCACTCGGCCAGGTAGATGGCCGACTTGTCCTTGTCGCCGCCGGTCGAGGTGAGCAGCGCGGCCATGAACTCGACCGGGTAGTTGGCCTTGAGGTACGCGGTCCAGAACGAGACGATGCCGTATCCGGCGGTGTGCGACTTGTTGAATCCGTACCCGGAGAAGGGCACCAGCACGTCCCAGACGGACTGGATGGCCTCCTTCGAGTACCCGTTGTCCGCCATGCCCGCCGAGAAGCGCTCGAACTCGGCGTCCAGGATCTCCTTCTTCTTCTTGCCCATCGCCCGGCGCAGCAGGTCGGCGCCGCCGAGCGAGTACCCGGCCAGGTTCCGCGCGATCGCCATGACCTGCTCCTGGTAGACCACCAGGCCGTAGGTCTCACCCAGGATCGGCTCGAGCACCTCGGCCAGCTCCGGGTGGATCGGGGTGGACTCCTGCCGGCCGTTCTTGCGCTCGGCGTAGTTGATGTGCGAGTTCGCTTCCATCGGGCCCGGCCGGTAGAGCGCGAGCACGGCCGCGATGTCACCGAACTTCGTCACGCCCATGGACTTGAGCAGGTTGCGCATGCCCGAGTTGTCGAGCTGGAACACCCCGAGCGTGTCGCCGCGCGACATCAGCTCGAAGGTCTTCTCGTCTTGCAGCTCCAGCGTCTCGAGGTCGATCTCCACGTCGTGGCTGACCTTGATCAGCGCGATCGCGTCGGAGATGACCTTGAGGTTGCGCAGCCCCAGGAAGTCCATCTTCAGCAGGCCCATGGCCTCGCAGCTCGGGTACTCGAACCCGGTGATGACCGCGCCGTCCTTCTCCCGCATGTGCAGCGGGACGGCGTTGGTCAGCGGCTGCGAACCGATGATGACGGCGCACGCGTGCACGCCGAAGTTGCGCATCATGCCCTCGACGCCGCGCGCGGTGTCGATGACCTTCTTGACGTCCGGGTCCGCGTCGTACAGGGCGCGGATCTCGCCGGCTTCCTTGAACCGGTCGTGCTTCTCGTCGAAGATGCCGTAGATCGGGATGTCCTTGGCCATCACCGGCGGCGGCAGCGCCTTGGTGATCTTCTCGCCGAGCGCGAACGGGTAGCCCAGGATCCGGGACGCGTCCTTGATCGCCTGCTTGGTCTTGATCCGGCCGAAGGTGTTGACCTGCGCCACACACTCGGCGCCGTACTTCTCGGTGACGTAGCGCAGCATCTCGTCGCGCCGGTCGTCCGCGAAGTCGAGGTCGATGTCGGGGGGCGAGATGCGCTCGGGGTTGAGGAACCGCTCGAACAGCAGCGCATGCTCGATCGGGTCGAGCTCGGTGATCCGCAGGCAGTAGGCCACCATCGAGCCGGTGGCCGAGCCACGGCCCGGGCCGAGCGCGATGCCGGAGCGCTTGGCGTACTGGCAGATGTCACCGACGATGAGGAAGTACGCGCAGAAGTCCATCCGCTCCATCAGCGCGAGCTCGAGCTCGATCCGGTCGGAGTACTCCGGGCTCAGCTCAGCCCCGAAGCGGCGGTGCGCCCCGGCGTAGACCTCCTTGCGCAGCCAAGACGCCTGGGTCTCGCCCTCGGGCACCGGGAACTGCGGCATCCAGGACTTGTTCTCGGCGAAGACCTCGTCGTACGCGTCCGGCGCGACCATCTCGGCGATCAGCAGCGAACTGTCGCAGGCGCCGGGCACCGAGTCGAACAGCCGCCGCATGTCGTCGGCCGGCTTGATGTAGTAGCCGGTGCCGTTGAAGCGGAACCGGGTCGGGTCGTCCAGGTTGCGCCCGACGCCGATGGCCAGCATCGCGTCGTGCGCCGGGGCCTGGTCCTCGGTGATGTAGTGCGAGTCGTTGGTGGCCAGCGGCCGGATCCCGAGCTTGCGGCCGATCTCGAGCAGCCCGTCGCGCACCTGGCGCTCGATGCCGAGGTCGTGGTCCATCAGCTCGAGGAAGTAGTGGTCCTTGCCGAAGATGTCCTGGTAGGCCGACGCCGCCTTGACCGCCTCGTCGAACTGGCCGAGCCGCAGCCGGGTCTGCACCTCGCCGGAGGGGCAGCCGGTGGTGGCCACGATGCCCTCGGCGTTCTGCGAGATCAGCTCCCGGTCCATCCGGGGCGCCTTGTAGAAGCCCTCGAACGAGGCGATCGAGGAGATCTTGAACAGGTTGCGCAGCCCGGTCGCGTTGATCGACTGCATGGTGATGTGGGTGTAGGCGCCCCGCCCGGAGACGTCCTTGCCGCCCTCTTCCTCGTCGTCCCCGCCCGTCCCCGGCCGGCTCGGACCGCCCCAGAACACCGGCTTCTTGGTGAACCGCGACTCCGGCGCCACGTACGCCTCGATGCCGATGATCGGCTTGATCTCGGCCCCCGCCGCGCGCGCGTCCTTGGCCGACTTCCACAGGTCGTAGGCGCCGAACATGTTGCCGTGATCGGACATGCCGATCGCCGGCATCCCCAGCCGCGCCGCCTCCGCGACCAGCGGCTTCATCTTGGCCGCACCGTCGAGCTTGGAGTACTCGGTGTGGACGTGCAGGTGCACGAAGGAGTCGGAAGACACGGTCGGGGAGCTCCGTTCTTGCGTGGCTGACGCGACCCGCTCAACCTTAGTGCGTGCCGCCGACACTCGAGGGCGCCCCCCGCGGCGCGGCCCCGGCCGCGCTCAGTCCAGCCGCTTGAACAGATGCACGTCCGCCGCGTCGGCAGGCCTGCCGGGACCGCCATCGGACACCGGCCCCGGAATACCCAGCGTCCGCCCGGTCTCCACATACCCGTGCCGCTCGTAGAACGAAGGCGCCTGGAACGTGAAGGACGACACGCAGACCCGGTCACACCCCCGCCGCCGCGCCTCCTGCTCAGCCGCCTCCAGGATCTTCGTCCCCCACCCGTCCTTCCGGCTCTCCGCCCGCACCCACAGCATGCTGATGCCGCATAGCCCCGCCCAGTACCACGCGGTCAGCCCGCCGACGATCGCCCCCGCCTCGTCCACGACCTTCACCGAGAACTGCCCCTGATCGGCCTTGCCCGTCCCCGTCGCGGCGAAGTTGTACTCGTCGAGCCCCGCGTCCAACACCGCGGCAAGCTCCGCGTCCTGCCCGCCGGTGGTCAGCCGCGGCCCCTGATCACTAGTCATGGCCGGGAGTATGTCAGGAGCCCCGCGGCCCCGCCCCGGGATTGAGCCTCCGGAATTCGGCCAGCTCGGCACTGATCACCTCACGCATCCCGCCGAGCCCCGACGACCGCCGCCCTCCCCCACGCGTCTGCGCCGGCACCTGAGCCGGATCAGACGGCTGGGCCGACGGCTGGGCCGCGCCGGGCTCAGAAAGGGATGCGACGGCGGGCCTGGTATTCGAGGAACACTTTCTGAAGAACGATTTGACTGTTTTGAGGTCACTCGGAAAGGGCCTTCAGAGTTGAGGAGGGCGTCCGCGACTACTTCCACGTCGCAGTCGTCGGCTACGGCCACCGTTTCGGCTCGGCCTACAGCGGGGCGCTCGCGGGCCGGGATTTCGTGCCGCTGAGCGAGGTGGCCGACAATCCGGCCGAAGTGCAGGAACGTGCCAAGAAGGTGCCCGACGGCGCAGGCGGGCTCGTGGAGACGACGGCGAGCTTCCCGATCTGGATGTATCCGACCGCCAACGGCGGCACTCCGATGGTCGCGGCGCTGCGGCACGCGCACTGGCTGGTCTCGGGATGGCTCGAAACCCACCCGGGGGGCTTCCCTCCGATCGTCCTGAACCTCTCCGACGGCGAGTCCACCGACGGCGACCCTTCGGCAGCGGCTCGCGAGCTCACGACGCTCTTCAGTGCGGACGGCGGCGTGCTGCTGTTCAACCTGCACGTCTCGTCGGTCGGCGGCGCACCCGTGGAGTTCCCCGACTCCGATCTCGCGCTCGCCGATCCCCACGCGAAGCTGCTGTTCGCGATCTCGAGCCCGCTGCCCGAGCACATGCGCGCTTACGCGGGTTCGCAGGGAAAGCGGGTGAGCGAGGCGACGCGGGGCTTCGTGTACAACGCGGACATCAGTGCGGTGGTGCAGTTCCTCGACATCGGCACGCGCGCAACCGACCTGCGGTGAGGTCCCCGGCATTCATCGCGCGATATCTGGTTCCCAAGCAGGGTCATCGAGTCGAGCAGTGCGAAGACGCCGTCATCGTCCTTCCCGCGTCCGCGCCGGCGGACGAGATCGACCAGAGGATCGTCGCCGCGCTGTGTGACGGTGCGTCGGAGAGCCTGCTCGCGCGGGCCTGGGCCGACATGCTCGCCAAACATCTGGCCGAACCGCGCATCGGCCACAGCGTCAAGCGGACCGTCTCGGCCGTCACGGCTGCGGCGGATGAGTGGGACACCTGGCTTGAGGGATACGTCAAACACCGTGAAGCCGCAGGTCGGCCGCTTGCCTGGTACGAGCGGCCCGGCCTGGAGCGAGGAGCGTACGCGACACTGCTGAGGGTCGCCCTCGACCCTCCCGCGGCCGATGCGCAGACCGGCGACGAGCTGATGAGATTGGCGGACGCGGTCGGCACCACCGGCCGTTCCGCTTGGCATTGGCACGCCGCGGCGTTGGGTGACACCTGCTTGTTCCACGTGCGCGGCAACCGGGTACTGCGTGCCTTTCCGATCGAGGACTCCTCGGAGTTCGACACGAATCCGTCGCTGGCCTGCAGCCGGAACGCCGACAGGGCCCTGCTCGCCAAACACGTCGCGGACGCGGACGGATGGTGTGAGTCGGGCGACCAGCTGTATCTGGCGACGGATGCGTTGGCCGCCTGGTTCCTGCGGCACACAGAGGCCGGGGACAGACCGTGGGCGGTCTTGCGGGAGTTCGCCGGCCGCGACGTCCACGAGTTCGAGGCTTTCGTGGCCGCGGAGCGTGCGGCAGGCACCCTGCGCAACGACGACGTGGCCTTCGTCCACATCGACATCGGATGACCGCCGTGAGCCGAGCGAACTTCCCCAGCGGGGGCGATTACGCCGCGGCCCTGCAGAACCCGGTCGTGTCCTTCTCCGACGGCGACCTGCGCGGCGGAAAGCCGGAGCTGACCAAGCTCGGGATACCCAGGGCCATCTCAGGCAACTTCGCCTCGGTCTTCGCGGTCACCACCGCCGACGGGCGGCGGTTTGCCGTGAAGTGCTTCACCCGCGACGTACCCGATCAGCGCGAGCGCTACGAGGCGATCAGCCGCCACCTCGCCGCGGTGGCACTGAGCGGCTTGTCGCAGCCGTGGAAGATGGACTTCGAGTTCCTGCCCGAGCAGATCCTCCTCAACGGGCGACGCTGGCCCGTGATGAAAATGGCCTGGGTGGAGGGCGTCGCGTTGGATCGGTGGCTCGACGCCCACCAGAGCGACGGCCTCTCGATCCGCGCACTCGCCGACCGATTCGCGGCGCTCGTCGGGGACCTGGAACGACTCAAGATCGCGCATGGGGACCTCCAGCACGGCAATCTGTTGGTGGCCCCGGACAACACGTTCCGTCTGGTGGACTACGACGGCATGTTCGTCCCCGCGCTCGCCGCCCGCAACGCGGCCGAGCTGGGCCACCGTCACTATCAGGCACCGATACGCGGCACGCGGGACTTCGGCGAGAACGTCGACCGATTCTCGGCCTGGGTCATCTACCTCTCGCTCAGCGCGCTGGCCGTCGAGCCGATGCTGTGGAGCCTTCTGCGCAAATCCGAAGACGAGCACCTGCTCACTTCGGAGGAGGACTACCGGGCACCGGCGGGTTCCTGGCGGCTGGATCAGATCGCCTCGGTCAGCCCGGAGATCAAAGGCATAGCCGAGCAGGTCCGCCTGTACGCGCAAACCCCGCTCGACGCCATCCCCGCGCTCGCGCCCCTCACCCGGATGGCCCGGCCATCCATATCGGCCGTGTCATCCGCGGCCCACACCTCCGCGGTGACCGGCGCGGCTCCGGCATCTCCAGGACGGCCGGCCTGGCTCGAAGGCCACCTCACGGCCGGTGAAAGCGTCGAGCCGGCGCCTCGGTTCACCCGACGTCGTGCCGTGGACTGGGTCACCGCGGCCGTCATCGCCCTCTACGTCCTCATGTCGGTCGCGAGCGTGTTCGTCGGCTTCTTCACAGCCCCGCTCCTGCTCCGCGCCTTCGCACTCTGCGTCGCGCTGGTGGGCATGGGCCGACGCAGAAGACCGGAGTGGCGTACGGCCAAGGCTGCCCGCAATTCGCGCCGGGCGCAGCTCAGAGAACTCAGCGGTGCCGCAGCCGCCATGACGCGGATGACCGCCGATTTCGAAAAGGAGAACAAGCGTCTGGCGGATCAACTGACGCAGATCCACCAGGCACGGACGGGAGTGGACACCAAACGCGCCCAGGAGCACAACGCGATCGACCGGCGTTGCGCCGGCGAGGTCGCTCGAGTCAGCCGCCTGCTGTTCGGCGCCGAGGCGGCGAGACAGCGGTCGATCACCGAGGAACTGCAGGCGCTGGTGACCGCGCACATCGCCGCCGAACTGTGCCGTCACGACATTCTCGCCGAGGTCAAGAACATCAGCGGCCTCGGACCCGCCGCCGCGCGCGCCTTGGCCCGCTATGGCATCGTCACCGCGGCCGACGTTCACGTCACCTTCGCCCCTGGCAGCGGCGCTTACACCACGCAGGTCGCTCTCTTCCAGCTTCCGTACGGCCAGCGGACCCGCGTCGAGGGGATCGGTGAGAAGAGGGCCGCCGCGCTGGAGAGCTGGCGCGAAGGTCTCGTCCGCCGGGCGCAGCGGACGGCACCCACGGCGGTGCCGCAAGCACGGCAGATCCAGATCAATCAGCAGCACGCCGCGTTCATCGCCAAGCTCCAGGCCGAGCGTGACGCCGCGCAAACCAGTGGCATCGCCGCGAAGGAGAACGTCAACCGGCGACTGGCCGCTGAGATCGTCGCCCTCGAAGAGCGAAGGCGCCGTTCGGAGTCGGAGCGCGCGGTCAACCGCTCCGCTTATGAGCGCAACAGCTCGCAGGTCCGGGCCGGAGCCCTTGAATTCGAACGGCTCAGGCACAAGGCCGCGCTGGAGAGGCGCGCGAGGCGGCGCCTCAACCACCTCTACTATCTACGCTTCAGTCTGTTCGGCTTCTGATGGGGGGTCGCGTGTCGCGACGACGAAGATCCGACCTGGAGATCGTGTTCGGAGTACTGGCCGCGATCGTGACCGCGATCGTGCGGGAGCCGGCCCTGCTGTTGCTTCCCTGCCTGCTGGTGACTTGGGGCGGCCTGGCCGCGATCGGCCACGACCCTGTCGGCGGCACGCTCGTCGTCCTCGCCAGCCTGGGCGTGGCGGTGGCGCTCGGCAGTTGGCGGCTGCGCCACTATCAGCAGGTGCGCGCGGACCAGGCCGCGGCGGCACAGCTCTACGCCGTCCGTGCGACCGAGATCGCCTCCTACCAGGCGATGAACGCGACACAGTTCGAACAGGCGCTCGGATACCTGTGCGCCAGGGACGGCTGCACGACGGTCCAGGTCGTGGGCCGCTCCGGAGACCTCGGCGCCGACGTCGTCGCCGTGACACCCGACGGCCTGCGCCTGGTGATCCAAGCCAAGCGCTACCGCCCCGGCAACAGAGTGTCAGGGCCCGACCTGCAGCGCTTCGGCGGGACCTGCTTCACGATCCACGGAGCAGGAATCGCCGTCGTCGTCACGACCAGTGACTTCACCTCCCAGGCCCGAGCCTACGCACAGCGCGCCGGCATCCGGCTGTTCGACGAGCACGCATTGGCCGCATGGGCGTCGCGCACCGGGCCGGCCCCCTGGATGTAGGCGACGATGCCCGGCCGACAACGACGCGGGAGGCGCACATACGACGGCGAGCTCCTCACTGACGAGGTGTCAGTCAAGGAGCTCGCTGCGTCTATCGGTCAAGCCTCTTGCGGCGGCTGACCTGCAGGTGCCGTTTAGGCCAGATCCGGGAAGAAGAGCTTGATCTCGCGCTCGGCGGAGGCCGGGGAGTCGGAGCCGTGGACGAGGTTCTGGACGACGGTGGTGCCGACGTCGGTGGCGAGGTCGCCGCGGATGGTGCCGGGGGCGGCCTTGACCGGGTCGGTGGCACCGGACAGGGTGCGGAAGGCCTCGATGCAGCGGTGGCCCTCGATGACCATGGCGACGACGGGGCCGGAGAGCATGAAGGAGACGAGCGGTTCGAAGAAGGGCTTGCCCTGGTGCTCCGCGTAGTGCTCCTCCACGAGTTCGCGGGGCAGGGTACGCAGATCCATGGCGGCGATCCGGATGCCCTTCCGCTCGATCCGATCGGTGATCGTGCCGATCAGGGCACGCTTGACGCCGTCGGGCTTGACCAAGACGAGCGAGCGCTCCACGAGGGTCGCCACCTTTTCTTCCTTTCCGCGCGGACGCATGGCCCACGAGCTCGTCCCCACACTTCGGGGGGATGCGTTCAACTGATGTTATGACCTAAGTCACGCCAGGTCATACCCGGGGTCGGTGACCGTCGGGGTACCGAACCCCGGCTTTTCGGACCTTCCCGACCTTCTCGCCGGACCCTACGTCCCCACCGGCCGGCGCGGACGTACGGCACTGCGCGGCGGCAGTGCCGGTCACTCGCCGTGGGCGGCCTCCCAGGCCTGCATCCGCTCGGCCTTGATCTGCTCGCCCTTGGCGCCGAAGTGCACCCCGGCCCACCACAGGGCGGCGAAGACGAGGCCGAGCGCGAACATGTCGGTGACCCAGAATCCGGCGCCGACGAAGGCGGCCTGCAGCACCCAGCCGAGGGTGTAGGCCCAGCGGAACCTGAGCATGCCGCTCAGCAGGATGCTGACCACGCCGAGCACGACGGCCAGCTGCCAGCCGCCGGCCGGGTGCAGCTTCGCCGCGACCAGCCCGAAGAAGAGCGCGATGAACGCCTCGAAGACGAGGACCGACGCGGCCATCCGGCGCATGGGCTCTTGCCACCTCATTTGTGTGCTGACGATATCGGCGGACGCGGGGAGCGGGGACCCCCACCGGGCAGCTGCGCCCACTCCGCCTACGACCTACCTGCCCCACGCTACGGCATCGCCTCAGCCGCGCAGCAGCCGCCCCGCGTCTCCGGCGGTGACGACGGAACCGGTCACCAGCACACCCGCGCCGCCGAGGCTGGGGTCGGGGACGCCCACCTCGGCGAGTTCGAGCGCGCGGTCGATGGCGTCGTCGAGGCGCTCGACCGCGGTGACGCGGCCTTCGCCGAAGACCTCCTGCGCGAGCGCGGCGAGTTCGTCCACCGGCATGGAGCGCAGGGTCGAGTTGCGGGTGACCACGATCTCGTCGATGACCGGCTCGAAGGCCTCGAGCACGCCGCGCACGTCCTTGTCCTTCATCGCCGCGAACACGCAGACGAGGTGCTCGAAGGTGAACTCCTCGCTGATGGCGCGGGCGGTCGCCTCGGCGCCGCCGGGGTTGTGCGCGGCGTCGAGGATGACGGCCGGGTTGCGGCGCACCACCTCGAGCCGTCCGGGCGAGCTGACCTTGGCGAACGCGGCGCGCACGATCTCCGGGTCCAGGCTGCCGCCGCCCTGGCCGGCGCCGAGGAAGGCCTCGACCGCGGCGATGGCGCAGGCGGCGTTGCCGGCCTGGTGGGCGCCGTGCAGCGGGAGGAAGAGGTCCGGGTACTCCTGCGACAGACCCTTGATGTGCAGCTGCTGGCCGCCCACCGCCAGCTGGCGGTCGAGTACGCCGAACTCAAGGCCCTCGCGCGCGACGGTGGCGCCGACCTCGGCCGCGTGGCGCATGAGCACCTCGGCGGCCTCCAGCGGCTGCTGCGCGAGCACCGCGACGGCGCCGGGCTTGATGATGCCGGCCTTCTCCTCGGCGATGTCGCGGACGTTGTCGCCGAGCAGGTGGGTGTGGTCGAGCGAGATGGGGGTGACCACGGCCACCGGGGCCTCGATGACGTTGGTGGCGTCCCAGGTGCCGCCGAGTCCGACCTCGATGACGGCCGCGTCCACCGGGGCCTCGGCGAACGCGGCGTAGGCCATGGCCGTGGTGAACTCGAAGAAGGAGAGCTTGAACGGCTGGCGCGCGTCGATGAGCTCTGCGTAGGGCTTGAGCTCGTGGTAGATCTCGGTGAAGCGCTCGCGGCTGATCGGCTCGCCGTCGACGCAGATGCGCTCGCGGATCTCGGCCAGGTGCGGGCTGGTGGTGCGGCCGGTGCGCAGGTTCAGCTCGCGCAGCAGGGCGTCGGTGATCCGTGCGGTGGAGGTCTTGCCGTTGGTACCGGTGATGTGGATCGAGGGATAGGCCCGCTGCGGTTCGCCCAGCACGTCCATGATCGCCTTGATCCGGTCGAGGGACGGCTCGATCCGGGTCTCCGGCCACCGCTGAAGCAGTTCCGCCTCAGCGGCCCGGTACTGGGCCTCGATCTCCTGGCTGTGCTCGCTCCCGCTGCTCATGCCGCCATTGTTTCACCCTTCGCACCGGGCCCGGACGTGCGCCCGTCACCGGAGGTCACGGGGCATCACGGACGCTGGCAGCGGGGGCAGAAGTAGCTCGAGCGGTTCATGAAGGCGGCGCGGCGTATCGGAGTGCCGCAGCGCGGGCAGGGCAGGTCGGCCCGGCCGTAGGCGTTGAGCGCGCGGGAGAAGTACCCTGACTCGCCGTTGACGTTGACGTAGAGCGAGTCGAACGAGGTGCCGCCCTGCTCCAGCGATTCGCCGAGCACGGCGCGTACCTCGGCGAGCAGCGTGACGGCCTTGGGGCGGGTGAGCTCCCCGGCCGGGCGCTCGTAGTGCAGCTTCGCCCGCCAGAGCGACTCGTCGGCGTAGATGTTGCCGATGCCGCTGATCAGGCTCTGGTCCAGCAGGGCGCGCTTGATCCCGGTCTGCTTGGCGCGCAGGGCCCTGATGAAGGCGGCGTCGTCGAACGCGGGGTCGATCGGGTCGCGGGCGATGTGCGCGACCGGGACCGGGACGCCGTCGCTGACCGGTTCGAGGCTCAGTCCGCCGAAGGTGCGCTGGTCCACGAAGCGCAGCTGGGGGCCGCCGTCGGCGAACTCGACGCGCACGCGCAGGTGCGTCTCGTCCGGGACCTCGGCGGGCTGGACCAGCAGCTGGCCGCTCATGCCGAGGTGGCCGAGCAGCGCGTCGCCGCCGTCGAGCGGGAGCCACAGGTACTTGCCGCGGCGGCTCGCGCCCAGGACGCGCTGGCCGGCGAGCCGGGTGGCGAAGTCCTCGCCCCCGGCGGTGTGGCGGCGCACCGCTCTCGGATGGAGCACCTCGACCCGGCTGACGGTGCGTCCGGCCACCCAGCGGTCGAGACCGCGGCGTACGACCTCGACCTCGGGTAGCTCAGGCACCGTCGGATCCGGGGGTGGCGGACTCGGGAGCGGCGAGCGCGTCCGACGCGGGCACGGGTGCGGGCGCGGACGAAGGACCGGCACCGTTCGACCCGGCCGCGGACGGGGCCCGGCCGTCGGGTTCGGCCTTGGTGGAGCCGTGCTCCTTGCGGATCGAGCGGTAGGCGTGCTCCGCGGCGATCTGCTCGGCGTTCTTCTTCGACCGTCCCTGGCCGCTGGGGTAGTCGGCCTCGCCGACGCGCACCCGGGCGGTGAAGGACTTGTCGTGCTCGGGGCCTTCTTCCTCGACCACGTACGCGGGTACGCCGAGGGAGTGCTCCGCGGTCAGCTCCTGCAGCGAGGTCTTCCAGTCCAGGCCGGCGCCCAGGCCGGCCGAGGCCTCGATCAGCCGGTCGAAGAGCCGGTGGATCAGCTCTCCGACGGTGTCGAGCCCGTGGTCGAGGTAGACCGCGCCGAGCAGCGCCTCCATGGCGTCGGCCAGGATGGAGGACTTGTCCCGTCCTCCGGTGGCCTCCTCGCCCTTGCCCAGGCGCATGAAGTCGCCGAGCTCGAGCTCCCGGCCGACCTCGGCCAGGGCCTTGGCACTGACCACGTGGGAGCGGAACTTCGCCAGCTGACCCTCCGGCAGATCCGGATGGGTGTGGTAGAGCGTACTGGTCACCACGACGCCGAGCACCGAGTCGCCGAGGAACTCCAGCCGCTCGTTGGTCGGGCAGTGGCCGTTCTCGTAGGCGAACGATCGGTGCGTCAGCGCCTGCTCCAGGAGCTGCGGATCGATCGGCAGACCGAGCCGCTGCTCCAGGAGTCCGGGCGGTTTGAGGGAATCGGTCACGACCGTCTTCCGTCGGGCCGGGGCCTTAGACGGCCAGCACCTGACGCTTGTCGTAGGTGCCGCAGTTCTGGCAGACGGTGTGCGGACGCTTGGTCTCCTGGCAGCGGTCACAGGCGACCAGGGTCAGCGGGGCGGCCTTCCACTGGGCGCGGCGCGTACGGGTACGGCTGCGGGACTTCTTGCGCTTCGGAACGGCCACGGCTCAAACTCCTGGTCAGTTACTGCAAAGGTCATTCGGTCGTACCCGACGACTTTACCGGAAGTCGGCGGGTGTTTCGAACCGCGGCCCCCGGGCTCGGGTTCGCCCGAGGTGACGGCCTATTCGCCGTGCTCGGCGCCGAGTCCGCTCAGGGCGGCCCAGCGGGGGTCCACCGCGTCGTGGTGGTGGTCCGGATCCTCGGCCAACGGCACACCGCACTCGGGGCACAGCCCCGGGCAGTCCGGCTCGCACAGCGGCTGGAGCGGCAGTTCGAGCATGACCGCGTCACGCACGAGGGACTCGACGTCGAGGAGCTCCTCGACCACGGCCAGGGCCTCCTCGCGCTCCTCGGCGGTCAGCTCCTGCGGGTCGTAGTAGAACAGCTCCTGGAAGTCGGCGTCCACCTCGACCTCGACCGGGTCGAGGCAGCGCACGCACTCGCCGACCAGCGAGCCGGAGACCCGCCCGGTGGCCAGCACGCCCTCCACCACGGACTCGAGCCGCAGGTCGAGCAGCAGGTCGGCGCCCTCGGAGGTGTAGAGGCCGTCGAGGGTGGAACCGCCCCCGAGCATCGTCTCCGCGGGCAGGTCACGGTCGAACTGGCGCATCGCGCCGGGCCGCCGGCCGAACTCGCGCACGTCGAAGACGTAGGGCGAACGCACGTCGGGACGCTTCGGTTTGGCTACGGGAGGCATGCCTCCAGTCTACCCGCCGCACGGGGGCGCTCCGCCGGGAAACGAACACGCGGGCACCGACGGCGAGATGATCACCGTGGGCGCCCGCGCGGTCGCGCAGCGTGTATCAGTGGCGGTACCGGATCACCGGTACTGCTGCTGCTGTTGGAACTGCCGTACGTCGATCAGGCCGGTGTCGAAGTACGAGGTCTCCTCCGCCGGGTACTCCGGACCGGGGCCCTGCTGCTGGCCGGGGTGGCCGTAAGCGGCCGGGGCACCGTACGCGGCGGGCTGGCCGTAGGCGTCCTGGCCGTACGGGGCATCGGTGGGGAACTCCCCGGTGCCGTAGCCCTGGACCGCGCCCTGGTCGTATCCGGGCTGCTCATATGCGGGCTGCTCGTATCCGGGCTGTTCGTATCCAGGCTGCTCGTACGCACCGCTGTCGTAGCCCTGGGCCTCGGCGTAGTAGGGCTGCTGCGGCGCCTGGGCGTAGCCCTGCTCCTCGTACCCGGCGTGCGGGTGCGGCTCGTAGGGACGCTCGGCCTCCTCGAAGGCGATGCGGGTGAACTCCCCGGTGGTCTCGAAGCCGCCTTCCTCGAAGCGCTCGGTCTCGAACTGGGCGGCGCCCTCGAAGCCCGCGGCCTCGAACTCGTTGCCCTCGAAGTCGTTGCCCTCGAAGCGGTTGTCGTAGCCCTCGCGCACCTGGGGCATCTCGCCGGTGCCGGAGAAGTCCCTGGACCGCTTGCGCTCGGCCTGGACCAGGTCCTGCTCCTCGACGTGCCGGCCGAGTTCCTCCATCGGGTTGTTGCCGCGCATCTTGTCGCGGCCGCGCCCGACGGCCTGGAGCGTCTTGGTGAGCACCACCTCGAAGTTGGCCAGCTTCTGGTCGACGTACTCGTCCGCCTCGGCCCGAATGGAATCGGCGTCGCGGCGGGCATCGTCCAGGATGCGCGAGGCCGCTCCGCGGGCCTCCCGGGAGATGTCGGTGTTGTTGATGATGGAGTCGCGCTCCCCGCGGGTGCGCTCGATCAGGCGTTCGGCCTCGCGACGGCCTTCGGCCAGAACGGACTCGCGGTCGTCCAGGACCCGGCGGGCCCTGTCCATCTCCTCCGGCATTCCGCGCTTGAGCTCGTCGAGCAGGTCGAGCACCTGCGCGCGGTTGATGACGCACGACGCCGACATCGGCATCGCACGCGCACCCTCCACGATCTCGATGAGCTCGTCGATCTTCGCGTTGACGTCCAACGGACTCCAACTCCCTGCGTCACCTAGGCGCCGCCGGCTCGGCAGCGCCCGACCACGGTACCCCGAACCGGGCGGCGGACGGAGAGTGCTGAGGCAACTGCGAGCTTTGTCCGGAAAGTCCGCTCAGCCCGTTCGCGGCGGCGGCGCGCGCCGCCGCCGGGGAGTCGACGGGTTGTCGGCTACTTGCGCAGGCGTTCGACCAACTGCTCGAGCACCGGCTCGGGCAGCAGGCCGGAGACGTCGCCGCCGAGCGCGCAGACTTCCTTGATCAGCGAGGAGGACAGAAAGCTGTAGAGCGGGTTGGTGGCCACGAACAGGGTCTCGATGCCGGCCAGCCGGTGGTTCATCTGCGACATCTGAAGTTCGTAGTCGAAGTCGCCCACCGCCCGCAGCCCCTTGACGATGGCCTTGATCCCGCGCTCGGCGCAGAAGTCCACCAGCAGGCCGTCGACCACCTCGACGGTGACGTTCGGCAGATGCGCCGTCACGTCGCGGATCATGCGCACCCGCTCGTCGTAGGCGAACAGGCCCTTCTTGCCCGCGTTCTTGCCGATCGCCACCACGACTTCGTCGAAGAGGCCGGTCATACGGGTGATGATGTCAAGGTGGCCGTTGGTCACCGGGTCGAAGGATCCGGGACAGACCGCCCGGCGCACCGGTGTGGCCTCGAGGCTCGTAGCGTCACTGCTCACGGCGGTGACCGTACCAGAGCGTGCCCTCGCCGTAAGCCCTGACCCGGAGTGAATCGAAGCCCTCCGGCCAGATCCACTCCGGGTCGCGGCTCGCCCGCTCCACGCAGACCACCGCGTCCGGGCCGAGCCAGCCGTGCTCGGCGAAGTCCTCGATCTGCGCGGACAGCACCTCCGTCTCGAGCGCGTAGGGCGGGTCGAGGAAAAGCAGGCCGTACGGCGCGTCGGGGCAGGGCTGCGCGGCCACCCGCTCCACCCGCTCGGCCAGCACCCGGCCGCCGGGCAGCCCGAGCGTGCGCAGGTTGGCGCGCATCACGTCGGCGGCGCGGCGGTCGGACTCGATCAGCAGCGCGGCCGCGGCGCCGCGGGAGAGCGCCTCGATGCCCACCGCGCCGGAGCCGGCGTAGCCGTCGATCACGCGCAGCCCGCCGAGGCCGTGCAGCAGCGAGTCCAGGGCCGAGAACAGCCCCTCCCTGGCCCGGTCCGAGGTCGGCCGGGTGCCGTTGCCCGGCGGCACGGCGAGCCGCCGGCCCCGGGCCTGGCCTGCGATGATCCTGGTCATCGGCCCAGTCTACAAAGCGCGGCGGGGCGGGCGGCACGCGGCGGCGGCTGCGCGGAGCCTGTGCGCGAGCTGTGCGATTGCTGGGGATCTGCGGGCAAGTGCCCGTTTCCGTTGCGTGCCGCACGGGGCGGGTCTAGCGTCGAAACTATGAGTACTGAGACTTCTCCGGCTCCCGGGGCCTCGGCCCCGCAACCGCCGCAGACCATGGCCTACCAGCGCGCCGTCAACCGCGTGATGCGCGGGCTGCTGGCCACGCCGGGGGTCTCGGCCGGCATCGGCAAGTACCTGATCACGCTCTACGTGGTCGGGCGCAAGAGCGGCCGGCACTACGACGTGCCGGTGGCCTACACGCCGTACGAGGGGGTGCTGCTGGTCGGCACTCCGTTCGGCTGGTCCAAGAACCTGCGCACCGGCGAGCCGCTCGAGGTGCGCTACAAGGGCAGGCGCCGCACCGCCGACGTCGAGGTGGTGCGGGACGAGACGGGCGTGGTGGCGCTCTACGACGTGATCTGCCGGCACAACAAGAACTTCGCCAAGTTCAACAAGATCACCCTGGACGCGGACGGCGGGCCGGTTCCGGCGGACCTGCGTCAGGCCTGGCAGGCGGGCGGCCGCGTGCTCAAGCTGACCCTGCGCTGAACCGGGCGCCGATCCGCCCGCGCTCGGCCCCGGCCGCCGCGGCGCGGGTGTGGTCCTGCACGACGGTCTCGATCACGGCGAACACCACCGCGCCGACGATCACCGCGATCAGGGCCTTGCGCACCCAGGCGCGGGCGCCCTGGCGGCCCCGCCCGTAGTCGCCGCGGCGCGGCCGGGACCAGGCCCGCGGCCGGCCGAATCCGGGGCGGGTGCGCGGCGCGAGCGGGGTCGGTGCGGGTCCGCGGGCGCGCCCGCGGACCGTGGCATCGCCGACGGTGGGGTGCTCGCCGCGCCACGGGGTGGTCGGCGGCGGTTCCTCGCGCCACCGGTTCTGCAGCATCCGCGCCCGGGCCGAGGGTTCGTGCACGGCGGCGGGGCGTCCCTGCTGCACCTCGCGCACCAGCTGCGCGAACTGCGCCTCGAAATCGGGATCCGGCTCGGATCCGCCCAGGGTGTCGGTCACCCGCCGAACCTTAGGGTGGGTACGGCGCCGCGGCAAGGTATCCCGCGTCACAGCCCGACCGGCCCCCCGACCTGCCTCCAGACCTGCCTCCGGCCTGCCGCGACGGATCAGGTCATGGCCAGGAACCCGGCCCGATCAGAGTGCTGCAACGCGTCCACCGCGGCACGCAGCCCCGGGTGGCGCTCGAGCGGCGCGTCCTGGGCGACGAGCTCGGTCGCGGCCTGCCTGGCCAGGCCGATCAGCTCCTCGTCGCGCAGCACCGAGAGCAGCCGCAGCGAACTGCGGCGGCCGGACTGGGCCGCGCCGAGCACGTCGCCCTCGCGGCGCTGTTCCAGGTCGATCCGGGAGAGCTCGAAGCCGTCGAGCGTGCCCGCCACGGCGTCGAGCCGTTCGCGCGCGGGCGTGTCCGCGTAGGCCTCGGTGACCAGCAGACACAGGCCCGGCGCGCTGCCCCGGCCCACCCGGCCGCGCAGCTGGTGCAGCTGGGAGACGCCGAAGCGGTCGGCGTCCAGGATGACCATGACGCTCGCGTTCGGCACGTTCACGCCGACCTCGACGACGGTGGTGGCCACCAGCACGTCCAGCGACCCCTCGGTGAATGCGGACATGACCTCGTCCTTCTCCGCAGGGGTGAGCCGGCCGTGCAGCACGCCGATGCGCAGACCGGCCAGCGCGCCGGCCTCGAGCTCGGCCGCGACGTCGACGACCGCCAGCGGGGGGCGCCGCTCGGACTCGGCCTCGATGGGCTCGGTCTCCGGGGCGTCGCTCCCGTCCGAGTCCGCCTCGTCCCCCGCCTCGCCGCCGATCCGGGGACACACGACATAAGCCTGATGCCCCTTGGCGACCTCCTCCCTGATCCGCTCCCAGGCGCGGGTGAAGAAGTTCGGCTTCTCCAGGGCGGGCACCACGTGCGTCTGGATCGGCGCGCGGCCGCCGGGCAGCTCGGCCAGGACGGAGGTCTCCAGATCGCCGAAGACGGTCATGGCCACGGTGCGCGGGATCGGCGTCGCGGTCATCACCAGCAGGTGCGGCGGCACGGATCCCTTGGCCCGCAGGGCGTCGCGCTGCTCGACGCCGAAGCGGTGCTGCTCGTCCACGACCACCAGGCCGAGTTCCTGGAACTGCACGTGCTCCTGGATGACCGCGTGCGTGCCGACCACGATCCCGGCGTCGCCACAGGCCGCGTCGAGCAGGTTGGCCCGGCGCTCCTTCGCACCCTGAGAACCGGTGAGCAGCGCGACCTTGGTGCCCTCCGGGTCGCCGTCGAGCTGGCCGGGGCGCGCGAGCGGACCGAGCATCTGCGTGATCGAACGGTGGTGCTGCTGCGCGAGCACCTCGGTCGGCGCGAGCAGCACGGCCTGGCCGCCGCTGTCGACGACGGTGAGCATCGCCCGCAGCGCCACGACCGTCTTGCCGGATCCGACCTCGCCCTGCAGCAGCCGGTGCATCGGGTGCGGCCGGGCCAGGTCCCGCTCGATCTCGGTGCACACGGTGCGCTGTCCGGCGGTGAGGGTGAACGGCAGCCGCTCGTCGAAGCGTTCCAGCAGTCCCCCGGCCCGCGGTTCGCGCGCGGTGGCCGCCTCGGCCTGCGACGCGAGCCGCCGCTGGGCCAGGACCACCTGCAGCGGCAGGGCCTCGTCCCACTTCAGCCGCTCCTTGGCCACGAGCGTCTCGGCGAGGTCGTCGGGACGGTGCACCCGCAGCAGCGCGGTACGCAGGTCCAGCAGGTTGAAGCGCCGGCGCACCTCGGCGGGCAGCGGGTCCTCGAGCTCCGGCAGGGAGTCGAGCACGACGCGCACGCAGCGTTGGATGGTCCAGGTGCGCAGCTTCGCGGTGGCCGGATAGACGGGCCTCGGCTTGGCGAACTCCTCCGCCGCCTTGCTCCCGTCCTCGTCCTCGTCGTAGAGGTGGTACTCCGGGTGCACGATCTGCGGGCGGCCGCGGAAGCTGCCGACCTTGCCGGCGAAAAGGCCCGAGGTGCCGGGGCGCAGTTCCCTTTCGGCGAGCCAGCTGTGAAAGAACGTCAGCTGCAGCGTGCCCTTGCCGTCGGTGATCTCCACCTCGACCCGCGGCGGCCTGCGCCCGGGCCCGGGGTGCTTGGTCACCTTCGCCACCTCGGCCTGCACGGTGATCTCCTCGTCCGGCTGAAGCCGGGTCAGATCGGAGAAATCGCCGCGCTCGTAGTAGCGCCGGGGGTAGTACCGCAGCAGGTCGCCGAAGGTGCGCAGGCCCAGCTCCTTGGCCAGCACCTTCGCGGTGCGGTCGCCCAGCACCTCGACGAGGGGGTGGTCGAGGGGGTCCGCGGCCCCGGTTTCCGCGACGCTCATCCGCTTCCCTTCGCTCCGTGCCGCGACGTGTTCCCGCGCCGCGACGGCCCGCCACCGCGCTCCCGCGACGCCGCTCCCCGTACCGCCGGCTACTCGACCCCGATCAGCAGCAGCCAGCCGGCCTGGCCGCCCGCGTAAGCCACCACGTCCATCTCCGGCCGGCGGGCGAGCACTCGGGTGGTGACCGCGTCCACCAGCGCCGCCGTGGGCAGCCCGAGATCCGCGCCGGTCACCAACGTCACCATCTCACCACCCGCCGACACCATCCGGTCCACCACGCCAAGCGCGGCCTCCAGCACGCTCTCGGCGATGACCGCGACGTCGTCCTCGATGAAGCCGAGCACGTCCCCGGCGCAGGCCACCCCGGCCATGGTCCAGGCCTCGTCCTCGGCCAGCCGCAGCGCGCCGTAGCGGGTGGCGCCGGCCGCGGCGGTCATCGCGACCACGTCGGCGTCGAAGCGCCGGCCCGGCTCGTGCACCGCGAGGGCGGCCACCGCCTGCACCGCCGCCTTGCCCGGGATGACCGCGACCCGTACCCCGGGCAGGTCGCGTTCGGCCTGGTCGGCCGCGGCGAAGGCACCGGCCAGCCCGTCCCGGTCGGCGGTGACGATGACCACCTCGCGCACGTCCGCGTCCAGCACGGCCCGGCTCAGCTGCGCGCTGGTCGGCGGACGCCCGTCCGGACCGGCCAGCGGGACCGCGCCGACCTCGGTGAACAGCGCGGCAAGGCCCGGCCCGTCGGCCGCGGCCAGCACCACCCGGCCGGTGCGCGGGGTGGCGCGCACGGTGCCGCCGTGGTCCACGCACTCGGCCAGCGCGGTCACCCGCAGGTCGCGCGGGCGGCCGTGGTCGAGCGCGGCCTCGATCGCCGGTCCCGGCTGGTGCAGGTGGATGTGTACGCGGTAGCGCCCGGCGCCGCCCGCGATCACCAGGGAGTCGCCGCCGTCGGCCGCGCAGATGCGTTCGAGCTCGGCCCGCAGCGGCTCGATGGACTCGGTATCGATGAGGAAGACGAGTTCGAGGCCCGGATCCGCTCCGGCGGCGGACTCGGTGCGCACCACGGCGCCGCGCGACGCGGAGGGCGCCGGCACCCGGACCGGGCGCAGCAGCGAGCGGCGGGCGGCGGCCGCGCCCAGGGACTCGACCCGGCGCGGGTCGTACCCGCCGACCAGCGCCGCGAGTACGTCGAGGAACACGCACACGCCGCGGCCGCCGGCGTCGACCACGCCCGCGGCGGCCAGCACGGCGAGCTGGTGCTGGGTCTCGCGCAGCGCGGTGGCCGCGGCCTGGCGGGCGGCCTCGGCCACGGCCGCGAACGCGGGGGGCGCGGCGCCCGCGTCGGCGCTGCGGCGCACCGACTCCCCCGCCGCCACGGCCGCGGCCCGCACGACCGAGAGCATGGTGCCCTCCACCGGCCGCGAGACCGCGGCCCTGGCCGAGACGTCCGCCCTGGCCAGCGCGGCGGCCAGCACGCCCGGGTCGACGAAGCCGCCGGACCGGGCCGTGGCGGCCAGTTCCTCGGCCAGCCCGCGCAGCAGCTGGGCCAGGATCGCGCCGGAGTTGCCGTGCGCCGCCTCCAGCGCCCCGTCCGCCAGCGCGCCCAGGGCCGCGGCCGCACCGGCGGAACCCGCGTCGCCCGCGCGCTCGAGTTCGTCCAGGCGTTCGCAGGCGGCGTCGAAGGTCAGGTAGAGGTTGGTGCCGGTGTCGCCGTCGGGCACCGGGAAGACGTTGAGCGCGTCGATCTCCTCGCGCGCCCGGCCGAGCGCGGCCAGGCAGGCCCGAGCCCAGGTACGCACCGAGGATCCGTCGACGGCTTCGAGCACGGGGCGCCCTTCCTCAGGCGGGATTTCCTCTCCCGCCGACCGTGGCGGCAGAATCGATTGTCAGCCCAACACCTTAGGTGCTCCAGGGCGGATTGGCACCGGAGCGGATTTCTGAGTTACCCTGACCAGGTTGCCCGGAACACGCCTGGGCGCGAGTCCACCTGTAACAACGGTCTTTTGGAGTGTCTCCCGTGGCTGCCAACTGTGACGTCTGCGGCAAGGGTCCGGGTTTCGGCATGAACGTGTCGCACTCGCACCGCCGTACGAAGCGCCGCTTCAACCCGAACATCCAGAACATCCGCACGACGCTGCCGAACGGCACGCCGAAGCGGCAGAACGTCTGCACCAAGTGCCTGAAGGCCGGCAAGATCACCCGCTGAGGTTTCGGCTGACCGGAAGCGGCGCAGAGCGTTTCCGAAGGGCGGTCCCCGCATCACGCGTGAGACCGCCCTTCGACGCGTTCTCGTCTACTCTCGTTCGTCCCTGACGCCCCTTCAGTCCGGCCTGATCCGTATGCAACCCGGCGCTACCCACCCGGGTTAGTAGCGGTGACCACATCACCGCACGGACAGGATCCCGATGGCGCCACACATACCTGACGGGGACTTCGTCGAGTACATGGCCGCGCACGCGCTCTGGCTGCGCCGCGTGGCCTATCTGCTCTGCCAGGACTGGGACCAGGCCGACGACCTGGCGCAGACCGCGATGACGAAGCTCTACGCGCACTGGCCGCGGGCCAGGAAGGTCGAGAACCTTGACGGCTACCTGCGCACCATCCTCGTCAACACCTTCCTTTCCGAGACGCGCCGTCCCTGGTGGAAGCGCATCGTCTCGTCCGAGCAGGCCGCCGAGGACGTCGCGGCCGAAATGCCCGATCTGGACGCCTCGCTCGACGTGCGCGACGCACTGGCCGCCCTGCCTCCGCGCCAGCACGCCACCCTGGTACTGCGCTTCTACTGCGATCTGACCGTGGAGCAGACCGCGGTGGAACTCGGCTGCTCCCAGGGCACCGTGAAATCCAACACCTCCCGTGGCCTGGCCTCACTGCGCGTGCTGCTCGAGGGCGGGGTGTCGGCGTGAACGACTTCTTCCCCGACTGGGCCGGAGACGACGAGGAGCTCGCGCGCATGAACCACCAGGAGCACCGCGATCCGGCCGACGCCCTGCGCCGGCTCATCCTGGACACCGCGCCGCCGAGCCGGATGGACATCACCCGGGCCGCCCAGGACGGATTCCGGTTGCGCCGGCGCCGCCATATCGCCCGCAGCCTGACCGGCGTGGCCACGGTCGGGGTCGTGGCGGCGGCCGCGGTCCTGCTGCCCGGGCATCTGCACGACACCGCACTGCCCACCTCGGCGCCCGCCACCTCGAACTCCCGGAGCAGCAGCGGCGCGGGCACCTGTCCCACCCTGCGCGGCGCAGCCGGCACGCCGAGCGGCACCGACTACCGCGTCGAGGTGCCCGCCGAGTTCGGCTGGCTGCCCTCGGACGAGGTCTCCCAGGTCAGCGAGTCGGTGACGAACTTCGCCGACACCGATGGGCTCGACGTCACCACCAGCGACCCCTACATCGTCTCGGCCGTTTCCGCCTCGGACGCGGACGTGAACATCTACCTGTCCGTCTACGCCTACGCGGCCGAGGTGCCCGGCCAGCACGCGGCGCTGCCGCCGGGCTGCCCGAGCAACGAGATCGACGGGACCCGGGGCGGCTCGGCGCAAAGCGGCTATCAGATCCCCGCGCCGGAGGTGAACGGCGGCAAGGCCTACTGGTTCACGCTCCATCAGGGCGTCATCGACGACGGGGGCACCACCGAGCTGATCTGGCAGACGCCCTCGGGCACCTGGGCCTCGGTCTCCGGCACCGACCTCGACTCGGCGACGGTGCAGTCGACGCTGGAACACGTGGCGGACACGGCGGAAGTGGGCCAGGCCGGTCTGGCCTCACCGCTGCAGATCAGGGGCGTGCCCGCGGCTGCGCGGATGCAGGTCGGGCAGGTGGCGATCACGCAGTCGGCCGACGGCGATCGGAACGGCTACAGCTTGCAGTTCCCGCTGACGTTCGGCACCGGCGAGTACATGGGCCAAGTCGACGTCTCCGTCTATCCGGCGGGCCAGAACCCGGACAACGGCGGCTACGCAACAGTCTGCGACACAGTCTCCGGCTGGCAGGTATGCCTCCAGGACGTGAACATGAGCGGCGTCGCGCAGAGCGGGTTGGCCGCACATCTGCCCGGCGGTATGACCGCGCTGCAACACGACCTCGTCGTGCACGGAAAGGACCCCTCGACCTGGTCGGCGGAACTGGTCGAGGGCTCGAAGTGAGCCACTGCCCTTGCTCTTGCTCTTGCTCTTGCTCTTGCTAGAGCGCCACGGGGTGCCCGACCGGACCGATGCCGGAACCGAGCGGGTACCCCAGGGCGATGGCCTCGGTGACGTACGCCTTGGCCGCGGCCACGGACTCGGGGACCGGGAGCCCGGCGCCGAGCCTGGCCGCGACGGCGCTGGCGTAGGTACAGCCGGTGCCGTGGGTGTGCCGGTTCGGGATGCGTTCGGCGACGAACCAGTGCTCGGATTCGCCGTCGGTGAGCAGGTCGGCCGCGGCGTCGTCGGCGAGGTGGCCGCCCTTGAGCAGGACCCAGTCAGGGCCGTGGGCGAGCAACTCGCGGGCGGCTGCGCGCATGGCGGCGCGGTCGGGGACGCGGTGGCCGAGCAGCCAGGCCGCCTCGTCCAGGTTCGGGGTAAAGACGCTGGTGCGCGGCAGCAGTTCCGCCAGCAGCGCCGCGCGGGCCCGGCCGGAGAGCAGGGTGTCGCCGTGCTTGGAGAGCGCGACCGGGTCCACCACGACCGGGACGCGCTCGTCCAGGGTCCGCAGCAGTCGGGCGACGAGCCGCACGGTCGCCTCGTCGCCGAGCGCTCCGGTCTTGACCGCGTCCACGCCGATGTCCTCCACGCAGGCGCGGAACTGTGCCTCGACCGCCTCCGGCGGCAGCGGCCAGGAGCCCTGGACACCGTGCGAGTTCTGCGCCGTCACGAGCGTGATCGCGCTCATCCCGTGCGCGCCGAGGGACTGAAGGGTTTTCAGATCCGCCTGGATGCCCGCGCCGCCGCCGGAGTCCGAGCCCGCGATCGTCAGCACCCTGGGTCGGGGCGGTGCGGGCCGCGATGACGGTGACGAGGACGGCGACGGCACCGTCACGAGAAGTGGTCCCAGCCCTGGGCCCCGGCCCAGGCCCGTCCGGCCACGGTGACCAGCGGGGCGTCCTCGCCGGCGCGCTCGTGCACCCGGCCGACCGCGATCCAGTCGGGCGGCAGGGCGGCGCCGGGCGGGAAGGTCGCGGCCAGCGCGTGGTCCTCGCCGCCGGTCAGCACCCAGGCGAGCGGGTCGAGACCGAGTTGCACGGCGGTTTCGCGCAGCCGACGGTCGATCGGGAAGGCCTCGGGGTCCAGGTCGAGCGCGACGCGGCTCTCCTCGGCGATGTGGCCGAGGTCGGCGAGCAGGCCGTCGCTCACGTCCAGCATCGCCGTCGCGCCCGCCCGGGCGGCGGCCGGTCCCTGCGCGTAGGGCGGCTGCGGGCTGCGGTGGCGGGCCAGGGCGAGCTTGGGGCCGTCGAGGCCGCGCAGCAGCAGCTCGTACCCGCACACGCTCCAGCCCAGCTCCCCGGCCACAGCCACCACGTCTCCCGGGCGGGCGCCGGAGCGCAGCACCGGGGCGCGGCCCTCGAGGTCGCCGAGGGCGGTCACGGCGAGCAGCAGGATCTGCGCCTGGACGGTGTCGCCCCCGGCCACCGAGGCACCCACCAGCGCGGACTCGTCCGCGAGCCCCGCGGCGAGGTCGCGGGCCCAGCTGAGCGGAAGGTCGGCCGGGGCGGCCAGACCCACCAGCAGGGCGGTGCCGACGCCGCCCATGGCGGCTATGTCGGCCAGGTTCTGCGCCGCCGCCTTGCGTCCGACCTGGTACGCGCTGGACCAGTCGCGGCGGAAGTGGCGGCCCTCCACCAGCAGGTCGGTGCTGGCGACCACGCGGCGGTCGGCCGCGGCGATCAGCGCGGCGTCGTCGCCGGGTCCGAGCAGCACCGCCGGCCCCTGCTCGGCCCGCCGGGCCACCCGCGCGATCAGGCCGAACTCACCGATCTGGCCTAATGTGGAATCACCGGCGGCATCCGGATCCTGCGTGTCGCTCACGCCTCCACTGTAGAGGGCGCCCAGGACCCGCCGTATCGCCGGGAACCACACGCAACCTCCCCCGGGAGAGGGCACCATGACCAGCCGTAGCGCCAGGATCCACTCTCCGGTGTGGAACTCGCGGGAACCCCCTTGCGGCGCCCCTGGGTCGGGCCGGTAACGTTTCGCCATCGCCTAGTTCTCATTGACTATAAGTAGTAGTCCAAATGGAGGGCTCCATCGTGGTTCAGGCCTACATCCTCGTACAGACCGAAGTCGGTCGCGCCGCCGCGGTGGCCGGTCAGATCACCGAACTGCCGGGGGTACTGTCCGCCGAGGACGTGACCGGTCCCTATGATGTGATCGTGCGTACAGAAGCCGAGACCATGGACGAGCTGGGCAAGCTGATCGTGGCCCGGATCCAGGTCATCGAGGGCATCACCCGGACGCTCACCTGCCCGGTGGTCAACCTCGGATGAATAGACTCAGGGTCCTTCTTCCCACCGCGGGAGTGGTCGTCGCCTGCGTCGGCGGAGCAGTGGCGTGGCTGCTGCTCGGGGCGGACACCGCGGTCGCGGTGACCCCGCCGAAGGTGGACGCCCAGACTCAGGCCGCCTGCACCTCCCTGCAGCACCACCTGCCCGAGACCGTGGACGGGAAAAAGCGCGTCAGCACCTCCCCCAGTTCGCCGCTCACCGCCGCCTGGGGCTCCAGCCCGATCGTGCTCACCTGCGGGATCGGCGAGCCGACCGTCCTGGTCTCCGGCTCCAAGGACTACGACGCCGACGCCCAGGCCGTCTACGCCGACGGCGTCGCCTGGCTGCCGGTCCCCGAATCGGACGGCTACGCCTTCGTCGCGATTCAGCGTTCTGTCTACATCGAGCTGTTCGTGCCCAAGTCCTACTACCTGGCCTCGACCGGCGCGCCCACCATGGACGCCCCCACCGACCTGTCCGCCGCCGTCATCGCCGGCACCACCCGCAACGACGGCCGCACCGGCGCGGACGTCTCTCCGCTCTAGAGACGCCGCCCCGCCCCGCCCTCCGGCATACCGCGGGCCCGCTCCGACCTGGTCGGAACGGGCCCGTCGTGTTCGTACCCGTGTTCGTACCCGTGCTCAGCGCAGCCCGGCCGGACGCGCCAGCGCCTCGCTCAGCAGCCGGTCCACCAGCTCCGCGTAGCCCACCCCGGTCGCCGCCCACATCTGCGGGAACATCGAGGTGGGGGTGAATCCGGGCATCGTGTTGATCTCGTTCACCACGAATCGGCCGTCCTCGAGCAGGAAGAAGTCCACCCGGGCCAGGCCCTCGCACTCGAGCGCGAGGAAGGCCTCCACGGCCAGCCGGCGGATCTCAGCCGTCTGTGACTCCTCGAGCTGCGCGGGCAGGTCCACATCGGTGGACCCATCCAGGTACTTGGCCTCGAAGTCGTAGAACTCGTGCCCGCCGCGCACCTTGATCTCGGCCGGCACCGAGGCCTCGGGCGCCGCGCCGTCGATGCCGGCCAGCACGCCCACCTCGATCTCGCGGCCCCGCAGCATGCCCTCGATCACCAGCTTCGGGTCGTGCACCCGCGCCGCCTCGATCGCCGCGGCCAGCTGCTCCGGCGCGTGCACCTTCGAGATGCCGTTGGACGAGCCCGCCCGGGCCGGCTTGACGAACACCGGGTAGTCGAGCACTGCGACCGCCTCGTGCACGGCGGCCGGGTCGCGGTCCCACTGCGCCGCACGCACCGTCACATACGGCCCGACCGGCAGGCCGGAGGCCGCGAGCAGCCGCTTCATCACGTCCTTGTCCATGGACACGGCCGAGGAGAGCACGCCCGAGCCCACGTACGGGATCCCGGCCAGTTCCAGCAGCCCCTGCAGCGTGCCGTCCTCGCCGTACGGGCCGTGCAGCAGCGGCAGCACCACGTGTACGTCGCCGAGCACCTTGGGCACCGCGCCAGGCTCGTGCACGGTCAGCTCGCGCGCGGTGGGGTCCGGCGCCATCGTCACCAGCGCGCCGCTGGTCTCGTCCAGGCGCGGCGGCAGCGAGCCGTCCGTGATCGCGAGCTGCTCGCTGATCCCGTCGGCGAGCACCCAGCGGCCGTCGGTGGAGATGCCGACCGGCACCACCTCGTACCGCTGCGGATCAAGGACCTTCAGCACGCTGCCGGCGGTGACGCAGGAGATGGCGTGTTCACTGGAGCGGCCGCCGAACACGACGGCGACACGCACCTTGACATCGGATGCGGATTGGGCGGAGACGGCAATCGGGTCGCTCATAACCCCAAGACCCTAGTACAAGGCCTCGGACTTCGCGGACCTCGCCATCAGCGTTGCGAGCATCTCCTTGGGTGAATGACCGTCATGGACCACACCCACTACGGCGCGTGCGATCGGCATGTCCACTCCGTGACGCTCCGCCAGTTCGAGCACCGACTCGCAGGACTTCACGCCCTCGGCCGTCTCCCGCACCAACTCGCTGGCCTGGGTGACGCTCAGCCCGCGGCCGAGGTGCACGCCGAACATGTGGTTGCGCGAGAGCGAGGAGCCGCAGGTGGCCACCACGTCGCCGAGGCCGGCCAGGCCGGCGAAGGTGTACGGGTCGGCGCCCACGGCCACACCGAGGCGGGTGGTCTCGGCCAGGCCCCGGGTGATCAGGGTGCTCTTCGCGTTGTCGCCAAGGCCCATGCCGTCGGCCATGCCCGCGGCCAGGCCGATGACGTTCTTGACCGCCCCGCCGAGCTCACAGCCGATCACGTCGTTGCTGGTGTACGGCCGGACGTACGGGGTGTGACAGGCCTTCTGCAGCCGCTCCGCGGTGGCCTGCTCGGCGCTGGCCACCACCGTGCCGGCGGGCATCCGGCGCGCGATCTCGTGCGCCAGGTTGGGTCCGGAGATCACCGCGATCCGGTCCGGGCCCGCCCCGGTGCACTCGGCGATGACCTCGCTCATCCGCATGCAGGTGCCGAGCTCCACGCCCTTCATCAGCGAGACGAAGACGGTGTGCGAGTCGGCCTGGGCGGCCCAGCCGGAGAGGTTGGCCCGCAGCGTCTGCGAGGGCACCGCGAGCAGCGCGAAGTCGGCGCCCTCGAGCGCCGTGGCCGGGTCGGTGGTCGCGCTCAGCCCGTCCGGCAAGGTGATCCCGGGCAGATAGTCCGGATTCTCCCGATTCACGTTGATCGCTTCGGCCAGGTCCGCGCGGCGGCCCCACAGGGTCACCTCGGTGCCCGCGTCGGCGAGGACCATGCCGAAGGCCGTGCCCCAGTTGCCCGAACCGAAGACCGCGGCCCGCGTCATTCGGCAGCCTCCGCGGAGGTGCCGGGCGCGGTCTCTGCGGGCACGGTCTCCTCGGCGGGCACGGACTCGGCGGGCACGGCGGGCACGGCGGGCGCGGGGGTGGTCTCGGCGGGCGCGGCGGCCGCGGCGGAGTCGAGCGAGCGCGGCGGCTGGTAGCGCACGGCCGGGGCCTTCTCGCCGCGCAGTCCCTCGAGCAGCTTGGTGATCTCGTCCATGATGTAGTCGGTCACCTCCTGCTCCGCGATCCGGTCCCTGGTACGCCCGGCCCAGCGGCTCAGGTCGAGCGCGGGCCCAGCGACCACCTTGAGGGTCTTGCGCGGGAAGAACTGCGGCTTGGTCGAGTAGGGCGCGAACACCTCCTGGGCACCCCACTGGGCCACCGGGATCACCGGCACACCGGTGCGCAGCGCGATCCGGGCCGCGCCGGTGCGCCCCTCCATCGGCCACAGGTCAGGGTCCTTCGTCATGGTGCCCTCGGGGTAGAAGACCACCGTCTCCCCGTTCTTGACCGCGTCCTGCGCCGCGAGCAGTGCCTTGACCGCGTCGCGCGAGTCGCGCTGCACCGGGATCTGCCCCGCGGCCTTGAACAGCCGTCCGAGCACCGGGTTCTTGAACACCCCGGCCTTGGCGGTGAACCGCGGCGTACGCCCGTTGGCCACCACGAAGTGCCCGAGCGAGATCGGGTCGAAGAACGAGTAGTGGTTGGCCACGATCAGCGCCCCGCCCGTCTCGGGCAGGTTCTCCTTGCCGCGCCAGTCCCGCTTGCACAGGACCGCCATGATCGGCCGGACGATCGCGGCGATGGAGTTGAACGCGAAACCGGGACGCGGATTGCGGCGGGCCACCTGGGGTCCTTCCGGTCGGCCGAAGCGGCGCGACGTGGGTCGACGAACTATTGCGAACGCAACCCTAGTCTCCCGCGCCGGCTCTGTTCATGCCAAGGCGCCCCGAACTCCGGGCGACCCCGGCCGCCCGCGCGCACCCGGTTGGATCTTCGGATGCGCGTCGCGTTCCGGCCACGTCCCGGTCGCCCGGCCGACGCCGAGCACCCGCCCCGCCGCGCATCCGCGCCCGCTGATGGAATCATGGTCGGGTGTGGTCCCTGGTGATTCCGGTCAAGCGCCTGTCCGAGGCCAAGACCCGGCTCGCGCCCGTCCCGCCCGAGCGGCGCCGCGGCCTGGCCCTGGCCTTCGTGCGCGACTGCGTGACCGCCGCCCTGGCCACCCCGCAGGTCGGGCAGGTGCTGGTGGTCACCGCCGATCCGGAGGCGGCACGGCGGCTTTCCGCGCTCGGCGCCCGGATCGCCCCGGAGCCCGGTTCCGACGCGTCGTCGTCGGCGGCGCAACGGCTGAACGCGGCGATCTCCTTCGGTGCCGGGCGTTCCCTGAGCCAACGCCCCGACCTGCGGGTGGGAGCACTCACCGGTGATCTTCCGGCCCTGCGTCCGGCCGACCTGGCCGAGGTGCTCGCGCGCGCGGCCGCGATCCCGGGGCGCAGCTTCGTCCCCGACGCCGCGGGCACCGGCACCACGCTGCTGCTCGGCGCCCTCGACGGCGGACTCGACCCGCGCTTCGGCCCGGACTCGCGCACCGGCCACGCCCGCAGCGGCGCCCTCGAGTGGTCCGACGCCGGCCCTTCGCTGCGCCAGGACGTGGACACGCTCGCGGACCTCGAGGCGGCGTTAAGGTGGGGCGTGGGGGCCCATACCGCGCACGAGATTGGCCTAGGACTGATGCAGGGAACGGTCAGGAGCTTCGACCCGGAGACCAGGGGCGGCACCGTGCTGCTCGACGACGGCACCGAACTGCCCTACGACGCCGCCGCCTTCGACGCCGGCGGCCTGCGGCTGGCCCGGATCGGCCAGCGCGTCGCCCTGCGCGCCGACGAGGGCGGCCGGATCACGGCCCTGACGCTGGCCACCCTGCCGCTGCCGCAGTAGCCGCGGCACGCGGGCGCTCTCGGCGCTTCTCGGCGTCCTGACGGCGTTGTGCGGCGTTCTGCGGCGTCCTCGGCGCGGCCGGAAAAAGCCGACGTCCCCCCGACCGCCGGCGCCTGGCGGTCGAGGGGACGTGCGCGTTCTACTCCCCGAGTGGTGCGTCTCAGCGCTTGCGCGCGGTGGCCTTCTTGGCGGTGGCCTTCTTCGCGGTCGCCTTCTTGGCCACGGTCTTCTTCGCCGCGGTCTTGGTGGCCGGGGCCTTGGCCACGGTCTTCTTGGTCATCGGACGCGCGGTGGCCTTGACGGCGGTCTTCTTGGCGGCCGGCGCCTTCTTCGCCACCGTCTTCTTCGCCGCGGCCTTCGTCGCGGCGGCCTTGGTGGCGGTCGCGGTGGCCTTCTTCGCCGTGGTCTTCTTCGCCGCCATGGTCGCGGTGGCCTTCTTGGCGGTGGCCTTCTTGGTCGCGGTCTTCTTCGCGGCCGACTTCTTCGCGGCGCCGCGGCGACGGCCGGTGGTCGCGTTCACCTCGTCCTTGAGCGCCTGGCCGGGACGGAACTTCGGCACCGTGGCGGCCGGCACGTCCACCGACTCGCCGGTGCGCGGGTTGCGGGCGGTGCGGGCCGCGCGACGCGTGGTCTCGAACGTGCCGAAGCCGGTCAGCGACACCTTGTCGCCGGAGATGATCGCGCCGGTGATGCCTTCGAGCACGGCGTCGACGGTGTCACCTGCCGACCGACGGGAGATGTCCAGCTTCATGGCGACGGCGTCGATCAGCTGTGCCTTGTTCACGATGCGCCCCTCGGGGGTAGGTGCGGCGCACCGTTTGCGCCACACTTGCGGTGATTTCCTTTCCGCACCGTAGGCCCCTGAATCGCACGAATCAAACACCAAAGGCTCTAATCACCCTTGTGTCGCAATACCAGTGCGTCGAGAAACCGGTCAAGACGACGCAGCGCGTCGGTCCGATCATGCCGCGAGGCGGCCGTGATGACGAGCAGGCGCCGGACGAAATCGGCGCGTTCGGGCACTTCCATATCCATGGCGCGCAAGGCTTCGTGCGCCTCTTTCAAGCGTTGGGCCAGGCGTGCATAGCCGGAAAGCTCGGCCAGTTCGGCGTCGTCGAAGGACTCGGAGTCCTCATCCGCCGCCGTGCCCATGACTCCATTGTGGGCCACAGACGCGAACGCGCCGAATCGGCGTGTTGCGGGCCGATCCGGCGCGTTCGCGGGTGATGCGCGTGTCGCGCGGGTGAAGCGGTGTGGCTACGCGGGCAGCGTGACCGGCTTGAAGGACGGGCGGTGCGTCTCGAACTCGTCCACCGCGGAAACGTTGCGCAGGGTCAGGCCGATGTCATCCAGCCCTTCCATCAGCCGCCAGCGGGTGTAGTCGTCGATCTCGAAGGGAGCCACCAGATCCCCGCAGCGCACCTCGCGCGCATCGAGGTCCACCGTGACGGTCGTGGCCGGGTCGGCCTCCGTGGCCGCCCACAGCTGCTCGACCGTCTCCTGCGGCAGCACCACCGTCAGCAGCCCGCCCTTGAGCGAGTTGCCGCGGAAGATGTCGGCGAAGCGGGCCGAGATCACGGTCTTGAAGCCGTAGTTCTGCAGCGCCCACACCGCGTGCTCGCGGGAGGAGCCGGTACCGAAGTCGGGGCCTGCGATCAGCACGCTCGCCCCGGCCCGCTCCGGCCGGTTGAGGATGAAGTCGGCGTCGGCGCGCCAGGCCGCGAACAGCCCGTCCTCGAAGCCGCTGCGGGTGACCCGCTTGAGGTAGACCGCCGGGATGATCTGGTCGGTGTCCACGTTGGAGCGGCGCAGCGGAACGGCCGTGCCGGTGTGGCTGACGAACTTCTCCATGATGTCTCAGACCTCCAGCAGATCGGACGGGGCGGCCAGCTTGCCGGTCACGGCGGTGGCGGCGGCGACGAGCGGGGAGACCAGGTGGGTGCGTCCGCCCTTGCCCTGCCGTCCCTCGAAATTGCGGTTCGAGGTCGAGGCCGAGCGCTCGCCCGGAGCCAGCTGGTCCGGGTTCATGCCCAGACACATCGAGCAGCCGGCGAAGCGCCATTCCGCCCCGGCCTCCTTGAAGACCGTGTCCAGGCCCTCGGCCTCGGCCTCAAGGCGCACCCGCGCCGAACCCGGCACCACCAGCATCCGCACGCCCTCGGCGACCTTGCGGCCCTTGAGAACCTCGGCCGCGGCGCGCAGGTCCTCGAGCCGGCCGTTGGTGCACGAGCCCAGGAAGACCGTGTCCACGCTGATCTCGCGCAGCGGCAGACCCGGGGTCAGGCCCATGTAGTCCAGGGCGCGCTGCAGTTCGGCGCGCTGCCCGGCGTCCTCGACCGCGGCCGGGTCCGGTACCGAATCGCCCAGCGGGGAGCCCTGTCCGGGGTTGGTGCCCCAGGTCACGAACGGGGTCAGCGCGTCCGCGTCGATGGTGATCTCGGTGTCGAAGGACGCGCCCTCGTCGGTGCGCAGCGTGGACCAGTAGGCCAGCGCGTCGTCCCAGTCCGAACCCTGCGGCGCGTGGGCACGATCCTTGAGATAAGCGTACGTAGTGTCGTCCGGAGCGATCAGCCCGGCCCGGGCGCCGGCCTCGATGGACATGTTGCACACGGTCATCCGGCCCTCCATGGACAGCTCCCGGATGGCCTGGCCGCGGTATTCGATCACGTAGCCCTGACCGCCGCCGGTGCCGATCTGCGCGATCACCGCCAGGATGACGTCCTTGGCGCTCACGCCCGGGCGCAGCGAACCGGTGACGTTCACCGCCATGGTCTTGAAGGGCTTGAGCGGCAGCGTCTGGGTGGCCAGCACGTGCTCGACCTCGCTGGTGCCGATGCCGAAGGCCATCGCGCCGAACGCGCCGTGGGTGGAGGTGTGCGAGTCGCCGCAGACGATCGTCATGCCCGGCTGGGTCAGGCCCAACTGCGGGCCGATCACGTGCACCACGCCCTGGTTCGCGTCGCCGAGCGAGTGCAGCCGGACGCCGAACTCGGCGCAGTTGTTGCGCAGCGTCTCGATCTGAACACGCGAGACCGGGTCGGCGATCGGCTTGTCGATCTCGAGGGTCGGGGTGTTGTGGTCCTCGGTGGCGATGGTCAGGTCCGGCCGGCGCACCGGACGGCCGGCCAGGCGCAGTCCGTCGAAGGCCTGGGCGCTGGTCACCTCGTGGATGAAATGCATGTCGATGTAGAGCAGATCGGGCTCGCCCGCGGCGCGGCGCACCACGTGCGCCTCCCAGATCTTCTCGGCCAGCGTCAGCGGCTGCACCGGCGCTGCATGTGTGGCTGTCATCGCGGATTTCTCCAGTTCGTGGTTCGTTGCCACTGGGGATGTGATCCAGTACCAAGAGGCGGATCGGCGCCAGGTTGTGGATCCGGGTACCGCCAGCCTGGCACCGTCTCACTAGGCAATGCACTTGTGTCTCAGGCAATGAGATGACAGTATCGGCCCATGGACACCGCATCCAGTGGCGTCGGCGTGCTCGACAAGGCCGCCGCCGTCCTTTCCGCTCTTGAGGCGGGCCCCGCCACCTTGGCGAGCCTCGTCTCCGCTACCGGCCTGGCCCGGCCGACCGCGCACCGGTTGGCCGTGGCCCTGGAACACCACCGTCTCGTCTCGCGAGACATACAGGGCCGGTTCGTTCTCGGCCCCCGACTGTCCGAACTCGCGGTCGCCGCGGGCGAGGACCGCCTGCTGGCCGCGGCCGGCCCGGTACTCGCCAACCTCCGCGACGTCTCGGGCGAATCCGCGCAGCTCTACCGCCGCCAAGGCGAGATGCGCGTGTGCGTCGCCGCGGCCGAGCGCCTGACCGGCCTGCGCGACACCGTGCCCGTGGGCGTCGCGCTGCCGATGGCGGCCGGCTCCGGCGCGCAGGTGCTGCTGGCGTGGGAAGAACCCGACCGCCTGCACCGCGGCCTGCAGGGCGCGCGCTTCACCGCCACCACCCTGGCCGGTGTGCGCCGCAGGGGCTGGGCCCAGTCCGTCGCCGAACGCGAAATGGGCGTCGCCTCCGTCTCCGCCCCGGTCCGCGGCCCCAACAACCGCGTCATCGCCGCGGTCTCCATCTCCGGCCCCGTCGAGCGTCTGAGCCGTTACCCCGGCAAGCTCCACGCCGAAGCCGTCCTGGACGCCGCGGCCCGCCTGTCCGAAGCCGTCCAGCGCTCCGCCTGACAGCGACGAAGCGATAACCGGCAGTGAGCAGGGCGGGTCGGGGATCGGGCGGGCGAATCGGGGACGGTCGCGGCACACGGCGGGACATCGCGCGAACGGCGCGAGGAATCACACGAGAGCCGAGCCGAGTGCGGTAGGCCGGCACCGTGGGAACACGCCGGGCACACCGATCGAGTACCGGGCAGCACCGGCCCGTGCACCGAAAACGGGCACGTGACCAGCAGGACCGGCGCAGACGGACCACGAGATCCGAACGCGTCGAAGGCGCCGAGAGGGACCCGACAGGGACCGAGAGGCAGCACGACCCGGACGTACCGACAGGTACCGCGATCCGGATGAACCGAGCACCACGCACGGCAGCGGTCGACGGTGGCGACGAGGACGACGCCCACGTCAGGCAGAGGAAATGCACCGCGCGGTGTGTGCGCACCGGGAAAGCTACAGGCAATGGGCCACAAGGCCGCCGAGGACAATGGTGTCCAACCGTCCGGCGGCCTCGTGGCGGTCCGTTCTCACGGCTCGTTCTTACGGCTCGTTCTTACGGCTCGTTCTTACGGCCGTCTCTTACGCGCGTTCTCACAGCCCGTCTCTTACGGCGCGTTCTCACAACCCCAGTCAGCCCTCGTGTGACCGCGACGCGTGTGACCGCGACTCGCGTGACTACGACTCGTGTGACTACGACTCGTGTGACTGCGTTTCATGCGGCTTCGTCTCATGCGGCTGAGGACCGCGGGGGATCTCCTCGATCCAGGTCCGTTCGAAGACCAGTTCGTCCGCGTCATAACAGCGCACGATGTTCTCCACGATGAACGCGGACGCGGTGCAGCTGGTCTCGGAGCGGGTGACGACGCGCGCGTCCCAGGGCAGCTCTTCGCGCTGTAGGCGGATGCTCCAGTCGGAACGGGCGCGGGCGGAGAGCGGGTCGTCCTGGGTGATCCAGTAGCGGTCGCGCGCGATCTCGGTGTACTGCAGGCCGTCGGGGTAGCGGCGGGAGGCGGCGCCGTAGGCGGGGTCGACATCGAGCATCCAGGTTCCGGCCGCGACGTCTCTGAGCACGGTGCGTTCCGGGCGGCTGCGCCGGCCGTCGACGAGTTCGACCTCGAGCGGCTCTGCCTGTTCCGGTTCGGCGAACACGACCTTCTTGCGGGCCACGTCCGGGATCGGGTCGCGCACCGGCAGGATCAGCGCGCTGTCGGCGGCCTCGACCTCGAAGCCGGCGCCCTCGTCGTCCGGCCAGATCCAGGGCCAGTAGGCCGAGGACAGCGCGACGCGGATGCGGTGGCCGGCCGGGAACGCGTAGCCCGCGGCGTTGAGTTCGAACTCGACGTCCCGTGTCTCCCCGGGGATCCAGGGCACGGCTTTCTCCCGGCCCTCGCGGCTGGCCAGGTTGAGCACGCCGCGGGTGACGAGGGTGGAGGAGCCGTTCTCGGCGACGTCGCACAGCCGGGCGATGACGTGGGCGTTGGACGCCTCGCAGCGCAACCGCAGCCGGATCAGGCCGCGGCCGAGGATTTCCACCCGGCCGAGCAGCGGCGCGGTGTCGAAGCAGACCGAGCGTCCGTCCTCCTCGCGCTGGTCCGGCGGCAGGTCGGCGCGGTTGCCGATCGGGAAGAAGCGGCCAGCGTCGAGGCCGGTGTGCTGCGGCGAACTGACCGGCAGCAGCCACGGCTCGGCCGACTGCTGGGCCTGGGCGAACGCGATCTCGGCCGGGACGATCTGCTCGGAGGGCCAGGATTCGTCCCCGACCCAGCGGCCCGGCTGCTCGGTGTAGGTGGTGGCCGGCGGCACCGACTCGCAGATCCAGCTGCGCAGCAGCGGCTCCTCGAGCACCCCGGTCTCCTCGTCGCGCAGCCAGCGGTCCCACCAGCGCAGGGTCTCCTGCAGGAATCCGATCGCGGGCCCTGGCGGATACTCGCGATCCGGATACTGGTGTGACCACGGCCCGATCAGCCCGCGTACCGGCGTGCCGAGCTCGTCGAGCCGCTCGACGAGGCGCAGCACCGTGTCGCGGTACGGATCGTGCCAACCGCCGACCGCGAGCACCGCCGCCTTGATCGAGCCGTAGTCCTCGGCCACGCTGCCGTGGCGCCAGTACGCGTCGCGCAACGGATGGGAGAGCCAGGTGTGGATGAACGGCTCGGTCCCGGCCAGCCGCGCGAGCCACTGTTCCCGCCAGCTCGCCCCGGCGTAGCGCGGATCCGGCGGCCGGGCCGTGTACGCGAGCATCGTCGCGGCCCAGGCGTGCATGTCCACGCCGAGCACGGCGCCGCCGACGTAGTGCACGTCGTTGTCGTAGCGGTCATCGGTCGAGCAGACGGTCACGATCGCCTTCAGCGGCTCGGGCGCCCGCGCGGCCACCTGCAAGGCGTTGAAGCCGCCCCAGGAGATGCCGAACATCCCGACCCGCCCGTTGCACCACGGCTGCCCGGCCAGCCATTCGACGACGGCGACCCCGTCGGCGATCTCCTGCTCCGAGTATTCGTCCGTCATCGTCCCGTCGGAGTTGCCGGACCCGCGCAGATCCACCCGCACCGAGGCGTAGCCCTGCCCGGCGTACCAGGGATGGCGTTGCGCGTCGCGCTCCGCGGTCGAGTCGGTCAGCCGGTACGGCAGGTATTCGAGCAGGGCCGGCACCGGCTCTTCGGTGACGGGCCGCCAGATCCGGGCGTAGAGCCGGGTGCCGTCCCGGAGCGGGATCCGCACGTCGTCGTGGATGACGCCGTAGGGGAACTCGTCTCGGATCCTCATCGCAGACCTCTCACCGACGCGGCGCTCCTGGTGCAGCGCGGCACGACCCGGATCCGCCGCGAGGGCGGGATCCGGGTCTACCGTCTCCTCGCGGGGCCCGCCTTCCGGCGAATCCCTTGGCATCGACCTGCTCGCGACGATACCCGTGGGCTCAGATGAGCGCTTCTGCTGAGCTGTACGGCTGGGCCACCGGAGTGGCGGTCGAGGCAGTGGCGGTCGAGGCAGCGGCAGTCGAGGCAGCACCGGTCGAGGCGGTAGCGTCGGCTGCGCGGGCGGTGATGGCGTCGTCGGGCGAGGGGACAGTGGTGTCGGTGTCGGTGTCGGCGGTGGCAGAGACGGAGTCCTCGGCGGCCGGGGCGGCCGGATCGGCGGGGGTGACGCCGCGCAGGAACAGGGCCGTCAGCAAAGCAGCCACAGCCATGAGGGCGGCGCCGACCAGGGAGACGGTGTTGAGGCCGGCGGTGAAGGCGGTGCGGGCGAGCGAGAGCAGGTGCTCGGCCTCACTGACGGGCAGGTGGACGGCGGTGGCGACGGCGCCGCCGAGGGTGGAGCGGGCCCCGGTCGGCACGGCCGTGCCGAGGTGGTGGCGGTAGACGGCGGCGCCGATGCTGCCGAGCACCGCCATGCCGAGGGCGCCGCCGAGTTCGCCGACGGTCTCGTTGACGGCGGCCGCGGATCCGGCGCGCTCCGGCGGGATCGCGCTCATCAGCAGTTCGTTGCCGAGGGTCATCACGCCGACGGCTCCGCAGGCGAGCAGGGCGGCCCCGAGCATCGACACCCACAGGGGCGAGTCGGCCCGGAGCAGCGCCGCCTGCACGACGTATCCGGAGATCATCACGGTGAAGCAGCCTGCGACGATGTACGCGCGCTCGACCACCTTGACCAGCGCGCTGCACAGGCCGATCATCGCGCCCACCCCGAGCGAGGGCACCACCGACCACAGCGCGGCCTTGAGCGGGCTCATGCCGAGGACCGACTGCAGGTACTGCGTCAGGAAGATCGCGTTGCCGAGCAGCGCGAAGGTGCCCACCAGGTTCGTCAGCAGCGCGCCGCTGTAACCGCGGCTGCGGAACAGGCGCAGCTCGAGCATGGGGTGTTGCGCCGTGCGCTGCCTGATCAGGAACAGCGCGCCCACGATCAGGCCGCAGGCTATGGAGCCGAGGCGCAGCGGGTCGAGACCGTTCTCCGCGATCTCGGAGACACCGAAGATGATTGGCAGCACCGCGGCGAAGGAGAGCAGCGCGCCGAGCAGGTCGAAGCGCCCGGAGCGGTCGGTGCGGTATTCGGGCAGCAGGATCGGGCCCAGGACGAGCAGCAGCACCATGAACGGCAGGTTGATCAGGAAGACCGAGCCCCAGAAGTAGTGGTCGAGCAGGATGCCGCTGATGACCGGGCCGATCAGGATGCCGCCCATCATCCCGCCGGTCCACACGCCGATGGCCTTTCTGCGCTGGGCCTCGTCGTGGAAGAGGTTGCGGATCAGCGCGAGCGTGGACGGCATGAGCGTGGCGCCGGCGACGCCCTGCACGGCCCGGGCCGCGATCAGCTCCCCCGCGCTGCCCGCGTAGGCCGCGCCGAGCGAGGCGACGCTGAAGAAGAACGCCCCGACGAGCAGGAGCCTGCGACGGCCGATCCGGTCGCCGATCGCGCCCATGGTGATCAGCAGCCCGGCGAGCACGAAGCCGTACATGTCGTACATCCACAGCTGCTGGGTGCTGCTCGGATGCAGGGCCCTGGTGATGAAGGGCACTGCGTAGAGCAGCACCGAGGTGTCCATCGAGACCAGCAGCAAGGGGAGCAGCAGGACCGCCAGCGCGATCCACTCCCGGCGGCCCGCCCGCGGGGCCGCGCCTTCGACTACCTGATTCCTCGTCACGTCTCGACTGTACATACGTCTTGCACACTTGTCTAGAACAAGCGTCCAAGACGATCGTCCGAGGCTGCGGTATGCTCGCTGACATGGGAAATCGTGAGGCCCTGCTGGAGGGCGCCAAGCGCTGTCTGCTGGAGAAGGGCTACGCCAGGACCACCGCGCGCGACATCGCGGAGGCCGCCGGGGTGAGCCTGGCGGCCATCGGCTACCACTTCGGGTCGAAGGAGTCGCTGCTCGAGCAGGCGTTCATGGGCGCGATGGAGGACTGGTTCGACGACGGCGACGATACGCACGAGGAGTCGCCCACCGGTTCGATCGAACAGTTCCGGGCGTTCTTCGACGAGATCCTGACGAGCTTCCCGGAACGCAGGTCCCTGCTTCGGCTCAACATGGAGATGGGCCTCGAGGGCGCACACAACGAGGCCCTCGGCCATTTCATGGCCGGCGCCGTGCAGTACGGCCGGCTCGAGCTCGCGAAGGCCTTCCAGGGCCTGACTCCGGAGCGCGACGGCGCGCTGGCGCAGTCGGTGGGCAGCTTCTACAGCGTGTTGATGACGGGCTTGGTCGCGCAGTACCTCATGGATCGGGAGAACTTCCCCACCGCCTCCGACTTGGCGGAAGGTTTGCTTTACATCGCCGAAAGATTGCCTGGCGCATAGCCGCGAAATGTTAGCCTGCCCCCGCGGCGCGGAGATCGCCCGGCCAGGCTCCCACCACGGCCTGCCGGGACCGCCGCGAGCGGCCGTGTGTGGATACGGATCGGGTCGACATCAGCTTCATGGGTAGACGCACGTCACCCCCGTAGCCATATCATGACTAGACAAGCGAGCGTGCCCATCAAGCATGCGCGTCGGCCCAGGGTCAGGCATGACGCGCGAGGCCGAGGCGCGTGAGCACACGCTCGTGAGCGCCATCGAGCAGCGAAGGGGAGCAGCATGCGCCGACACTCCGCCATGCGCTGCCCATCCTTCACATCCGCCACCGTGGCACCAAGTGTGGCAAAGTCCTGCCGAACGGACGAAACGGGCGGGGCGTCGTGAGCGCCGCGGCTCAGCGCGTGGCCGCGGTCTGGTTCGAGGCGCTGGCCGAGATCGGCGGCGTGCCGGGGAACGCGGCGCGCTCGCGCGGGCTGCTGCAGGATCTGGCCGAGCGCTTCCTCGGCGCCTGCGGCCCGGACGCGCTGCGCGAACGCGGCGCGGCGGCGGGACGGGCCCTGGTGGAGGGCGACTACACGCAGCCGGAGGCGATGGCCACCAGCATCACCGTGCTCGACTACGCCCTGCCGCAGGAGATGGCCAGGGACGGACGGATGGCCCTGTTCTCCGGGCTGTCCATGGGCTACGCCAACGCGCTGCGCGAGCGCACCAGGGCCGAGCAGGAGCTGATCCGCCAGGCCGTGCTGAGCGCGCACCGCACCGGCGAGGGCCGTTTCCGCGCCGTGTTCCGCAACGCCGCGCTGGGCATCGGCGTGGTGGACGGCGACGGCCGGGTGCTCGAGATCAACGAGCGGCTGGCCCGGATCATCGGGCAGGACGCCTCCACCGTGCGCGGGCGCAGCATCGACGAGTTCCGCGACGGCGACGACCCGCCCGAGTTCTGTGCCGCCATCAGGGATCTGCTGGCGGGCCGGCGCGGGCACTACAGCGCGGAGAAGCGCTTCACCGCGGACGACGGCACCGTGGTGACCTGGACCCGGATGCAGGCGAGCACCGTGCGGGCGGGCGACGGCGCGGTGGAACTGCTGATCACCATGTTCGAGGACATCACCGAGCAGCGCCGGATGAACCAGCGCCTGCTCTACCAGGCCACCCACGACTCGCTCACCGACCTGCCCAACCGCACCATGCTGATGGAGCGGCTGAGCGAACTGCTCGAGCGCGCCCGGCCGGACGAGCGGATCGGCCTGTGCTTCCTGGACCTCGACGGGTTCAAGGGGATCAACGACACGCTCGGACACGAGGCCGGGGACCGGCTGTTGGCCGAGGTGGCGCGGCGGCTGAGCGAGGCCACCGATCCGCAGCACCTGGTGGCGCGGATGGGCGGGGACGAGTTCGTCATCCTGGTACCGCGCTCGATGAGCTCGGTGTGCGTGACGGACGTGGCCAAGTGCGTGCTCGCGACGCTGGCCGAGCCGATCGAGCTGGACGGGCGCAAGCTCTCGGTGACGGCGAGCATGGGCCTGGTCGAGCGCCCGGCCGCCGGGGCCAAGCCGATCGAGCTGCTGCGCGCCGCGGACATCACCCTGTACTGGGCGAAGAACGACGGCAAGGCGCGCTGGGCGCTGTTCGACCAGGAGCGCAACGAGCGGGAGGTTGCGCGCTACGCGCTGTCCCAGGCGCTGCCGACCGCGCTCGAGCACGGGGAACTGTTCCTGGAGTACCAGCCGATCGTGGACATGGCCGACGGGCGCACCTACGCGATGGAGGCGCTGGTGCGCTGGAACCATCCGGTGCGCGGGCTGCTCGGCCCGGGCGAGTTCGTCTCGCTGGCCGAGGAGACCGGCGTGATCGTGGCGCTGGGCCGCTGGGTGCTGCGCCGCGCGGTCGCGGACGCCGCCGCCTGGCCGTCCGGGCCGGACGGGCGCAGGCTCTCGGTCGCGGTGAACGTCGCGGTGCGCCAGGTGCACGAGCCGACCCTGTGCGACGAGGTGGCGGACGCGCTCAAGGCGGCCGGACTGCCGCCGGAACTGTTGCAGCTGGAGATCACCGAGACCGCGGCGATGAGCCCGGGCGAGAGCGGACGGCCGGCGCTCGAGACGCTGCGTTCGCTCACGGATCTGGGCGTGCGCATCGCGATCGACGACTTCGGCACCGGATACTCGAACCTGGCGTACCTGCACCGGCTGCCCGCGGGCACGCTGAAGATCGACTACTCCTTCGTGCAGGCGCTGACCCAGCCGAGCCCACAGGGGCACGGCTCGGCCGAGGCGATCGTGACGAGCCTGATCACGCTGGCCCACGCGTGCGGCATGACGGTCACGGCCGAGGGGGTCGAGACGCCGCAGCAGGCGCGGATCCTGCGCACGCTGGGGGCGGATCGCGCGCAGGGCTTCCTGTTCTCCAAGGCCGTGCCGCACGGCCGGGTGCCCGAGTTCTGCGCCGGGTTCCCGGTGCTCGAGTCGCTCGGGCCGATCGAGGTCCCGAAGCAGCCGAAGCCGACCCAGCCCGCGACGACCTGATCCGGACTCAGGGGATGTAGATCCCGATGAAGGACTGGAAGGCGAAGTAGGCGCACAGCGCGGCCGAGGACCCGATCGTCCAGAGCCAGGCCGAACGCCGGGTGGTGAGCATGGCCGCGACGAGCAGCAGCGGGAGTATGCCGGAGGAGTAGCGCGCGAACGAGGAGAAGTGCGGCGCGGTGATGACGGCGGCCAGGCTCACGAACGCCCACGCGGTGTAGGAGGCCGGCAGGCGTCTGACACAGCCCCACAGCAGGCCGATCGAGGCCACCACGAGGATCACCGTGAACGCGCCCGCGCCGTTGCCGCCCTGGTTGAGCGAGTCGACGGCCGAGGGCCACGGGCTCTGCGCCGTGGTGCCGCGCAGGTTCGCCGCCTGCTGGGTCGAGTAGGGCAGCATCCAGTCGTGGTACTCCGACTGCACCCAGCCCAGGAAGGTGAGCAGGCCCAGCACCGGCGAGGCGGCGAGGACCAGGCGCGCGGCGGTGCCGGACGGCCGGTCGCGCCGGGCCCGGACCACCTCGATCAGCCCGGCCAGGCACAGCAGCCAGCCGGTGGGGCGCACCAGGCCGGAGCCGAAGCCGGCCGCGAATCCGACCGCGTACCAGGTCCAGGTGGCCCGGGCGGTGGGCAGCGTGCCGGGGCGCACCAGCACGATCGCGGCCAGGAACGCGGCGGCCAGCATCCCGGCCAGCGCCTCGGTGTAACCCATCACGAGCACGAACGCGCCCGGGGCGAGCTGGCTCAGCCAGACCGCGCGGCGGGCCGTGCCCCGGTCCGCGCCGACCGCGAGCGCCACCCGGTACATGAACATGCCGAAGGCCAGCGAGGCCAGCCAGCACACCACCAGCTCGGCGGTGAGCGCGCCGATCCCGACCAGATCGAGGGAGCGGATCGTGAGCGGCAGCAGCGGCCAGAACCGGATGCCGTCACTGGCCACGCCGGAGTACCCGTGCGCGGCGATGCCGGCGTACCAGGCGGTGTCCCAGGTGAACAGCTGGTTGAACAGGTGGTGGATCACCGGCTGGTTCGGCATCTGGGCGGCGAACGGCGGATCGCGGCGCACCGCGTAGTCCTGCATGAGCAGCACCAGCGCGTGCGCGGCCAGCCAGGCCGGCAGCGTCACCAGCAGCGCGGTGAGCCACAGCGGCCGCTCGGCCCGGACCCGCGGCGCGGGCGAGGGGACGGACGCGGCCGATTCCTGCTCCGACGCGCCCCCGGTGGCGTCATCGACCTCTGACGTGCCTCGCACCTGCTCCCCAACCGTGCTCAACCGTGCTCCATGACCTGATCTTCCCGCAAACCGTAGCGTGTGGGCCGGGATTGCGCCACGGCCGGGTGAAACCTACAGTTCGCCCGGCCGTCCGCGCCGTCCCGGCCCACCGCTCGCGGGCGGCCGGGGCCTGGACTACTCCTTCTCGCGTCCCTCGGTGGCCACCAGCCGGTCGAAGCACTTGAGCTTGATCTCCTCGTCGCCCGTGCCGTGCATCGAGCCGGGATCCAGGCGCAGGTCGCAGTGGCGCACCCGCAGCGGCCAGTGCTCGGGGAAGGCGATGGCCCGCCCGCCGGTGGTGCCGGCGTGGCTAACCAGGTTCTCCCACTGGTACTCGAAGCCGTGCTGGCTGGTGAACACGTCCTGCTCGAAACCGCCGAAGCGGCGCAGGGTCGGCTCCACCCGCCAGGTGGAGTAGGCGATCAGCTGGTCCACCGCGCGGTTGACCGAACGCAGCCCGGGCTCCAGGTTCGGGCCGAGGTCGAGCAGCGGACGGTCCCACTCGTCGTGGTCGTCCACCCTCGTCGTCATCACCACCTGCGGGTGGTCCTCGAAGACCCGCACCAGCGCGTCGAGCACGTCGAAGTGCGGGTCGGACTTCCAGATGAAGGTGTCGTCCGTGAAGGAGATCAGGTACGGGTTCTTCATCTCGAAGTTGTGCGCGTGGAAGTTGTTCGAGGGCGCCCCGCCGTAGGCGTGCTTCTCGCTGCGCCGGTAGCGCAGCTCGTCCACGCCCAGCTCGTCGAGGCGCGGCAGCAGCCGGGCCGCCACGTCCTCGGGCGAGCGGTCGGCCACGAGTACGACCTCGAACTCGTGCCGGGTCGGGTAGGTCAGGGCCTTGATCGCCTGGGGCAGGATCAGCTCCAGCAGGCGGTCGGTCTTGTGGAAGGCGCAGGCCAAGGTGAATCGCGCCATGTTCCCCTCTCTCTCCTCGTCGGTCAGCGGTCCCGGGCGAGCTCGGCCAGGACCGCGCCGAGCAGGGCCGGGTCGTGCGCCGTCCCGTCGGGCGCGGCCAGGCTCGCCGCCACCACCCGGGTCCGGGCACGCGGATCAGGTTGTGGATCGTCGGGCCGGGGTGCGCGGACGGACGCGTCGAGGGCCCAGCCCGAACCGTCGACGTCACCGCCCGCGTTCACCACGACCACCTCGGGGCACACGCCGTGCGCCCACAGCGCCTCCACGTGCGCGGCGGTGTCGTAGCCCTCCGTCTCGGACTGCTCCGGCTCGAGGTTGCACACGTAGACGCACTGCGCCTTCGTCTCGGCCAGCGCCTGCCGGATCTCCTCGATCAGGACCGCCGCCAGAATGGAGGTGTACACGGACCCGGGTCCGAGCACCACCTGGTCGGCCGCGAGTACGGCCTCGACCACGCCCGGCGCCGCCCTGGCCCGCGGCGGATCGACCGCGATGGTCGCGATGCCGGGAGTCTGCGAGATCGCGTACTGGCCCAGGACCTCCGCACCCGCGCGGGTACGGGCCCTGAGGACCACCGGCTCCAGCGTCGCCGGCAGCGCCCGGCCGAGTTCCGGGTCCGCGCCGAGCAGCCGCGCGGTCAGATCCAGGGCCTTGACGAAGTCGCCGCTCTCCGCGGTGAGCGCGGCGATCACCAGGTTCCCCAGGGTGTGCCCGGCCAGGTCGGTGCCCTCGAACCGGTGCTCGAAGGCCCGGCCGAGCGGATCGCCCTGGGCACCGGCGAGGGCGACCAGGGCGCGGCGCAGGTCGCCCGGCGCCGGAATGCCGCGCGAGACGCGCAGCCGGCCCGAGGAGCCGCTGTCGTCCGCGGTGGTCACCACGGCGGTCACGTGTCCCGCGTACGCACGCACGGCGGCGACACTCGCCGCGAGCCCCCGCCCGCCGCCGATGGCGACGACGCGGGGGCCGGATCGCTCGTGCGGCACGCTTCAGCCCTTCGCGGCGAAGCGGTCGAGCCGGCCGATCTCCTGGCCGGGCTGCCAACTCAGCGGCGGGATGTGTGCGTTGACCAGTTCCCCGTCCGCGCGCAGCTCGGAGGCCGGCGGGTGCGGCAGGTGCATGATCCAGTCGTCGAACACGTCGATCGGGGCCACCGGGTCGAGCCGGTAGACGAAGTCGTTGTCCTCCCCGCCCCAGCCCTCGTACCGCTCGTCGAACCCGCTGACCTTGTGGAAGACGCCGGTGCGCACCCAGTTGCACAGCCCCGGCGGGCGGCGCAGCTGGAACGCGCGCAGGTGCGCCGGATCGGCCGCGCCGCCGTTCACCCGCTCCCGGATCGCCCACTCGGCCGAGGCGTAGTCCACGCAGGACATCGCCCGGTACGGCAGATGCCCGCCGACCCCGGCCCGGGTGAAGCGCGCGGCGTTGCGGGCGATGAAGTCCCGGTCCGGCAGCACGTCGGCGTCCAGGATGCACACCACCGCCGCGTCGCCGGGGCTGTTGACCACGCCCGCGTTCACCGTCCAGGACTTGTTGAAGCGGTCGGCCTTCTCCGCGAACAGATAGGTGTCCGCGTACGGTTCGATCACCTCGCGCCAGCGCGGCCGGTCGTCGCACTCGACGACGGCCACGCGGTAGGACTCGCGCGGGAAGGACTGGTCGCGCAGGCCGATCAGGCAGGCCAGCAGGTTGCGCAGCCGGGCCCCGCCGGTGTTGCGGTCCCGGAACGGGATGACCACGAGCACCTCGGCCGGGACGTCGGCGGCCAGCTTCTCGCCCGGGGCCACCACGCGCAGCTCGTCCGCGGTGACCGCGCGCGAACCGGCGGCCGCGTCGTAGCGCGGGCCGACGTGGTAGCCGATGCGCGAGTTGCACTGGGCCTGCCAGCCCGCCTCGAGCAGCGCGGCCAGGCCCGGCGCGTCGGCCTCGGCCTCCTCCAGCGCGGAGCGCAGCTCCCGGTAGTGCGAGGCGTTCTCCGGCTCACCGGCCAACGCCTCACCCACCTTGGTCACCCGCGGCTCGTCCACCGCGCGCAGGGCCGCGGCCACGGCCTCGTTCCACGGCTTGGCCAGCCCCCAGTAGTAGAGGCCGGAACGGGACGCACCCGGGTCGGACAGGACCACGAGGCTGTCGGCCACCGCGGCCGCGAGCACCCCCCGGTCCGATGGGGTCAACTGCGACACCATCACAACCACCCTCTCAATGTCGGATCTCTGTTTCTGTGCGGCCGGGCGGCGGGATCGGCCCGGCCCGGGTCAGGAAGCCGATTCGGCCGGCACCGGCGCCACGGCCGGGACGCGCACGCGCCGCCCGGCCACCGAGATCAGCAGCACGTTGAGGAAGGCCAGCACGCTGACCGTGCCGAGCGCCGCGGGCAGCCCCACCCCCTCGGCGATGAAGCCGATGACCGGCGGGCCGGCCAGCATGCCGCAGCCGCCGACGCCGGAGACGACCGCGAGCGCGGGACCCGCCTCGTCCCCGCCGACCGTGCCGGCCAGCGAGTAGGCGACCGGGTTGACCACGGAAAGGCCGAGCCCGAGCACGGCGAATCCGGCCACCGCGGCGAACGGCCGGCCGGCCGAGAGCCCGGCCGCGAGTCCGGCGCCGCCGAAGGCGGTGGCCACCGCGGCCACCCGCGGCCCGCCCCAGCGGGAGATGAACCGGTCCCCGCCGAGTCGTCCGGCCGCCATCGCCACCGAGTACGCGATGTACCCGGTGGCGGCGAACTCGGCCCCCGAGCCCAGATTGTTCTGCAGGTAGACGGCACCCCAGTCGCCCACGGCGCCCTCGCCGACCATCCCGCACAGCCCGATCGCGCCGAGCAGGTAGAGCAGCACCAGCCGGTCCCGCCCGAGTCCGGCGCGCCCGTCGGCGGCCACGGCGCCACCGCCCGGGGACTCGCCCCCGGGCGGCAGCAGCCACCGCGAGGCGGCCAGCGCCAGCGCGCCGAGCGCCGCCGCGGCGACCCCGAAATGGACCAGTGGACTGATGCCGAGCGCGGCGGCCCGGCCGCCGATCAGCGCCCCGGCCACCCCGCCCACGCTGTAGACGCCGTGGCAGGAGGAGAGGATCGAACGGCCCATCAGCCGCTGCACGAGCACGCCGTGGGCGTTCATCGCCACGTCGTTCACGCCCATCGCGCCGCCGAACCCCAGCAGGCACAACGCCAGCGTCGGCACGTTGACCGCGAGCGCGGGCAGCACCAGCGCGGCGCAGCTGAGGGTGATGCCCACCCGGGTCACCGGACCGCTGCCGTAGCGGGCCACCAGGCGGCCCGCACTCGGTTTGGTCAGCAGCGCACCCACCGCGATCCCGAGCAGGGCCAGGCCCAGCGGCCCGGTCCCGGCGTGGATCCGCTCCTTGATCATCGGGATCCGCGGCACCCAGTCGCCGAAGAGCATCCCGTTGACCAGGAACATCGTGGCCACGGCGATCCTGGCCCGATGCAGGCTGAGTGCGGTCGGAGACCCGGGTGGCTCGAGCATCAGACGGTGGTCCCGCTCCGCTCGAAGCCCGTGGTGATCCAGATCCCGCGCCACACGGCCGGATCCGAGGGCACCACGACCTCCACCAGGGCCGGCCCGTCGATCTGGGCCGCCTTGCCGAGCAGTACCGCGAGCTCGTCCGTGCCGGCCCTGACCCGGTCCTGGTCCGCCGCGCCGATCGGCACCGACACGCTCGCCGCGTGCACCCCGATCGCCTCGGCCAGGGCGCGGTATTCGAAGCCGGCGACGTTGTCCAGGTAGTCGCGCGGCGCCGCGCCGAACGAGGCCTTGGCCTGCTTGGTCAGCGAGACCGAGCGCCCGTTGTTGCAGACCACGAACAGCACCCGGGCGCGCTGCTCGACCGCGGCCACCAGTCCCTGGAAGGAGTTGGTGAACGCCTGGTCCCCGAGCGTGCACAGCACCCGTGCGTCCGGTTCGCCGAGGGCGAGCCCGGTCGCCAGGGACAGCCCGGAGCCGACGAACCCGCCGTGGCCGCCGAACGCGCGCAGCTTCACCGGGAACTCGTCGTAGTGGTCGCTCAGCAGCCCGCCGAACATCTGGCTGTCATCCACCAGCACGGGACGCTCCCAGCCCGAAAGCGCCTCTGCCAGTGTGCGGGTCAGCATCCTGCGCCCGGCCACCACCGACGGGTCCGCGGGCTCGGGGCCCGGTCCCTCGTCGAGGGCGTCCGCGAGCGGGCACCACAGCGGCCGACCGGTCACCCCGATCTCCGCCAACGCGGTCAGCAACCGGTCGAGCGAGGCCGCCGGGTCGCCCACGATCAGGCTGTCGGCGGCGCCCAGGTAGCCGTTCTTGTGCACCTTCGCCGGATCGGTGTTGAGCGCGATCTTGGGTCCGGCCGGAAGCTTCCCGACCACGCGCTCGTAGATGTTGCGGTCCTCGACCGTCACCAGCAGATCGCAGGATTCGAGCAGCCTCCGGTGTGCCTCGGATCTCGGCTCGAGCCACCCGGCGAAGTTGGCCACCCGCTCGTTGCGCAGCCGCTCGAACATCATCGGGCCGCGCCGGTAGCGCACCTGGAGCACCAGGGCGCCGGTGGCACGGCTGATCCGGTCGAGCGCGCCGTGGATTCCGGGGAACCGCAGCGCGTAGTCGTCGACGAGGAACAGCGGCCGCTGCGCCTTCGCCAGCACGCCGACCGCGTCGGTCAGCGTCTCGTCCTGCTCCGAGGCCCGCCGCGGCTGCGCCGGGACCTGCGGGGCGGCCGACTCGAGCAGCGCGGCCGGAATCCAGCGCTGCTCGGCCACGTCCTGGGGCAGGCCGAACAGAGCGGGACGCGAGGGTGGACCGGCCGCGGCCGCGAACGCCCGGCGCACCGAGGCGACGAACTCCGCGGCGGCCACCTGGCGCTCCGCCTCGTCCCCGGGCACGGCAGGGGCCTGCCACACCCAGTCGGCGAACGCGCTCATCCCGCCGAGCAGGTCCGGCTCGCCGTGCGGCGGCAGGAACGGCGCGGACGCGGTGGTGGCCAGGCCCACGAAGAAGACGGTGCCCGCCTCGTTGCGCCGGGCGTCGGCCACCGCCCCGGCCGCGTTGGTCAGTCCGCGGGCGCCGTGCAGGATCGCGGCGCCCCGGTTGGGTCGCAGCAGCGAGGCACCGGCCGCCATGAAGGCGCTTTCGGTGTCCCCCCTGCCGTTGACGAGTCTGAGCTGGTCCGCGTGCTCCGCGACCGCGTCGCACAGGGCAAGCTCGGAGGTACCCGGGTAGGCGAACACCTCGGCGACCCCTGCCGCGACCATCAGCCGCGCGATCGCCTCCGCCCCCGTCAGGCGGTGTCGGTCAGCACTTTCAGTCGAATCATCACCCATAGATACTCCCCAGTTGGGCCAGACGGCTGACACGTGGGGGTACCCGACGTCACCGTGGGACCACTGCCCTCGGGCAACGCCGCCCACGCTGAGATCACGTTCCCAGCGCGGACCAAGGTCGTCAATGCTCTGCGGCCGGTGAACTTGCTCGCGCTCGGCCGCCTCGGATTTCTCCGATGTAAGTTTCACGCGGAACGCAGGTGGGGCGGCAGGGGGCCGAGTGGGTAGAAATTATGCTGTTCAGCACTGGGTTTCGGACCCGACGGGCGTGTCGGCAACCGCGCCTCGGACCGGACGGCGATGGCCATCGGTCAGCCAAGTTGATTCGTACTCTGATTCTCGGGAAAGCGCACCGCGCTCCGTCCTCGATTCAGTGCACTGAACCACTGGGGGGCTCAGTGGCCGCGCGGCTGGGCGCGGAGGCGGTCCAGCCCGTGCCGGTGGGCGTAGCCGATGGCGGCGGCGCGGTCGCGCGAGCCGGTCTTCGAGAAGATCCGGCTGATGTGCGACTTCACCGTGTGGGTGCTCAGGAACAGCCGCCCGGCGATCTCCGGATTGGTCAGCCCCTGCGCGATCAGCGCCAGGATCTCGGCCTCGCGCTGGGTCAGCCCGTCCGCCGCGGCGTCCGGCTCACCCTCCCGCGCAGTGGCGTTCGCCTCGGCGCCTGACGCGGCGTTCATCAGCGCCGCGTGCACGCGCGGATCGAACACCGCGAGCCCGTCCGACGCGGCCCGCAGCGCGTGCGCGATCTCCTTGCGGTCGGCGTCCTTCGTCAGATAGCCGCGGGCGCCCGCGCGCAGCGCCTCGAGCACCGACGCGTCGTCGAGGTACGTGGTGAGCACCACGATCGCGACCTGCGGCGAGGCGGCCGTGAGCAGCCGGGTCGCCTCGATGCCGTCGAGCACGGGCATGTGCAGGTCGAGCAGGATCGCGTCCGGCCGGTGCTCGGCCACCAGATCCACCGCCTGCCGCCCGTCCGCGGCCGACGCCACCACCTCGATGTCGGGCAGAGCGCCGAGCAGCACGACGAGCCCCTCGCGCACGCTGGCCTGATCGTCGGCCACGACGATGCGCAAGGTCCTGCCGGGCACGGTCATCGGTCGGCATCCTCCGGTTTCGGCGACGGGTACAGGGGCGCAGACACGGGCGACGGGAGCGGGTGCGCCGGGGCGAACGGGAACTCGGCCGCCACCACCCAGGCACGGCCGCGCACACCCGCTTCGAGCGTGCCGCGCAGCAGCCGCAGCCGCTCGTGCATCCCGGTCAGACCGTAGCCGCCGTCGACGGTGCGCGGGCGCGGCGGGGTGTCGGCGCCGGTGTCCGGCTCGGCCTCGTCCGCCGTGTCCGAGTGGTCCGACATCGCCAGGTCGTTGACGATCGTCATGCGCACCCGGTCCGGGGTATAGGCCAGGTGGATGGCGACGGCGCGGCCGGTGGCGTGCTTCGCCGCGTTCACCAGCGCCTCGCGGGCCGTGCGCAGCAGCGCCACGGTCGCATCCGGCGGCACCGGGCGCGGATCCCCCTCGGTTTCGCAGTGCACCGATACGCGGTACACGGTGGCGTGCTCGGCCGCGGCACGGGCCAGTTCCTGGTGCAGCGGCAGGGTGTCGGTACGCAGTGCCAGCACCGCCCGCCGCGTCTCGACCAACCCGTCCGCCGCCATGCGCTGCGCGGTGGCGAGGCCCTCGAGCCCGCGCTTGGGATCGTCGAGATCCTCGAAGTAGGCGCGCACGGCCTGGATCTGGATGCTCAGCGCACCGAGCGAGTGCGCGAGCACGTCGTGGATCTCGCGCGCGATCCGCGCACGCTCGTCGAGCACGTCGGCCCGCCGCTGCTCGGTCCGCAGCCGGTCGTGCTGGGCGAGCAGCGCCGCCGCCTGCTCGGCCTGCACCCGGTACGCCGCGCGTTGGCCCCCGACCAGCGCGCCGCTCACCAGCAGCAGCGGGAAGCCGAGCAGCGTGCCAGGCCCCTGATGGAATGCCGACCCGCCGAGCACCAGCCCGGCCACCCCGAGCAGCCCGATGCCGAGCGTGGCCCGCCTCGGCAACTCGCTACCCGCGTGCATCAGCGCGCTGCCGGCCAGGATGATCAGCACGTCGCCCGCGCCGCCCGCCGCCGCCCCCACGCTGGCGGCGGCGGCGACCACGCCCAGGCTGCCGACCAACACCGGAAGGCCGAGCCGCTCCGGCAGCCTGAACCACGGCTCCACGGCCGCCGCCCACCCCAGCGTGCCCAGCACCGCGACGACGTAGGCGATCTCCTGGGTGAGCGGTCCGTCGGCCGAGGTCGGCGGATGCAGGAAGGTGAACCCGCCCAACAGGATCAGGCCCGCGGCCCGGGCGAACCAGGTGGCGGCGCGCAACACCTGCCCGGTACGGCGCGGCCGCTGCGCACGCCGGCCCGCCGAACGCCGCATGCCGCCGAACTCCGCGCTGCCGAGCCCGATCTCCCCGTACTCGCTCATCGCCGACGATCGCCCGACTCGCTGCTGAGCAGCCCGCCCAGGATGCTCGATCCGTTCTTCTCCGGCGCGAACTGCACCCCCATGGACTGCGCCCGCAGCACGATCACCGCTGCCGCGGCGAGCCGGTTGACGCCGAGGCTGAACAGCAGCGTGGACGTGGAGGCGGCGACGTGCGCGTGCAAAGCCAGAGCCAGACCCATCGCGGCCACGCGCCAGACGACCAGCGCCAGCCACAGCCACAGCCCGCGCACCGGAAGCCGCGCCCACAGATACCCGTCCCGCGCGGCCAGCCGCATCATCCCCCCGAAGCCGAACCCGATCAGCGCCGAGCCGGCGCACCCGATCGCGATGCAGACGATGTCGACGGTCTGCAAGTGCGGCCCGTGCGACGAGCGCAGGTCGCTGAACCCGATGATGGTCAGGATCAGCGGCAGCAGCACCGTGCGCTTCCCGCGCAGGAACTCCCCCTGCAACTGCCGGAAGATGATGTACCCCACGACCCCGACGACGATCAGGATCTCGATCCCAGACATAACCGTTCCCCTCCACGTTCCGCGCCGACGGTTCCCGCCGACAGCACTGAACGTACGGCTGAGCCCCAGGTCGTCGCGTCAACGCGTGGGTCTAGATCCGGTATGAGACCGCACCCCCGCGGTACTAGTCCCACGCCTCCACCCGGCTCATACCGTCCACCCGTGTCTACGCCCGAGCCTCGGCCTCAGACCCAGATCGTCGCAAGCCAGCTCACCACGCCGGCGAGCACGATGAGCCCCAGGTTGAGCCCGATCTTCCGGTCCCCCATGCGCAGGTGCACCCGCGTCGCCAGGATCTGCAGCACCACGAACCCGATCGCGGCCACGAAGGCCAGCGACGGCGCGATGCCCGTCCACGGCGGCAGGATCAACCCGACCGCCC